>NZ_CP120653.1:0-313675 GCF_030545015.1 Myroides sp. JBRI-B21084
AAAAATACCAAAGCCCATGGTTCCGGTAGTTTCGTTGGTATTGCGCGCTACAATTGCCGATGCCACAGGTTTAAAAAATGCAGCCCCAACAGCAACAAGTAAAAACACCATGTAAACACTCCAATAGGTATTTACTTCGCCAAGTAAATAATACCCCGATATCATTATAATAAATGCAATTGTAAGTGATACTTTATAACCAATCCTATCGGCAATAACACCAAAAATTAAGGGTAAAAAATACAGTATACCTACAATATTACCCATAATATTTCCTTTTTGTACGTGGTCAAAACCAAGACCTCCTGTATCGGTCGATCCAACTAAATAAAGTCCAAGTAAAGTATATATTCCGTACCAAGCCCAACGTTCCATAAGTTCCATGAAACTGGCAATCCAAAAGTTTTTATTAAACGAACCTATCGTATTAAAAAAAGAAGGTTTTGTATTATTGGTCATAAATTACAAAAGTTTTAAACTTACAAATAAAGCAAAATATTTAAGATGAAGCATAAAAAAAGCGACTAAAAAGCCGCTTTTGAGTGTATTTTTTTAAAAAATCTATTTAACATCTTGCATTAATTTGCGAATTAAAGGTGAAATGGCAATTAAAATTACCCCTGCAATTACAGCATACAAAGCAAATTGTTGGTAACCTTGTGAGTAAACCGCTAGTTTTTCGGCAGCTGTTGCATTTTCACTTGGCGAAATTCCTGCACCAAATAAACCGGCTACATATTGGCCGTAAGCACTTGCTAAAAACCACATACCCATCATAAAACCTTGTAAACGTAAAGGGGCTAATTTTGTCATTAATGATAAACCGATAGGCGATAATGCTAATTCACCAAAAGTAACTACAAAATATCCAAGTGTAAATATGTTTAACGATGCAATTCCAGATGAAACCGTAAAAAACTGTCCGCTATAAAAAATATAGAAAGCGGCACCTAATAACAAAAATCCAATTCCAAATTTTACTACACCATTAGGTTCTACTTTCTTTTTAGCTAAAGCCAACCAAAGCAAACCAACTATTGGAGCAAAAATAATTACGAATAATGAGTTGGCTGAGTTGTTTACCATGTTAGGATCAATACCATTAACACCCATTAAATTGGTGTTTACGTGTTCTGCAGCGTATAAACTTAACGAACCACCCGCTTGTTCAAAAATTGCCCAAAAAACAACCGAAAAAATTATAAAAACCAATGCAGCTAACAACTTGTTATTTTCGGCTTTGGTTAATTTACTCATTTCATAAAACAAATAAATTAAACTAAACGGACCAATGATATACATGAAATAATCGGTATATTGGGTATTTGCAACCATTTTTATAATTACTGGCACAGCCGCTATTGCCCCAACATAAACTGCCCATTCATACCAACGTTTGTTTTTAAATTTGTTGTAATCGATAGGAGGTAAGCCAATTGGGCCCAAAGATTTTTGGGTAAAAACAAAAATAAGTAAACTTACTGCCATTACTAAAGCAACTAAACCAAAAGCGGCGTTCCAACGCAAGTTTTCGGGTATAAAGCTAGAAAAAAAAGTGCCTTTTCCAACGCCAATCATTAAAATACCACCAAAAAAAGCACCAATGTTTATACCTGAATAGAATAAAGAAAAACCAGCATCGCGACGTGGATCGTTTTGGCTGTATAATTGTCCTACCATTGATGAAATATTTGGTTTAAAAAAACCAGTTCCAATAATTAAAAATGCAATACCTGTAAAAAACAATTCATGCGGATCAATCATTAATAAAATACTACCTGTTATCATTAATAAACCGCCCCAAAATAACGATTTTCTAAATCCTAGAATTTTATCGGCAAACATACCACCAATAAAAGTAAAAGCATAAACCCACGCTTGTGTAGCACCATATTGTAAGTTGGCTACATCTTTTTCCATACCCAATTGGTACACCATAAAAAATGTAAGCATACCGCGCATACCGTAAAAACAAAAGCGTTCCCACATTTCAGAGAAAAATAAATACCATAATTGTTTAGGGTATTTACCTTGAAAATTGTGTATGGCTTCTAACTGTTGATTTTCAGTTGTTGTCATATTTTAAATTATAGATTTCTTAAAAAGTTGTTAAAATCAAATGTACTAAAAAATTACAATTTGTTTAAAATGTAATCGGTCATTTTAGTATATAATTGTTCGCGTGTTTTGCCACCATAAATACCATGGTTTTTATCGGGATAAATTAACCAATCAAAATTTTTGTTTAAATAAACCAGTTTGTTAATTAAAACCATTGCGTTTTGTACATGCACGTTATCATCGGCAGTGCCATGTATTAGTAAATAATTGCCTTTTAATTTTTCGGCGTGAGTTATTGGCGAATTGGCATCGTAACCCGATGCATTTTCTTGTGGGGTAGTCATGAAACGTTCTGTATAAACCGAATCGTAAAAACGCCACGATGTAACTGGTGCAACTGCAATTGCGGTTTTAAACACATTATTGCCTTGAAACAAACAGTTGCTGCTCATAAAACCACCAAAACTCCATCCCCAAATACCCAATCTATTAGCATCAACAAAAGGTTCTTTAGCTAATTGTTTTGCAACATAAATTTGATCTTCAACTTCAAATTTTCCTAATTGTTTTTGAGTAACTTTTTTAAAATCGGCACCTTTAAAACCAGTTCCACGTCCATCTACACAAACAATAATGTATCCTTTTTGAGCAAGCATCATGTGCCAATAATCGTTAGAATCGCTCCAAGAATCGGTAACTTCTTGCGAACCTGGGCCTGAATATTGGTACATTAAAACGGGATATTTCTTTTTAGCATCAAAATTTGTAGGTTTAATAATATATCCGTTTAAATCGTTGCCTATTTCGTTTTTAAAAGTGGTAAATTCTTTTGTAGGTAAATTATATGATTTCAGTTTATTTTCTAATGCAGTGTTATTTAAAATTTCGTTTATTGTTTTACCTGAATTAGTATCAACCAAACGAACTGAAGGCGCTTTTGTGCTTGAAGAATGATTGTTTATAAAGTAGTTGAAATCGGGGCTAAATGTTGCGCTGTTTGTTCCGCTTTGACTTGATAATTGTTTTTTGCCCGATCCGTTTAACTTAATGCTGTATACATCGCGTTTTGTAGAACCGTTTTCAACCGATTGATAATAAATGGTTTCGTTGTTTTTGTTATAGCCGTAATAGTTGGTAACATCCCAATTGCCGGTAGTTACCTGCTTTTTTAACGATCCGTTGTTATTGTAATGATAAATATGGTTGTACCCACTTTTTTCGCTGGTCCAAATAAAACTATTATCGTTTAAAAAAGTTAAGTTATCGGTAATATCTACATATGCTTTATCTTTTTCGGTAAGAACGGTTGTTGTTTTGCCCGAAACTGCATCAACAAACAATAAATTTAATTCGTTTTGGTGTCGATTTAGTGTTTGTACACTTAAAACATTGGCGTTATTGGTAAATTTTAAACGTGGAATGTAGTAAGCTGTTTCGTTATTTAACGCTACGTTTTGGGTGGAAGCTTTTGTAACATCGTACAAATGCAAGCTTACCTTTGAATTGTTTTCGCCTGCTTTGGGATATTTAAAAACTTGTTGCTGCGGATACAATTCTTCTCCATAAATATCCATCGAAAAAACAGGAACATTGCTTTCATTAAACTTAATAAAGGCAAGTTTGGTACCATCGGCATTCCAATCAAAAGCGCGTACAAAGGCAAATTCTTCCTCGTAAACCCAGTCGGTGATGCCATTTATAATAGCGTTTTTTTCGCCATCGTTGGTAATTTGGGTTGTTTTTTTAGTAGCAACATCAAAAACATACAAATTGTTTTCAAAGGCATAGGCTACTTTTGTTCCATTTTTATTTAACAACGGTTCTTGAATGGCTTCGTTGCTAATTTTAAGTATTGATTTTGAAGCGATATCGTATAAATAATACACCGATGTAAACGAATGACGGTAAATAGGATTGCTGTTGGTTGCAATTAAAATTTTATCGTCGGTTTTATTGATTGAATAGTCTGAAATTTCAGTTATTTCAGGGAAATTTTCAGTAGAAAACAACGTTTGCACCTTTTTTAAGGTAGTAAAATCAAACGCATCAATGGTAAAAGTTTGTGTGTTGCGGTTATAATCTAAAACGCTGTACTGATTTTTAGTGTGTAGCGTATTTAAAGCATTTAGTTGATTGGTTCTAAAAGTTCCGTTCCAAATTTGGGCAACTTCTATTTGTTGTTGCGCATTTACGGTTGTTATCGGCGCTGCAATTAGGGTAAACAGCAAAAAAATTTTCTTCATAAATAAACCTGAAAATTAAAAAAGTGAAATTTAGGTATTTTTTTTGGATTAGAAAGCTATATTTCTATTTAGACTTTAATTTGATTATTAATTCTTTAAGTGTTTCTAACGTTAACCAAGGTCTGCGTCTATGTAGCATTTTATGACAATTTGAGCAAACGAAAACTAAATCGTCAATTTTAGATTCAGTTTCTTCAGTAAGTTCTGAAATCGGGAAAATGTGATGTGCTTCTATATATCCTAATCCCAATTTTCCATACTCTTCATAAAAAGAAAAATCACAGACTTGGCAAGATAGACGTGGGTTTATTTCAAAATATTTTAGTTTAGCAAGTTTAATAAGTGTTGAATTTCTTTCTTTCTTTTTATGTATAATATACTGTTCTTTTCCTTCTGGAAATGTTAAGGATTCTAAGTCATCTGGAAATGTGATTGTTTTTATTTCATCTTTTTTTAAGCTTTCTTCTCTTTGAACTTTTTTTATTAATTTACTTTCATTTAGTAAATCTTGAAAATTTATATTAAAATGTTGTTCTAAATTAAGTTTTAGCTCATTTTGATTATCAAGTGTAGAAACAACATTTCTAATTTTAACATTACTAAATGCTCCACTTTTAGGAGTTGCGCTCAAAAGCACTGGAGTAATCCAATTTACAGCAACAAGCCATTCTTTTAATTGATTAGTACTGTTTCGAAACATATCTGTTTCAGGCGAAAAAATATCTTCCGTTACATTTTTACCATTTAAAATAGCTTTATCAATTTCCATAGAATTTGAAATAACTCTAGCAACTCCTACAAATCCAACTTTACTTCTATAAACAGCTATTATATCACCTTTGCTCAACCTTTGTATTTGTTTACCAAAAGTTTTACCTTGTCCAGCTGAAATAAAACCAAGTTTAGCACAATCATTTAAATTTCTCGTTGAACCGTGTCCACAATTGACAAAATAAATATTAGGTTCTTTATTCATACTTAAAAGAATAGAAAGTTAAATGAAACAAATCCAAATATACAAATCTTTCTAATAAAAAAAATCTGTGCATCTGTGGTAAAAAAATAATACGCACATGAGTTGTAAATCAAAACATAAAACCCAAACCCAAAAAAATGTATCTTTGCACCAAATAAATTACGATATGAATATTGTTAATGGTTTTTCTAAACTTACAAAAAATCAAAAAATAAATTGGTTGGTTGCGCATTATTTTAACAACAACCAAGCCATTGAACCTTTGCTGCAAACCTATTGGAACAGCAACGAGCAATTGCAAAAATTACATGACGAGTTTATAGAAAACACCATTACCAATTTTTATTTGCCTTTAGGTATTGCCCCAAATTTTGTAATTAACGGCACAACTTATGCCATACCAATGGTTATTGAAGAAAGTTCGGTAGTTGCAGCAGCAGCAAACGCAGCAAAGTTTTGGAGCAAACGCGGCGGTTTTAAAGCTACCGTTTTATCAACCGAAAAAATTGGAAACGTACACTTTATGTTTGCAGGTTCGTTTGAAAAATTAACTAAGTTTTTTAATACCTTACAATCCATTTTTAGAAATAGAACTGCCGAAATTACCAAAAACATGGAAAAACGCGGCGGTGGTATTTTAAATATTGAATTAATTGATAAAACAGCCGATTTAGCGAACTACTATCAATTACACGCCACTTTTGATACGAAAGACAGCATGGGGGCTAATTTTATAAACTCGTGCTTAGAAGAATTTGCGAATGTGTTGCGCGAAGAAGTAATGGAATTTGATTTGTTTACAAGTGAAGAAAAAGAATCGTTGCAAATTATCATGTCTATTTTATCGAATTACGTACCAAACTGCTTGGTGCGTGCCGAAGTTTCTTGTAAAATTGCTGAATTACATTCAAAGGAAATAGAAAATCCACAGGAATTTGCCGAAAAATTTGTGCAAGCTGTTCGTATTGCGCAAATTGAACCTTACCGAGCTGTAACGCACAACAAAGGTATAATGAATGGGGTTGATGCGGTTGTTTTGGCAACTGGTAACGATTTTAGAGCTGTTGAAGCAGGCGTTCATGCATTTGCTGCCAAAACGGGTACTTACGCATCGCTTTCGTATGCCGAAATTGATGGTGATACGTTTCGTTTTTGGATTGATTTGCCTTTGGCGTTGGGAACTGTTGGTGGTTTAACTAATTTGCATCCAATGGTAAAATTTGCTTTGGAATTGTTACAAAACCCCGATGCGAATGAATTAATGCAAATTATTGCAGTTGCAGGTTTGGCTCAGAATTTTGCAGCAGTGAAATCGTTAACAACTACGGGTATTCAAAAAGGACACATGAAAATGCACTTAATGAATATATTAAATCAATTAAAAGCAACTGCCGAAGAAAAAGCAACTGCCTTAAAATATTTTGAAAACCAAACGGTTTCACACAGTGCTGTGGTTGAATTTGTTGAAGGTTTGAGAAAGTAAATATACGAATGATAAACCATAAGGAAATAATGGAATCAATCTTTAGATGTGGAACAAGAAAAGCAATTGAGGAATTATCTAAAGAACTAAATATTTCTTTTAATTCTTCTATGCAAGATTGGTCTTATACGGAAGGGAATCCAGATGATTTAGAAAAATACATTTCCCTTTACAGTTTAACAAAAGACGAAGATAAAAAATTTATCTTAATGCAATTTATCATTCAGGCGACAGAAGATCAAAGTTCCGAAGCGCTTTTTTTTAAATATTGTGAAAGAATTAAGCCTATTTTAGAAACTGAATTTAAACTACATAAATACACAATTCATTATTGGTCTTGTTTTAATAATGAAAATCTTATTGATTGTTGGAAAATTACGTCACTAATGAGACGAATTTGGTCCGAAAAATGAATAAAAAGAAATAGTAATAATGTGGTCATAAATATTTAAGAAGGAAACAGTAGGTTATTGTTTTGACAAGTTGGATTTGTTTCTGCTTCTCACAAGAAAAATATAAACAATTATGGAATTTTACAGCAACGGCAAACTATTTATTTTAGGCGAATACTATGTTTTAGAAGGCGCAAAGGTTTTTGCTTTGCCCACTAAATTCGGTCAATATTTAAGTGTTTTTCCTTTAAAAACAAAGGTTTTAAGTTGGAAAAGTTACGATGCCGATGGTTCGGTTTGGTACAACGATGAAATTGCAATTCTTGATATTATTTTAAATAATCAATCAACTACCGATAAAGTACGAAACACGTTGATTGATATTCTGCATCAGGCACATTTAATGAATCCTTCCATTTTAGAAAATAACGGTTTTTTAGTTGAAACCAAGTTAACTTTTCCAAGAAATTGGGGTTTAGGAACGTCGTCAACTTTAATAAATAATATTGCCCAATGGTTTCAGGTTAATGCTTTTAAACTGTTGCAAAAATCGTTTGGTGGCAGCGGATTTGATATTTCTTGTGCACAAAACAACACGCCTGTAACGTATCAGGTTGTAAATAATATACCTGTTGTAAAACAAGTTTTGTTTAATCCTACATTTAAAGAACACCTTTATTTTGTGTATTTGAACAAAAAACGCGACAGTAAAGATGCGATTGCAAATTTTAGAAAGAAACAGAAAAATTTAACCGAGGAAATTAAACAGGTTTCACAGATGACAGATGAATTATTGCAAATTCAAAATTTAGAAACGTTTATTTCGTTTTTTAAACAATATGAGCAAAATTTGGGTGAAATTTTAGAAACGCTACCTATTCAAAAGCAGTTGTTTAGTGATTTTAAGGGTTTGGTAAAAAGTCTTGGTGGTTGGGGCGGCGATTTTGTTATGGTTGCAAGTGCTGAAAACCCTACCGAATATTTTGCTAAAAAAGGATATCATACTATATTAAAATACAGCGATATAATTTTATAAAACAGCACCTTAAGGTGCTGTTTTATTTTGATTTATATTTATCGTTTAAGCCTTTGCCTTCTAAAATTAAAGGTTTAATTTTCTCTAACCTATTTAATTTGGTTTTTTCTTGTTTAGCTTCGCTAATGTAAATAATGTATTCCTTTTGTTTGCCTTTTGTAAGTTGATTAAATGCCGTGTTTAAATCAAAATTGTTGGCTAAAAAATCTTTTAAAATTTCTTCGGGTTCAATTGCTTTAAAAGGTTCGGGTTTTAATTCCTTACCATTAATGCAGTTATTAATAGCCTCATTAATATAAGCGGTGATTTTTTCTTCGTTCATTTGAACTACACTAGTAAAGCGCCATTGGCGTAAGGCTTTTGTTTTGCCATCGCTAGCGTTAATTAAAACGTTTTCAGTATCTTTTAAAAAAACACCATTGTAAAACCAAATCGAAAAAAAATCTTTAAAACCATGCCAACTAACAATATTTTTATCGTTATAAGTATAAACTTCGGCACCCCATTTTATGGTTTTATTTAAATTGGTTTTTACAATAAGTTGTTGCATAAATTCTTCAGCATCAATCCATTTGCTTTTATATGTATTCCAATTTGTAACCGATTTATCTTTTAACTTTGATACATTATATTGAATGATTTCGGCAATTAGTTTTTCAGGAAAAGGCTTATTTAAAGGTATTTGAATGGCTCCTTTAGATGTTTTAAACCCACTTAATTGCTTTTGGAAATGTTCAATAGCTTCGGAACCTGGGTAAATACCTAAATGGTTTTTATACAACGCAAAATGCAATAAGTTACCGTTATAATAAAAAGTAGGCATGTTGTAGCTTATTTTTTCAACGGTTTCAGTAGGCACGTATTTTTTAATTATTTGATACACTTCATGTAAAAACGCTGTTTGTTCGTTTGTAAATGAATCAATATAAGTTAAAACTGTTGTAAAAGTAGATTTGTTTATAGCCATTCATCTTAATTATTTAACGGTTCCTAAACCAAAAACAGCACCTGCGGGATCTTGAATAATAACAAAATTATAAGAACCATCGGCCTTTTTACTTTCTAACAACAATTTACCACCTAGTTTTAAGGCTTTGTTTAAACTTTCGGAAACGCTTTCAACATTTATATACATAATCCATTGTGGAGGAATGTTTTTATTAACACCACGCTGATTGCAAACACCACTTACAGGAGTTTCGTTGTTTATCATCATGGCAAAATCGTTGTATTTTTCTCCGTTATCATTCATGGCAACCTCTTGTATTTGCCAACCAGCAACTTCTGCATAAAAGTCTTTTAACGAAGTAGCATCGGGAACGGTTAAATCGCTCCAGAAAAATTGTCCGAATTCATATTTAGGTTTACTCATTATTTTTTATTTTCTACATGATTTTTAAAACTATTTAAAATGGCTTGCCAACCGTTTTTTTGTAATTCTTCGGAATTTACAGTTTCAGCGTCAAAAGTTTCGGTAATATGTACTTGATTATTTTCGGTTTTAAACCAAATTTCAACTACGCGGTCATCGCCTAAATGGTATTTTATATACGAATGCGGTATGATTTCATCGTAAATTCCTTCAAAATCAAAAGCAAAACTACCATCTTTAGCAGCCATAGTGCTTTTTAATTTTCCGCCAACTACTAAGTTGTTCGATGCGTTTAAGCAGTGCCAATCTGGGCTTGCTTGGTTCCATTTTTCAATATCAGCAGGGGTGTTCATTGCATCCCAAACTTTTTCAATAGTTGCGTTAATGGAGGTTTGTATGGTTATTTTCGACATAATTTTACAATTTATTTAGTGCTCATAAATTCAAAAGCACCTTTGCGTAAATTAATATTGTATTCTAAACTAGCTTTTAAACATGCTAAAAAATTGGCCCAACCTTCGGTTTGTTGCATCATTTTTTTTATGCCTTCTTCGGTTCGATCCATCTCATGTTCGATAATTTTTACAACTGTTGATTGATCGGGGTGAGATTGTAGAAATATTTCAACAAACATGTTAGGTTCCGGATTCCAACTAAATGAAATGTATTCGTTTGGAATAATTTTCTTTCCAATAACAGGAAAAGTATCGTTAAATTCTGGAAACTTCCAATATACGGTTTGATTTGTTTCTAAATTACCCGTACCTGATTCAATAAAATAATTACTCATTTTATTAGCCATAATAATAGCATCAAAAACATCGTTTACTTTTTTTTGAATTTGAATACTTGCTTTAGCAGTTAATTTTTCCATTTAAAAAAAGATGTATTTAAAATATAATTATTCAGGTAACGCGCGCCATTTTTTTATAACAGCAACATAAAAATACATAAAAATAATGCCAGCCGCTAATAAAATATAACTAATATTCATATCTAAAGCTTCAAAAACTGTGGTGCAATTGCCAATGTAATTATTATTAGCATCGAAACAAGCGCTTCTTTGATGAATACTGATGATGCCAAAAATTAGTAAAATATATAAAACAAAACCATTAACGCTTAAATTAACGCAAATAGCCGATATAAATTTGTTAGTTTTATTTAAAAGCAAAATAGGTATTGCTAATATAAAAGTACTAATTGCTAGTACAAAATATGAAATAAAATATTCAGAATTGTTTGAAATACTTATACTATAAACCAATGCAATTAAGCCAATTAGTAAACTTAAAACACCAGCGCTAATACCTGCAAAAAGTACAGCACGTAAATTAGTTACCCTAAAACTAAAAATTAGAGTAGCTAAAAAGAAGGTTAACCAAATGTAAACATGAATGCTACGCGAAGTAAAATCGACTGTTTTAACTAGTTCTACATTGCGCAAAAAGTATTTTAAATTGTTAATTTTATAGTAGTTTTTACTTAGTTTTTGTACGTAATTTTTATGAATGGTGTTTTCGTAATTTGCTGTTACAGTAGTTTCACCCGTAAGTGTATCGCCAAAGGCTGCTGTAGCAACTGTAGGTTCTTTATATTCGTGCATTTCGTTATACGAATCTTCAGATGCAATAAAATGTGTAACTTCAAAACTATCAGGGTTATACACGATTTTAAACCAATTGTTTATGTTTAAATTGGTTTCAATTTGATAATTTTTAGATAATTGTAAAAAATCGTTTAAAATTTGTTTAATCTCTTCCGGATTTTTTCTGTTTAAAACTTCGTGTAAATTTTTATTAAACGCAAAGTTTTTATCAATATTAGGGTTTGCTCCTGGAATGCCCGTCTCATTGTTGTAATAGGTAGTATTGTATCTATCAAAATAATCAACTGTATTTAAATCAACCGTATAAAAAACTTTGGAGAAATTATAGTAACTAAACGATGCGTTTTTAATGTAATTTGATACATCAACCACATCTTTCTTAAAAAAATAAAAGCAAGTATCGGTTTCAATTGATTTGTAAGCCAGCTCTGTGCCGTTTTTATATTCGGTAGTCGGATATTTAAAATCGCCATACTTATCACGCTGTGTAACAGCAACTTTGTAAATACTAAAAAACTGATAATGTTTGTTGTTTAGTGTATAATATTTTTTGTTGAAATGGATTAAATCGTCGTTGGTTTCACAAAATAAATCCATAAAAATTTTAGGATATGCTTTTTTGTCAAGCTCATAATCTTGATATTCTAACGATAAAAAAGGATATGCTTTATTAACAATTTCAACATTTTTAACAAATTCTTGGTTAGGGTAGGCTTTATTTACATATGTTTTAAACCCAAACATGTATGAATAATAAAACGAAATTGATGTAAAAATAATAACCAAGTAACATATAAACTGCAAAAACAATTTAAAATTGCTGGTTGGATAAAAGTTTTTAAAGCTGTTGTTTTTAAACATAAAAACGAGCCAACTAACCAATAAAAGTACCGAAATAATACAATTTACAAGTATTAAACCACTGCTGAAAAAATCATCGATAACCCCGCTTTTTTGCAAAGAAATTGGGTTTGAATGCGAAAAATAACCTATTATAAAGAATAAAATGTGTAAAAATAGGTTAATTAAAAGCATCCAAACAATACGCGTATTCCAAAGAGTAGGGTAGCGCTGTAATAAATAATTATTTATGTTTTTTATGAAATTCATATGTTTTTGGTTTTAATTGACAAAAAATCTACGTGTTGAAGCCGAAATATCTCTAATATACGTTATTTGTATTTTAGCCGAACCTAAGGCGGTAATCACGTTCGAAAAATTGGTCTCGGCATTAAAATAAGCCGTGTAAATACCTCCGTTAAAGGTAAGTTTTGTTGGTTTAAACGGTTCAAACACTTTTTCTAATTCATTGCGATTTGCGGTAGTGTCAATTTCAATAATTAACGGTTTTTTTTCGGTGTTTTCAATATTAGCGTTAGAATGATACGTTCCGTTTTTTAAGAAAATAACTTCATCGGAAATTTTTTCAACTTCAAACAATTGTTGCGAACTTAAAATAAGTGCAATGGGGTTGTTTACAGAATTGGCTATGGCTTTTAAATCTTCTAAAATAATTTGCTGCGCCAATACATCAAGATTTGCTAAAGGTTCGTCTAACAACAAAATTTCGGGTTTTCTAAGTAACGTTCTAGCTAATTCAAAACGCATTTTATACCCTGATGAAAGTTCGCTCCATTTTAAATGTTTGTAATTCCAAAGTCCTAAACGTGCAACCATCATCAAAACGCGCGTTTCAATTTCGTCAGGTTTTTCGCCATAATTTGCTAAAACAAAACGCAAGTTATCTAACAAACTGCCGTACCATTTATCGGTTCGCTGCGGTATGTAAATTAATTTGGTGCGTAAATCGTAATTGTTGTTGATTTTTGTATTGAATTGATACTGTAAAGAGCCTTTTGTAGGTGCAATTTCTTTTGCTAAAATGCGTAAAAGCGTAGTTTTACCATTTCCGTTTTCGCCTACAAGACCAAAAACTTGCCCTTTAGTAAGATTTAACGAAACCGGACCTAAAGAAAACTTACCTGACCCATAGCTTTTTGTAATTTCATTTGCCGTTAAAATTACCGAATTTGATTGAGGCGTAACCACGTTACATTCTTCAATTTTGGCTAATAATTCTGTAGCTTTATTAATAAAAGTATCGTTTTGGTTGGGGTTTTGCTCTTTCCAATCAGTTAAAGCAATGGCTTGGTTGTAAATGTGCATATTTTGAGTATCAATAGCACAATCAAGCAATTTTCTAAAGCCTAAAAAAGTGTCGTTGTTTTTTAAAAAGTGTACAGCTTGTTGTACACGTTGCTTGTGTAAATTCATAAGCATTTAAAGGTTAATTTTACATAAATGTATAAAAAAAACGTTTAATTGCTGTTGTTTATTGTTACTTGAAAGGTTTTAGCATTTTTGTGTTATAAAAAACCGCAAGTTTTGGCTTGCGGTTTTAAAGAAATAAAGTTTAATGCTTTTTTAACTATTTTAAATTTTTAAGATTAATGATTTCTTGTTCGGTAAGAAAACGCCATTGTCCGCGCGCAATGCCCCATTTTGTTAAGCCGGCATACATAACGCGGTCTAATTTTATTACGTTGTAGCCTAATTTTTCAAACACGGCGCGTACTACTTTTACGTTTGATGTTTTTACTTTAATACCCACTTCGCTTTTTGGTTGATTTTCAACATACGAAATTTCTTCAACCCAAACTTTGTGTTCGTTTATATAAACGCCTGTTTGTATTTTTTCTAAATCTTCAAATTTTAGGTTTTTATCTAAAGTTACTTGGTATAATTTAGATGAATGTTGAGCTGCATTAGTGAATTTTTGAATTAATTCATTATCGTTTGTGTACAATAGTAAACCAACGGTACTTTTATCCATTCTACCAACTGGTTTTAAAATTGATGTAGAAGCATTGCGAACTAAATCGTAGGCACTTGATACGTTTTCATCGTCAGATGTAGAAAAACCTTTAGGTTTATTCAATAAAACGTACACTTTTTTCTCAGGATTTAATAAAACACCATCAAAAATCACTTTGTCATTTGGTTGTACTTTGTAACCCATTTCGGTAACAACTTCGCCGTTTACGGTTACATTTCCAGATTGAATGTATAAATCCGCATCACGACGTGAACAAACGCCCGAATTTGAAATGTATTTATTTAAACGAATGGTGTCGTCTTTTAAAGCAGCTGGTTTTGTTGCTTTTGCAGGCTTATTCGTTGTAAATTTCTTAAACGGTTTATCGTCTTTCTTAAACGGTTTTTCAAATTTTGAACCCGATGAACTTCCTCCTTTTTTAAATTTATTTGAAGAACCCTTTTTAGAAAAAGAAGGTTTTTTATTATTTTTATTGCCGTTATTAGCGCCTTGCGTATTCATTTTAGAAAAATTTTTACAAAGATACAAGAATATTTAGCATCTTTACCATAAGATTTAAATTGTAAATAAGTTATGAGAAATAAATGGGTTATACTTGTGTTAATTCAGGCCATTATTAGTTTAGTAGCAGGAATTTTGCTTTCAAAAATGTCACTTATCGGAAAGGTAGGTGTGTCAACAGTTTATACCGAATATGGTTTTTTAAAGCATTGGTACAAAGGTTTTGCAGCTGTATTTAGCTTAGAATTGTTGTTAATTGCAATTCTGTGGATCGTAAAACGTGTTACAACTTTTAAAAATTTTAGCATAGTAAATTTAGTTTTAATTATTTTAGGTTTGTTGGGTTTAATTTATACTTTTTACGATTTTACTGCTACAAATCATAAATATATGAACGGCCAATTTCATGCAGGCGGATATTTATTTTGGGCGGGATGGTTTTTTACATGCTTATTTTTCTTTTTTGTACGTGTAAAGCCTAAACCTAATGTAATTACTACTAATACAAACAGTGCTACAAAATTGACGAATGACAATAGAAGCTTTTTTTAATAGCAAAGATTATAAACCAAAGGAAAAAACAATTATAATTGGGAATTGGCTTTTAAGCGAATCGTTACTTATAGATGAGTTAATTGGTTTTGCAGAAAATAATAAGGATTCTATTAAAGCAACTTGTATGGAAGCTGCTGAATTTGCAACCAAGCAAAATCCTGAAATTGCAACAAAAGATTTGTTTGATTTTGCTTGTGTTTCATTAACTGAAAAAGTACCAAGATTAAAATGGGAGAGTGCGAAAGTTATTGGAAATATTGCATTTTTGTATCCTGAAAATCTTACAAAAGCAATTGGAAATTTACTTAACAATAGCAGTCATGCTGGAACTGTTGTACGCTGGAGTGTAGCATTTGCCTTATGCGAAATCTTAAAACTACAAACAAAACACAATATCGAATTAATTAAAAAGGCTTTAGTTATTTGTGAACAAGAAGAAAAAAATAGCATAAAAAAAATATATTCCAGTTGTTTTAAAAAAATGGGTATTTAATTTTATTGAATTCCCATTTTACAAATAAGGTACCACTAAATTTTTTCCGTTAATAATTACTTTTGGATCAATTAAAACAATTGAAAGTACTCCTAAAAGTATGATTAATTTTAAAAGTATGTGCAGTTTTTTATACTCAATTTGTGTATTTGCTTGATAAAGAAATATTAAAAATGCAACCAACAAACCACTACTTACATAAAAATAATACTGCATGTAACCTACTTTGTAGTAGTTTATTAAAGCGTACATTGGTAAAAGTGTAAAAACTACTAAAAAACTTATTAAGTATTTGGTAGTTACACTTCCAAAACGAACTGGTAATGTTTGGTAATTATTTACAAAATCGCCTTTCAAATTTTCTAAATCTTTTACCAATTCACGAATAAATAATATTAGGTAAAGGTAAAATCCGTGAGCGAAAATTCCCCAACTAAAGTTTTGAAAATGCATTAATATTCCAAAAAAAGGTATTAAAACTAATATCGATGCTGTAATGTTTCCAATAATGGGGTACTTTTTTAGCTTGTGAGAGTAAAACCACAACAAAAAAATGTAAACTGCGTAAAAAAATGCAGCGCGCCATGAAACCAACCAAGCCAAGGCAACGCTTAAAAAATTTAGCGAAAAATAAAGTTTAAATTGAGTTTCTTTGCTAAGTTTTTTATCTATTAACGATTTGAACGGACGGTTAATTAAATCTTTTTCAGTATCGTAAAAATTATTAATAATATAACCCGATGCAATTGCCAGCGAACTACTAAAAATAATTAAAAACAAATTGCCGTCTGTTAAAACATGAATGGCCCTCGATTGAGAGCCAAATATAAATATTGCTGATAAGTATTGTGCCAACACTACAACAGCTATGTTGTAACCACGAACAACCGAAAAAAAACTAAAAAATTTAATAAGTGTTCTTTTAAGATTTCGTGTTAATATCATTTTAAAATCTGTAAACCAATTCTAATTTGTAATCTTTTAATGCATTTTTAGCTTTTTCAAAATCAGGGGCAAAACCTAATATATATCCACCACCGCCAGAACCACAAAGTTTTAAATAATAATCGTTACTATCAATTCCTTGTTGCCACACATTGTGAAATTTTTCAGGAATCATTGGTTTAAAGTGGTTTAAAGCTATTTTGGAAATTTCTTTAGTGTTTTGATACAAGGTTTTAAAATCGCCTTTTAAGAAATTTTCAACACATAAATTGGTGTATTTCGTAAATTGCAACTTCATCATGTTTCTAAAGCCTTCATTTTTAAGGTTGTCCATAAAAATGTTTACCATTGGTGCAGTTTCGCCAACCATTTCAGAATCAATTAAAAAAACAGCTCCTTTACCAGCTTCTTTTTGTAAGGGAATTCCCGTTGGTTCAATATGATCTTTTGAATTAATTAAAATAGGTAAACTTAAATAACTGTTTAATGGGTCTAAACCTGAAGATGTTCCATGAAAAAACGATTCCATTCTACCAAAAATCTTCTTTAAAATAAGTAGTTTTTCTCTATTTAAATTTTCTAAAACTGTAATTTTATTGGTTGCATATTTATCGTAAATAGCTGCAACTAAAGCGCCGCTGCTACCCACACCATAACCTTGTGGTATGCTAGAATCAAAGTACATACCTGCATCAACATCTTTATTTAAAGCATTTAAATCAAATTGTACTAAATCAGGTTCGTTTAGCATCAGTTCGTTTAAATACGTTGCAAAAGTTTTTAAACTTTTGTTTGATTTTTGAGCAATTTCGTTCGGATTTTCATCAATTTTTAATGCTCCGTTATAAAAATTATAGGGAATGGCTAAACCTTTAGAATCTTTAATGATTCCATATTCACCAAATAATAAAATTTTAGAGTAAAACAACGGACCCTTCATAATTACTTCAATTAGTAAAACAAATGTAGCTATTTTTTAATTAAATACTGCAAGTTTTTAATCAAATATTCTAGCTTTTTAAGTAGTATGATTAAGGTCATAAGTGCTTTGTTTTAAAGCTTCTACCTTTATAAAAGTTTTAAACGCTTAAAAAATAAGTGTTGCTTAAATATTTTTTAAAATTATATTATGGAAAATTTATATACATACGCTATTGGCGATATCGTTACTAAAAATTTTAAAACAGCAGCTGTTTTTAAAAAATACGGTATTGATTTTTGTTGTAAAGGAAATTTAGTATTAGGCGATGTTATTGAATCTAAACAAATAAATGCATCGCAGCTAGTTAACGATTTAGAAGTTGCTTTATTAGAAAACAATAATAATGCTGATTATACTAATTGGCCTTTGGATTTATTAGTCGATTATGTTGAAAAAATCCACCACACGTACGTGAACGAAAAAACCGAAACTATTCAAATTTTTTTAGAAAAATTATGTTCTGTTCATGGGGGTAAACATCCCGAACTGTATGAAATAAGTGAATTATTCAATTGTTCAGCTCAAGATTTAGCTGCACACATGAAAAAAGAAGAATTAATACTTTTTCCGTTTGTTAAAAAAATGGTTGAAGCTAAACGGAAAAATATTGCTTTGCAAATGCCACATTTTGGTACCGTTGAAAATCCAATTGAAATGATGAAGCACGAACACGTAGCCGAGGGCGAACGTTTTGAAAAAATTGCTGCTTTAACTAATAATTACCAAGTGCCTGCCGACGGATGTAATACCTATAAAGTTACTTACCAAATGTTGCAAGATTTTGAAAACGATTTACATACCCATATTCATATTGAAAATAATATTTTGTTTAAAAAGGCACTTAAATTAGAAACTGAATTTGCAGTGGTTTAATGTTTTTTAAATGATAAATAACAAATAGTTTTCAAAAATTGTTGTTTTTTAATTTTATAGTTAGTTATTTGTTTATTAAAAAAGGTAATAATTTTTAAATTATTACCTTTTTTGTTTTTAGAAAAAAATCAATTTTAAATAAAAATTGCAAATAAGTGTATTAAAAATACACTAGAATATAAATAAGTGTTTTATAAAGATGCTTAATTTATTAAGTTTTATTAAAGTTAGGTATGAATAACTTTATACATTAAATTACTTGCAATATTTGATGCGCTATATTTAATGTTTTCAGCATTTTCACCTTCAAAAAGTTCATCTACAGTTTCGCTAAAAATAGCAAACCAATGATTAAAATGCTTTTCTGTTAGTGGGCTTTTGTTATGTAATTCTTTATGAACCATCATGGGATTTCCTTTAAACGATCCTGTTCCAAATAAAATTACTTCCCAAAAAGCATACATTTTAGGTAAATGAACTTGCCAATTGGTTTGTGCAACATTGTTAAATAAATAACCTAAAGTTGTATCTTTTTGTACTTTTTCGTAAAACCTATCTACTAATATTTTAATATCATTACTGTTTAAAATATCATTTTTAGTCATTCTTACTTTTTTTATTAAGGCAAAGATATTTTAAATAAAATATTTTTACTTATGACTAAAATCATAAAGTAACTATTTAAAATACAAGTACTTTTACACAGAATAAATTCAATTATCAAATATTCAATTTAATTATGAAAAAAATTGTAAAACATTTAGCGTTATTATCATTAGTAATTAGTGCAGTTGCATGTAATAAAAAAGAAACACCTGCTGAAACACCTGCAGAAGTAGCACCTGCTACAGAAGAGGTACAAGCACCAACTGCTGATGCCTTTACAGTAGAATTAGAAAGTAACGACCAAATGCAGTTTAACCAAACAGAAATTAAAGTTCCGGTAGGTAAAACCATTTCGTTAACTTTAAAGCATACTGGTAAAATGGCTAAAGAAGTTATGGGACACAACTTTGTGTTGTTAAATAAAGGTGTTGATATGGCTGCTTTTGCTACTAAAGCTGCTGAAGCTAAAGATAACGGTTTTGTGCCAGCAGGTTCTGAAGCTGATGTTTTAGCTAAAACAGATTTAATTGGTGGAGGTGAATCTACAACTGTGGAATTTACTATTACCGAAGCTGGAAAATATGACTTTTTATGTTCTTTTCCAGGGCATTATGCTATGATGAAAGGCGTTATTATTGCTGAATAATTTCATTTTTTTAAATGCAATTAAAAAGACCGGAATTCATTTTCGGTCTTTTTTTAATAATATAGTTTTTGGTTTTTAATTTCTACAATTTGTTCCCTTTTCATTTTACCCAATGCTCTTATCACTGTTTCTACTCGTAAACCCGTAAAATTGGCAATTTCTTGTCGTGTTAAATCAATATATTCTTTAGTTTTTGTTTTTTTGTAAGAATCTAAAAAGGCTTGTATTCTAAATTCTGCTTTTTGGTTAATAATGTCCTTTGAAGTAGATGCTTTATGATGAATTCTCTTAGCCATTAAAACTAAAAACTCTTTGCCAATTTCAGGATAATCTTCTAAAAGTTTTAAAAATTTTTCTTTTTTCAGTTTTACTAATTCTGTTGTATGAAAAATCATTGCCGATGATGGATATCTTTCATTTATAAATAAAGGCGGTTCGCCAAAACTTTGTCCTTCAGAAAAATAACCTTGCGTAAATTCTTTACCATCGTCGTTTGTATTAAACATTTTTATACTTCCATTTATTATTTGAAAATAAAATTTAGCTTCGTCACCTTCATTAAATAGCAAATCTCCCTTTTCGTAGGTTTTAAAAAATGCACCATAGGCAATAAGTATGTCAATGTTTACTTGTGGTTTCATGTTTGATTTTTGTTTGTAATTATATCTAAATCAGTAAAATAATTTTCATTTTTTAAATTTCTAGTTAAAAAATGGTTGTTCAAAATAAATAAGATATTTTTTTTATAAAACTGATATTCATCATAAAAAAAGACTATTTAGTCTTTTATATTTACTTCAAATTTAATTCTTATAAGTTATGAAATCAAAAACTTTAACACTTAAAAGTAAGGTTAGTATCGTTTTGCTGGCATTAAGCATATTTACAGTTGTTTCGTGTAAAAAGGAAAGCGAAAAATCTGCAAATGCGGCAGATATTGTAGCCAAAGGTGAAATTAAGGCCGAATTAACTTCGCCTCCTTTTGTTCCAAAGCCAATTGGCAATCGCGATGCTGCTAAGCTAAAAGTAGAACTTGAAATTGTTGAAAAAGAAGGTGAAATGGTTAACGGTGTTAAGTACATGTACTGGACATTTGGCGGAACTGTTCCCGGAAGTTTTATTCGTACCCGTGTGGGCGATGAAGTGGAATTTACCTTAAAAAATCACCCCGATAACAAATTGCCACATAATATTGATTTACATGCGGTTACTGGTCCAGGTGGTGGGGCAGCTTCATCATTAGTTGCGCCAGGTCACGAAGTTACTTTTTCATTTAAAACCTTAAATCCAGGTTTATATGTTTACCACTGTGCTACAGCACCTGTAGGTATGCACATTGCAAATGGAATGTACGGTTTAATTTTGGTTGAACCTGAAGGCGGATTACCACCAGTTGATAAAGAATACTATGTAATGCAAGGCGATTTTTACACCGAAGGTAATTATGGTGAAGCTGGTAATCAACCATTTAGTATGGGTAAAGCAATTAAAGAACAACCTGATTATGTGGTTTTTAACGGATCGGTTGGTGGTTTAGTGAACGATAACGCTTTAAAAGCTAAAGTTGGCGAAACCGTTCGTTTGTTTGTTGGTAACGGTGGACCAAATTTAGTTTCATCATTCCATGTTATTGGCGAAATTTTCGATAAAGTTTACGTAGAAGGTGGTAGCTTAATAAATAACAACATACAAACAACTTTGATACCTGCAGGTGGTGCTGCAATTGTAGATTTTAAAGTTGAAGTGCCAGGAACTTTGGTTTTAGTAGATCACTCTATTTTCAGGGCATTTAACAAAGGTGCTTTAGGTATGCTTAATGTTGAAGGCGAAAAAAATCTTAAAATTTATTCAGGTAAAAAACAAGAAGGTATTTACTTGCCAGAAGGTGGTACAATTCAAAACATGCCTAAAGTTGCTAAAAGTAATGCACCAGTTGTTGCTAAAACAGCTTCACAATCTATTGCAGATGGAAAAGTAATTTACGGACGTACTTGTTTTGCATGTCACCAAAATGAAGGTCAAGGTATACCAAATGTTTTCCCTCCTCTAGCAAAATCAGATTATTTAAATAAAGACGTGAATAAAGCAATTGATGTAGTTATTAAAGGCTTAAGTGGTGAAGTTACTGTAAATGGTAAAAAATACAATTCAGTAATGCCTAGCCAAAACTTAACCGATCAAGAAGTTGCAGATGTACTATCATACATTTACAGCAATTGGAACAATAACAAAACAGTTGTAACACCAGCTATGGTGAAAAGTAGAAGATAATAAAAAAAGTAGCAGCAAAGAATACGTTATCCTTTGCTGCTAAATTTAAAAAACAAATTATGTACAAATTTCTTTTTTTTGTTTTAAATGTAGCTTTAATAAACTCGGTTTTTTCGCAAGATATGGTGCAAATAAAAAGCGGAAACTATGTGCCGTTGTATGGTTCAGCCGATAAAATACCTGTGAATGTTACCGTATTTTCATTAGATAAATATCCTGTAACCAATCAACAGTTTTTAAAATTTCTTAAAGAAAACCCTTCTTATCGTCGTTCTAAAATTAAAGGAATTTTTGCAGCAAAAAGTTATCTTTCACATTGGAAATCGGATCTTGATTATGGCGATTTAAACCCGAATGCACCAGCAACAAATGTTTCGTGGTTTGCAGCAAAAAAATACTGTGAATGCCAAGGTAAACGCTTGCCTACAATGGACGAATGGGAATATGTAGCAATGGCCGATGCTAAAATTAAAGATGCTCGCGCTAAAAAAGCTTATAATCAATACATTTTAAATTGGTACGAAACTCCAAACACCTATAAAAAAACAGTTGGCAGCACTTTTAAAAACTATTGGGGTGTTTATGATATGCATGGTTTGGTTTGGGAATGGGTGTCCGATTACAATTCTATTTTTTTAACAGGCGAAAGCAGAAAAGATAAAGGCAATGATACAAATCTTTTTTGTGGAAGTGGGTCTTTAAACGCATCCGATTTAATGGATTATGCCGCATTTATGCGCTATGGATTTAGAGGCAGTTTAAAAGCAAATTTCACTACAAAAAATTTAGGTTTTCGTTGTGCAAAATAAATATAAAAATCATGAAAAAATTCCTGCTAGCAACTGTACTTACTTTTGCATTATTTACAAGTTGCAAAAATGATAAAGCAACTGATTTAAAATCTGATGTGTCTGAAAAAAACAGTAAAATTTCCGACATGTCAATATATAATCTTCCTTCAAAATGGACCAATCAAAACAATCATCAATTAGAATTAAAAGATTTAAAAGGAAATGTTTTGGTAATGGTAATGATTTACACTACATGTAAATCTGCTTGTCCGCGTTTAGTTGCCGATATGCGCCATATTGAACAACAAGTTAAACCAGTTGATGGTAAAAGTGTAAAATACGTTTTAGTAAGCATCGATCCTGAAACCGATACCCCCGAACGTTTAAAAGCATTTGCAAAAGAGAATAAAATGGATGGTGACCAGTGGGTTTTTTTACGTTCAACCGAAGAGAATACTCGCGAATTTGCCGCTACTTTGGCAGTAAATTACAAGAAAATTTCACCAATTGATTTTTCACATTCTAATATTATTAGTGTATTTAATACACAAGGCGAATTAACTTATCAACAAGAAGGCCTTGGTATTGATTATGCACCTACAATAGCCGAAATTAAAAAACAACTTTCAATAACCAATTAAATATTTTACAATGAAATCTTTTAAAATAGGGTGGATTTTTCTGTTTGGAATTACCACTCAGTTTATACATGCGCAACAATTTGATGCTTCAGTTCAATTTCGTCCGCGTTATGAATACCGAAATGGTTTCAAAACTTTTTTACCAGATAATCAAAAAGCCGCATCGTTTGTATCGCAAAGAACACGTTTAAATTTAAATTTTGAAAACGATGTTTGGCAAGTGTATTTAAGTATGCAAAACAACGGTGTTTGGGGCGAAAACGATTTGGCCGCTGCAAATAACAAATCAATAATGACTGTTTTTCAGGCGTGGACAAAATATAAATTTAACGAAAATACTGCCTTGAAATTGGGTAGACAAGTTTTAAGTTACGACAATCAGCGCATCTTAGGAACGTTAGATTGGGCGCAGCAAGGGTTAAATCACGATGCTGCTTTACTAACTTTTAAAGGAACAAATTTTAATTTACATACAGGTTTTGCACTAAATGCAACAACCGAAAGTTTAGAAAAAAAGCCTTATACAGCAAACAATTATAAAAACATGCAATTTGCATGGTTCAATACCAATAAATACAAAGTTGCTACCAGTTTATTGTTTTTAAATACTGGTTATGAGTTTGAAGATGCTTCAAAAAAACTACAAACCAATTACCACCAAACTTGGGGTACTTTTTTAAAATATCAATCTAAAAAATGGATGTTAAGTTCGGGCTTATATGCACAAACTGGTAAATTAAACGATCAGAAAAAAGAGGCATATTATGCTTCAGCCGATTTTAAATATCAAATAACCGACAAATTTATAAGTAGTGTAGGTTTTGAATATTTATCGGGTACATCGCAAAATAAAGGTAAAGTAAACCGTTCGTTTGCACCATTATATGGAACAAATCATATCTTTAATGGAACCATGGATTATTTTAACAACGGTAATTTTCAAAATTCTGTTGGTTTAAACGATTTTTATGTAAACGGAAAATGGCAGAATGATAAATTTAGTATAGAAATAGTTCCACACATTTTTTATGCCGATAAACCAATAGTAAATAATATGGATGAAGAAAAATATTTAGGTACCGAGATTGATATTACAGCGGTATATCAAGTTCAAAAAGATTTTAAAATTTCAGGGGGGTATTCGCAATTTTTTGCATCTGAAAGTTTTGAACAATTTCGTGGTGCTAAAGATACAAGCAACCAATGGGCTTGGCTAATGTTAAGTATAAATCCTACTATTTTTTCTACCAAAAAATAAATAAATTAGTTCAATCCACCATATCTAATAAAGCTACCTAGTACCAACATGGTAATACTAATTAGAGTAACGGTTATCATATGAAAACTCATTAAAGGTAAGTATTTAATGTTGGTTTTTAATTTTGGTAAAACAAAAAACTGCGCACTTAATGCCAAAATAAGTATAACAAATAAACAGCACAATTTTGTAGAAATAACTTTTTCTATTGGACTTGTAAACTGAAACCAATTTGCTAATTTAATATTGTAAAGGTATGCCATTCTTACGCCTGTTATAACCATAACTGCCAAGGCTGGCATGCCTAATTTTTCATATTTTTGTTCAAAATTAAACAGAATGTCTGTGTTTTTAAATTTCCAAACTTGTGGTAAAATATTTACCAATAAAACAATATGACCACCAACCCAAATGGTAGCACCTATTAAATGAAGTATTAGCAAAAGGTGTAATTCATGCATGATTTTTGGATTTTAAGTTATAGTTTTAAAAACGATTTTCCTTTTGTAATATCTTCTGCGATTTTAATTACCGATGTTTCTTCTAACATTTGAATTAATTCTGCACGTATAATTTTGAATTTGTGATGTAAAGGGCAAGGTTGTTTTTCAGAACATTCGGGTAAACCAAGTGCACATTCCTTGTAAATGGCATCACCATCAATTAGTTTTACAATTTCGGATAGTTTTATTGTTGTAATTTTTTCTATGGGAATATCAAACCCACCGTTTACTCCTTTGGTAGAATTTATAATACCTTCTTTAGCTAATTTTTGAAGAATTTTTGCTGTAAAAGGTTCTGGTGCGTTTATTTCTTTAGCTACTTCTTTAAAACCAACGCGTTCTTTTGCTAATGATTTATTCGATATAAAAATAACCGCGCGTAAGGCATATTTACAAGCGTTTGAAAACATTGTGTTTTTTGTTTAAAAATACAAAAAAATAAATAAAATGGGTGTTTTTTTGTTTTATTTATGAATGCCATAAACGCAATGCCTGCATCCGTTTTTGCAACAGCGTCCTTTTAAGTAATGATACAATTCGGTAAACACAAAATAACCGTTTTCCATATAAAAATGAACACCTTCTATAAGCTCGTTAGGTTTTTTAGGAAATTTATTTTGTAATGAAAATTTAGTTAAATCGTCAAACTTTTTCAAGCAACTGTTACACAAACAATCATGTTGTGTTTTTTCGTACAAAAATGCAACCGTTTCATCTAGTAATTCTACTTTTTGGCAATCGCAATTAGCAATATCATCGGCCTTGCATTGTAAAGGTTTGTGGCAGTGTGTACAGTTTTGTTCAAGCATTTTTAAGATACGTTTTCTGCACCATTACCCATTTCATCATGAATAAATTGGTTGTTTTGACAATGTTTGGCTAATGTGTTGGTTATGAATTCGGTAACCGATATTTTATATTTTTCTGGATACAAAACATGCACATTTGCACCTGCATCTAAAGTAAAACAAACAGGAATTTTGGTCGATTCTCTAAATTTCCATATTTCGTTAATAATTTCTAACGTGTTAGGTTTCATTAATATAAAATAAGGCTTCGATGTCATCATCATGGCGTGTAGCGTTAAGGCTTCGCTTTCTACTAATGCAATAAATTCGGTTAAATTGCCTGTTTTTAAAATATCCTTTAATTGCTGAATATTTTCGTGTGCTTGTTTAAAACGGCGTTCAGCAAAAGGGTGGTTATGCATTAAGTCGTGTCCAACAGTACTAGATACTTGTTTTTCACCTTTATCAACTAATAAAATAGTATCTTGATAGTTGTTAAAAATGTTATTTACTTCGTACGGAAACGTTACTCCAAACAAATCCGAACTATTTTCTATACTGTCGGTTTCGCCCCAAACTACAATATTACCTTTAATACTTCTGCAAGCACTACCTGAACCTAAACGTGCCAATAACGAAGCTTTTTGTAAATAAAATGCTTCGGTTTGGTTAGGATTTACTAATTTTTCTAAAGCAATTATAGTTGCCGAAAGTGCTGCCATACCCGATGCGGATGATGCAATACCTGAACTATGTGGAAATGTATTTTGAGTATCAATTTTAAAATGATAATCTAAAATGTACGGACATAAGTCTTGAATGCGTTCAAAATATTTTTGAATTTTTGGTCGGAACGATTCTTTTACTTGCCCTTCAAACAATAAATCAAACGAAATGTTTTTTTCTGCTTTTGGTTGGTATTGTAGTTTGGTTATGGTTTTACAGTTTTTTAAAGTAAAACTTAAGGAAGGGTTTGCAGGAATTTGATTTTGCTTTTTACCCCAATATTTTACTAAAGCAATGTTGCTTGGTGCTGCAAAAGTAAAAGTACCAGAATTGGTTAATTTTGTGTAATTTATAGTTTTAAAAGTATGTAATGCATTCATAATTTAAAATTTAGTTGCAAGGGCATTGGCTGCTAAATAAGCAGTTGTCCAAGCGTTTTGGAAATTAAAGCCACCCGTAATGGCATCAATATTTAAAATTTCGCCGGTAAAATACAAATTATTGAACAATTTGCTTTCCATTGTTTTAAAATTCACTTCTTTTAAATTAATACCACCGGCAGTAACAAATTCATCTTTAAAAGTACTTTTTCCGTTAACGTAAAATTCGGTTTGTGTTAGTTGTTCGGTTAATTTTACTAATAACTTTTTTGGAACATCGGCCCAAATCATGGTTTCATTAATACCAGCTGCAAGTACTAATTGTTGCCATAAACGATTGGTTAAACCGTATAAAGCTTGTTTATAAACGGTTTTTTTAGGGTGATTTTGCTTATTTAGAGTTAATTCTTCTAAAACTTCATCAAAAACATAATCGTTTGTCCAATTTACAAGTAATTGAAATTGGTAGCTTTTATCAAAAAGTTCGCGTGCACCCCAAGCCGAAAGTTTTAAAACAGCAGGACCACTTAAACCCCAATGTGTTATTAATAATGGACCGGTTGCTTTTAAGTTGCTGTTTTTTATTTTTAACGATACCATTTCGGTAGTTACACCCATTAAATGGTTAATTCTATCGTCTTTTATATTAAAAGTAAATAGCGATGGAACTGGGGTTATAATAGTATGATTTAAAGTTTTTAGTAAATCCCAAATTTTGGTATTACTACCAGTTGCCATTACCAAGTGTTTTGTTTTGTATTTTTCTTTTGATGTTTCAATTTGCCACTCTTCATTAATGGTTGTTATTTGCTGAACAATAGTTTGTTTAATAACTTTTATGTTAAAAGTATTTGCTTCATTTAAAAAACAATCAATAATGGTTTGCGAATTGTTACTTTCAGGAAAAACCCTTCCATCATCTTCAATTTTTAAAGCAACGTTACGATCGGCAAACCATTGCATTACATCGCCTGTACAAAATGTGTTAAATGGGCCTTTTAGTTCCTTTTCGCCTCTTGGGTAAAATTTAGTAAGTACATTAGGTATAAAGCAAGCATGCGTAACATTACAACGCCCACCACCCGAAATTTTTACTTTTGCTAACACTTCTTTGCCGCGTTCTAAAATAGCAATGCGCAAATTAGGTTTTTGTTCGGCAATATTTATCGCTGTAAAAAACCCTGAGGCACCACCACCAACAATAATAACATCAAAATTGTGCATATATTTCTACAATACGTTTCCACAAATTGTGGATTTTTAGTTTAAAAAAATAAGTAAATACCTACAAAAACAGTTTGCTAACAATTTTTGGAATGGTTTATGCTTTAAAATTTGTATTATGCAAAGATAGTGAAACCAACTACCTTAAGATATAAATTAACTATGAAATATAAAATTTTGCTTTTAATGTGTTGTTTTATTGGTTTAAGTGCATGTAAATCTGCCAAAAAAACAACTGCAATTACTGTTCCCGAAAAAAAGGAAGTGGTAAAAAAAGCTAGTGAACCAATTTATTACACCGAACAGGTTAGAAATGATTTTAGATCGGTAACCGAAACCACACAAAATAAATTTTTAGAAATGTACGATGCAACAACTAAAGATTATGCAATTTTGTTTTTTACACAAGGATTTACTGGTGAAGAAGTGGTAGTTAAAAACAACGATAATGTGTTGTTTAAAGGAATGGTTTTTACGAACAAACAAACCGGTTTAGCAAAAAATATGCGTATTGTAAGCACCGAAATGACTAGTATTTATGATACTGCAACAAAAAAAACAATTTATATAAAACCAGAAAAAGCATCAAAACATAAATTTATCTACGTTTTAAAAGGCAATATTAATGAAGATAAGCCTTATAAAATTACATTTAGCGATAAATTACGCCCAGAAAAATAACAACCTATCTACCTTTATAAACCTTTGAAGCATCATTTTTGGTGCTTCATTTTTTTTGTAAAAAATACAAAGCTTAAAAAGGTAACAAAGTTTACTTAAACAATAGGTAAGAATAGTTATCTTTGTAGATAATTCTAAAATTAAAGTTAGAAAATAAGTTAATGATTATAACAGGTACAATAGATCAGGTTTTTCCAAGGTTTTACTATAAAGATGGTAAAAAAATTAATTATTACGAACTGTTGGTTTCGTATAATTTTTACAATGGAATAAATCAAATTTTACTTTTAGCAAAAGATTTCGATCATAGAAATTCAAATAATAAAGAACAACTTTATAGTTTTAATTTTGATATCGCTTCAAAATATGTAAACGGTAAATTAACTACCGATTTTTACTTACAATCGTATAAAAAAATAGCGAATGATAGTGAAAATAAGCTAATTGTTATTAGAACGTATTTTGAAAAAATTGACTTTGAAGTTTTGAAAAAAGAAGAGGTTAAAAATCGTAAAAAAGTGTTTGGAAAATTCACATCGATTCATAAAAACCAACCCGCTTTGTACTGCTATTTTTGGGAAGATAATCACTTTTTAGTTGATATAAACAAAGTGTCTAAAATTCAATTAAATTGCAGAAGCTTGCCTTATAAAGATAAGTATATTAGCAATGTTGAGGTTTGGCGTACAATGGAAAATGATAATTTTTTAGGTAGCATTATATAGTTTTTTTAGCATAAAAAAAGCGGGTATGATTTTTAATCATACCCGCTTTTTTGTTAAGATTACTACCAATTAGTTTTTGGTAGCAGTAATGCTTTCAAAATTGCGTTTTACAAATGCGGTTAATTCTTCGCCTTTTAATAAACCTTGCGCTAATTTTGCTAAATCTAACGCTTGTTTTACTAAACCAGTTTTAACTGTTTCATTTGTTTCGTTTAAAATTTTTCCTGCAATTTCTGAATTTGTATTAACAATTACATTATACGTGTCTGGGAAATTTCCAAACATAGAATTGCCGCCCATAGCTTGCATTTCTTTCATTCTTCGCATAAATTCTGGCTGCGTTATTATAAAAGGTTCCGCATTGCTATCTAATGCTTCGGTTTGTATGCTGTAATTTTTATTAGCAATTGTATTTTCAATGAATTCTTTTAATTGTAAAACTTCTGTTTCGTTTAATTTAGAAATAATTTCATCATCTTTCTTAATTAAATTTTCAATAGAATCGGCATCAACACGTGCAAAAGTAAAATCGGTATTATCCATTTCTAACTTTTGAATTAAATGCGATACTATTGGAGAATCTAATAATAACACTTCGTATCCTTTTGCTTTTGCATTTGCAATATAACTGTGTTGATTTTCTTTGTTTGAAGCGTATAAAACAACAATTTTACCTTCTTTATTGGTTTGATTGCTTTTAATTTTTTCTTTTAATTCTTCAAACGTGAAAAATTGTTCATCAACCGTTGGGTAAAGTGCAAAATCTTTAGCTTTTTCGTAAAATTTCACTTCGCTAAGCATACCGTATTCTAGCACAATTTTAATATCGTTCCATTTTTCTTCAAAAGATTTACGATCTTCGTTAAATAACGATTTAAGTTTGTCGGCAACTTTACGAGTAATGTAGTTCGCAATTTTTTTAACATTACCGTCGGCTTGTAAATACGAACGCGAAACGTTTAAAGGAATGTCTGGCGAATCAATAACACCTTTTAACATAGTTAAAAATTCAGGTACAATACCTTCTACATTATCGGTTACAAAAACTTGGTTTTGATACAGTTGAATTTTATCTTTTTGAATGCTTAAATCGCCTGTTAATTTAGGGAAGTATAAAATTCCTGTTAAATTAAATGGATGATCTACATTTAAATGAATGTGAAACAAAGGATCATCAAACTGCATTGGATACAATTCGCGATAAAAGTTTTTGTAATCCTCGTCTGTTAATTCGCTTGGTTTTTTTGTCCAAGCAGGGTTAGGGTTGTTAACTATATTGTCAACTTCAATTTCATTTTCGCCTTCTTTTTCTTTTTTTGTACCAAATTTAATAGGTACTGGCATAAATTTGTTGTACTTGGTTAAAAGCTCACTAATTTTAAAATCTTCTAAAAATTCGGTTGAATCATCGGCAATATGTAAAATTATTTCGGTACCGTGCTCTGATTTATCAGCTGGTTTTAAAGTGAATTCAGGCGAACCATCGCAAGTCCAGTGCACAGCTGGTTCGTTTTTAAACGATTTAGTAATGATTTCAACCTTATGTGCAACCATGAAAGCCGAGTAAAAACCCAAACCAAAGTGACCAATAATACCGGTGTCTTTTGCAGAATCTTTGTATTTTTCTAAAAATTCTTCAGCACCTGAAAAAGCTACCTGATTAATGTATTTTTCAACCTCATCGGCAGTCATACCAATACCTTGGTCAATAATATGTAGCTTTTTGTTTTCTTTATCAATTTTAACCTCAATTTTAGGGTTTCCAATTTCTACAGCTGCTTCCCCAATGGCAGTTAAATGTTTAAGTTTAAGTGTTGCATCGGTAGCATTACTTATTAATTCACGTAAAAAAATTTCGTGATCACTGTACAAGAACTTTTTTATTAACGGAAAAATATTTTCAACCGTTACATTTATTTTACCTGAAGTCATATTATTTTGTATTAATTTTAGATTAATTTGTGCCTATTGATGTTCAAAATAAATACCAATAGTAAAAAATATGACAAAAAGACATAAAAAAGCGTGTTAAAAATTATGTTAAGGCACAAAATTTGTTAATTTTGAAATTATAAAATATTATAAATATGAAAAAGGTCTTAGCAATAGGAATTTTATCGTTAGCAATGTTTTCATGTAAAACGGCTTCTAACACTAAAAACGATGTTTCAACTCAAATAAAATTAAAAGGTGAGTGGACATTAACTAATGTAAATTATTCATCGCAGTATAAAGTAACATCTTTTCAAATTGCCGATGCAAAATGTTTTGAAGGTAGTCAATGGAAATTTGTATCAAACAATAACACAGGTACGGTTACTTTAAATAATAACGCAACAAAATGTCCGCAATACAATTCTAAAATTGTTTGGAATATTAAACAAGATGGAACATTTAACTTAAAATTTGTTGGCGATGATAAAGCAAAACACGTTACAACAGGTTATAATTTAAAAACAAACAACGTAAGTGATACAAATTTTGAATTGGTAGATGAATCAACCGAAGCTAAAATTATATACACTTTTGAAAAAAATAATAAATAAAAAATAATAAGTTATGAAAAAAGTAAGCGCATATGCATTATCGGCTACATTATTAGCTGGTACATTATTTACATCATGTACTTCTGTTAAAAACGCAAGTAATACACAAAAAGCGGCGGTAGTTGGTGCTACAGCTGGTGCAGTTTTAGGTGGTGTTTTAGGTAATAATGTAGGTAGTAAAAATAATAGTGCTTTAGGTGCAGTATTAGGCGGTGTAATTGGGGGTACTGCTGGTGCAATTGTTGGTAAAAACATGGATAAGCAAGCACAAGAAATTGAAACAGCTTTACCAGGCGCACAAGTAGAACGTGTTGGTGAAGGTATTAAAGTTGTTTTGAATGAAAATACTGTTAATTTTAATTTTGATTCGGCTGAATTAACTCAAACAGCTACTTCAAACTTAGATAAAATTGCTAAAGTATTTAAACAAAACCCAAGAACTTATATTGTTATTTATGGTTATACTGATAGTGTTGGTAAAGACGAATACAACATGAAGTTATCACGTAGCCGTGCAAATGCTGTTAAATCGTATTTAGGCTCTAAAGGAATTGGTGTAAAAAGAATTAGCGCACAAGGTATGGGCGAAGCAGATCCAATTGCAACTAACGATACTAAAGAAGGACAAGCTAAAAACCGTCGCGTTGAATTTGGAATTATGGCCGATCAGGATATGATTGAAGACGCACGTAAAGAAGCTGCTCGTTATTAATACAATATTAAATTAAAGTTTTCTTAAAAAAGCAATGTAACCATACATTGCTTTTTTTTGTTGTAAAAAATGACTAATTTAGTGCGATTTTTTTAATAAAAGACAATAAGTAAGCCCACAATAATGAAAAAACAACAATTAAAACTAAAAAAAATTAGCAACTATTTATTTTTAGCTGCATTGTTACTTAATACACCTACAAATGTATTTGCAACAAACACAAATTTTGTAACAATTGAACAAAATAGTACAGATTTGCCAAAACCTGTTTATCAAAACGCAATGGGATCGTTCTTTGTGATGTTTAATAATTTAAATGTTTCAAATACAGATTTTTATTCGGGCATTAACGCTTATTTTAATTTAGATACACAACATACTTTTGAAATTGTAAATAAAAAATTTGATACAGAAACAGGTTATACACATTACAGCTATCAACATTTTTACAACAACGTAAAAGTGCATGGAGATATGATTTTTGTACATGAAAAAAATGCTAAAATTACGCATATCAACGGTCAAATAGTTACTAATTTTAATGGTTTCAAAATTGAAAATCAACTTTCAAATGATAAGATAATTGCTATTGCTCAAGCTAATTTTGGTGCAACAGAAAATGTGATTCAAAGTGAAATTCAAAACTATATATACAAACAACAAATAAACGAAAGTGTTGCTTTAAAAAATGTTGCTAAAGTTAATTTAAGCACATTAAAACCTTTAAAAAGTATCGATTTTCTTATCGACGTTCAAACTGGTGAAATCATTAATCAAATTAGTAAATTGCACCATGCTGATACACCTAGTTCAAGTAATACTTTTTTTAGAGGTACAAAATCCATTACAGTAGATTCGTACAACGGAAGCTACAGATTAAAAGACAATTTTAGAAATATACGCACTTTAAATGGTTCGCAACTAAATGGTTCTTTAAATAACGACGGATCTTTTAGTGGATATACAGAGTACACCAACTCTACACCTAATTTTGGAATGAATAGTTTAAAACCAGCTGTTGAAGTGCATTGGGCAATTAAAGAAACCTATGATTATTATAAAAATATTCATAACCGTTTAAGTTTTGATGGGAACAACCACATAATCCATAATTATTACGATGCAGGTAATCTTTTAGGAACTGATGAAAATGCTGCTGCTTTTGATGAAGTAAGTGGAGGCACTGTATACAATGGAATGTTTTATGGGAAAGGTGGCTCATTAATGTACCCAGTAGTTGGTTTAGATGTTGTTGGACATGAATTTTCGCATATGGTTGTTAGTAGAAACGGTAATGGTGGTTTAGATTATGAAAACGAATCAGGCGCTATGAACGAATCGTTTGCAGATATTTTTGGAACTTCAATTGAATTCTTTGTAAACGATAATCCTAATTGGACAATTGGCGAAGGTTTATTTAAAAATAACACTACACCAAATTATTTTAGAAGTATGAGTAATCCCAATAGTGCGCCTTCGCAAATTGGATTACCTAATCAGCCTGATACATATAAAGGGACTTTTTGGCAAAAAACTACAAACAATCCAAATGGTTCTAATGATTACGGCGGTGTACACATTAACAGCGGCGTTGGAAACCATTGGTTTTATTTATTAAGCATGGGCGGACAAGGAACTAACGATATTGGAAACGTGTATTATGTAAACCCAATTACAATTAAAAAAGCCGAGAAAATAGCATATACAGCCTTAACAACTGGTTTATCACCATCGGCAACTTATTTAGATTTTTACAACGCATCACAAGCAGCAGCGGTTGCTTTATATGGTTCAAATTCTAACGAATGGGAACAAGTTGTAAACGCTTGGTACGCAGTAGGTATCGGTGCTAAAGCTGCATCAACTCCTGCATTTGAAATGCAAACAAAATTAAAAGTGTATCCAAATCCGGTTGAAAATGATTTACTTACAATAGAATCGGAAATAGAAGGAAATGTAACTGTTGAAGTTTTTGATTTAACCGGTAAAAGTATTTTAAAACCAATTACACTTCAAAATAAAACCGTAATAAATACAGCAAGTTTAAAAGCGGGAATGTATATGCTAAAATTTAATTCAAATCTAGGGTCATATACTCAAAAATTAATAATAAAATAGTAAATTTAAAGGTTAACGCATAAGTTAACCTTTTTTTATGGATTATAGTTTTATTACCGATTATTGGCAAATCGACGATTTATTTAAAGCAAGTTTATCGCTTATTGTTGGTATGCTTTTAGGTGCCGAACGAGAATTAAAAGATAAAGCAGCCGGTTTGCGTACCATTACTTTAATTTGCTTAGGTAGCACATTGTTTACCGTTTTATCTTATAAGTTAGGTTCGGGTACATCTGAAGATGCTACAAGAATAGCATCGTACATTGTAAGCGGAATAGGCTTTTTAGGTGCAGGTGTTATTTTTAAAGATGCCTTTACAGTTAATGGTTTAACAACAGCAAGTATCATATGGGTTGCTGCTGCTATTGGTATGAGTATTGGTTTTGGGCAATATTATACCGCCCTTACTTTTTTAATATTTAGCTTTTTAATTATTTATTTAGGAGGGTTAATTAATAAACGTTTTCTAGATAAAGTTGTTTTAAAGCATGTTGAAATTCAATTGGATAAGTTTTCTTATGCTGATAAATTAATCATTGAAAAAGATATGTATCAGTTTTGTAAACATATTGATGTTCGTCAAATTCAACAAAAAAATAACGTACTTATTTTAATTTACGACTGTAAAGTTTTTAAACATAAAATTAATGATTTAGAAGTTTATTTGGTAAATACTTCTAACATTCAAGGTTTTAAGATGTAAGTTATTTGTTTAAAGGGTAAATTTTATCATGTAACATTTTACAAACAGTTTCATGCCATTCGGTATTTAAAATACTTAAAACCATGGTGTCACGGCGAACCCCTGTTTTAGGGCAAACAGCGTTGCTTCGCAAAATACCATCAACCGTGCAGCCAATACTTAACAAAGCATTAATGCTTCTTAAATTTTCGGTATAGGCTCTAAACTCTACGCGTACCATATGCATTTTTTCAAAAGCAAATTCTAGTAAAAGCCATTTACAGTTTTTGTTTACACCTGTGCCTTGGTGTTCTTTGCCATACCAAGTATATCCTAATTGCAAGCGGTTACTATCTAAAAAAATATCGCAATAACGTGTAGCACCAACAAATTTTTGCTTTCGTTTATCGTAAACGGCAAAAGTGTATTCTTTTTGGTCTAATCTTTTTTGAATAGCAATACCAATGTATTTATTTAAATTTTCGGGTGTATCACATTTTACCATAGAATATTCCCAAATTTCAGGTTCGTTTAGGGTATATTCTAAAAATTCATCGTAATGTTTTGCCGATAAAGGCTCAAGGCGTACAAAATCATTTTCTAAAATGTAGTCTTCGTTAAAATCGAAATTTATCATTAAATGTTGGTAAAAGCTTAAGGTATGATACTTTTAAAGAAATTAGAACTGTTTGTGTCAAAATCAGTGTCTTGTAACAATTCTAAAGCGGTTTTGCTTATTAATTCAAAATCAGTTTTATGTAGTTGATTTTGAAAAAGATCGTTGTAAATATTACTAATTATTCCAAAAACGCCGTTTAATTCTTCGGGTTTTATTTCTTTATTTTTTGCAAATATAATCCTTAAAAATTTTGCAGCAACATATGCAGCAATTTCAATTGCAATTTCAGCAGATATTTCTTGTTTTTGGCTTTTATAGAACAATAAAGTTTCTAAATCGTTTTGTATTAGTTGTGCAATATTAGTTGAACTCATTAGGATTTAAGATTAAAAAAAAACCTGTTTTAAACAGGTTTTATGTATTTATTAATGACAATTTTTATCGAGATGTTTTTTTACAGATCCACCTTCACAAGAAGGAATTTCGTTAAAAGGGTAAATTTTCTGAACCATTTCGCCGTTTTCTTCAACTGTAAAAGTAATTTCTTGGCGTGTGGTGTATCCATCGCCGTCGTCGTCAATATCTATAAAATTAGCTTTGCCATCACCATCGGTATCATCATCCCATAAATCGCCATTTTCATTTAAATCTTCATATTTATCTAAAATACCGTCGTTATCGTGATCAACTTCTTTATTAGCAATTAAAGTAATGTCAAATATAAGCGGTTCGTACTGACCAATTGTTCCATTTGCAGGCGCCGAACTAAAATAGCCCAATCCCGAAGGAATAAAAACAATTACACGACCAGGGTTTTCGTAAGTATAAGTTCCATCTGGGTTTTCAATAATACCAGTTGCAGTTTTTACTTTTTGAAGTATTTGTCTGTAACCAGTAATAGTTTCGGTATAAGTTGAAAAAGAAGGGTACGCACTCCAAAACCCAAACGGATAGGTGTCAAAAATAGTTTGATCTAATTTATATCCAGTGTAAGCAGTAAACGCATTGTCATAAATATTCATATAGTTACCGCCACCTTCATTTACAACGATATAATATAATTTATACGACACATTATCGGTAAGTTTTTGCACTCCTTGATCGTTTGTATAATAAGGTAAATTACTTACGTTAACTGATTGCAATTGATAGGTTGTTTGATTCCAAATTGCATTTGCATCATTAGGCTCAGTAGTGGTAAACTTTACACCATCGGCATTAATTTCAATGCTGTTTGATTTTAAAAAAGTTTCTATTTTGTTTATATCTTCGTTATATACTTCTTGGCGATCGCGCTCGGTAACTTTTGGGGTGTCATCATCTGGGTTACAGTTCCAAAAAAGTAAACTACCACTGCATAAAACAGCCAATGTAAAAAATCTTTTCATTTTACTTATAAATTAATGGTGCAAGATACAATTTTCATTTATTTTTGTTTATAAATTAACCCAAAATTATAATTTAAACATGCGTGTAGACAAATATTTGTGGTGTATTAGGGTGTACAAAACACGTAGTATTGCAACCGATGCTATTAAAAAGGGGCATATAACGGTGAATAACCAGCAAGCAAAGGCTTCACGAGATGTTTTTGCTGGCGATAAAATTACAGTACGTAAAGATCAAATTAATTATCAGTTTTTGGTTTTAGATATTCCACAGAATAGGGTAGGGGCCAAATTGGTTGATATGTATAGAAAAGACGAAACACCACCTGAAGCTTTTGAACATTTAGAACTTTTAAAACTTGCAAAAGAGCATTATCGTTTAAAAGGTGAAGGACGCCCAACTAAGAAAGATCGCCGTGATATTGATGATTATTTAGATGAAGACGATTATTTTGAACAATTAAACAATGAAGCTAACTAAAGAATATTGGAGTAGTAGATATATTGAAAATAATATTCCTTGGGATGTTGGTGCAATAACTACTCCCATAAAAACGTATATAGATCAATTAACTAACAAAGATTTAAAAATTTTAATTCCGGGTGTAGGTAGTGGGTACGAATTGACATATTTTTATAATAATGGATTTACAAATGTGTATGGCTTAGATATATCTAATGAACCAATTAATGTTTTTAAAAAAAACAATCCGCATTTTCCAGAAAATCAATTAATAGTAGATGATTTTTTTAATCACAACCAAACCTATGATTTAATAATAGAACAAACTTTTTTTTGTGCGTTAACACCAGATTTAAGACCTTTGTATGCAGCTAAAATGAACCAATTGTTAAAAAACAATGGAAAATTAGTGGGGTTGCTTTTTGCTTTTCCATTAACCAAACAAGGTCCGCCTTTTGGGGGAAGTATTAAAGAATATGAAAGTTTATTTACACCGCATTTTTCAATAAATACTCTTGAAATATGCTATAATTCTATAAAACCACGAGAAAAAAACGAATTATTTATTCAATTTAAAAAAATATAATGAGCCAAAATATCATATTAAACCAACATCAAATTCAACAAATAACCAAGCGTATTGCCTACCAAATTTACGAAACTTTTGTAGATGAAACCGAAATTGTAATTGCAGGTATTGCCAATAGCGGTTATATTTTTGCACAGAAAATTAGTGCTGAAGTTGAAAAAATATCTAATTTAAAAGTGGTTTTAGGTAAAGTTGAAGTTAATAAACAAAACCCACTTGAAGCTGTTAAAACAGATTTAGAAAAAGTAAATTACGAAAACAAATCTATAGTTTTAGTTGATGACGTAATGAATTCGGGTGCAACTTTAATTTACGGAGTTAAATATTTTTTAGATGTGCCTTTAAAGAAATTTAAAACAGCAGTTTTAATTGATAGAAACCATAAAAAATACCCTGTAAAGGCCGATTTTAAAGGAATTTCATTATCAACATCAAGTTTAGAACATATACAAGTTGTTTTTAATAATACAGAAGAATATGCTTATTTAAGCTAATAAAAACAAAAAGCGCAATCATAATTAGATTACGCTTTTTGTTTATTTTACTTCTCTTACAACTTCTACCCAACCGGTTTTTACACCATTAAGTGTTACTACACTGTAAAAATAGGTGCCCGATGGTAATAAACCGCCATTATTGGTTTGTCCGTTCCATTCATTGGTATATCCAACACCATGTGAGTAAACCAAACTGCCTAATCTGTTAAAAATATCTAATTTAGCAACACCAAAAGGAGTTAAATCCCAATAATCGTTTTGGCCGTCGCCGTTTGGCGATATCCCTTTTGGTATCATACAATCATTATTGTAAACTGTGAAAGCTGTTTCATATGTACACGAATTAAAATCGGGATAATCTGGGTTTACAAACAAACTGTTTCCGTAAATATAAATGGTTCTTCTTCCATAAATTACAGCATCTTTTGTATACGGTTTTAATAATGTACCCTTACCGTTTGGTTCGGTAAAATAATTGTAACCTAACGGAAGTGGTTCTAAAATATAAGGATCACATGCTGTGTTGTATAAATCTTTTTTAGTGACTCTTTGTTTAGAATCTAAATAAAGTTCAGAAACAATAAAACATCCTTTTAAATTTTCAATTCTTACAAAAACGGTTTCTTGTGTGTTAAATGCAACCTTGTAATTTGTAGCTTGTGTTATAGGATTTATTTTTTCAATTGCGTTATTTAAAGTGTTGTAAAAAGTAATTTCAAAATCGCTTTTTACTTGCCCTTCTATAAAATAATCAATACTTTCTTCTAAATTATAAACCAATCCATCGGCTTGTTCTTTTGCACAAAATTCAGAATAATCCATTTTTTTAGGTGGAAAATTAAGTGTATCTACAATTAATTTTAAAGGGGCTATAAACGGACATTTGCCATTTGTTGTTATTTGTACATATATGGTTTTATCTTTAGATAAATAGTTTTTTGGATTTGCAATATTGTTTGGTGCATCGTTTAACGCATCTTGTTCGCTTTCATAATATTTGTAAGTAATGGCAGCGGTGTTTATATTGTTAATAAAGGGTTCAATAGATGTTAAATCAAAGTATTCGTTTTTGGTTTGATCAAAATCACATACTTCAATTTCTAAATTGGTTAATGGTAAATTAGCTACCTCGTTTACAATAAAATTAATTTCGGTAACGCGGGCTAATAACCCATTAGCGCGTTTAAAACGTGCGTAAATTGTTTTTGGACTATTTGCTGTAGAAACTACATAAGGTGATTGAAGATAATTTGATGAAAACAGATTGTTTGCATCGGCTTGATTTTCAAAAAAATCTATAGTAAAGGTTTTATTAATATTGTTAATTTCATCTTTAATTGCGTTTAAATCAAAACTTTCTACACCATCTCTATCCCAGTCACACACTTCGTATGTTTTACCAATTACACTGCAATTTAAAACAGCATCACCACCAAAAGATAAATCGTAATTAACAACAGAACTTTCCCAATGGTCAATTGCAATTAAAATACCATCGCCAGGAACCACATCATACCAACGTACCATACCTGGAATAACACCTGTATTGGGCGGTGCAGCACCTGGAACTTCACAAAGTTGGGTAGGTTCAAGCAATGATAAACCAACATCGTAAATGTTAACTCCAATTACGGTATTTTGCGATCCGCGATCACTTGGTCCTAAATTAGCAAAATTAGGGTTTAACCACGATGCAAAATCAAAATCAACATTTGCGTTTGGCGTAACAGTAAATGTAAAGGTAGTACCCGATTCAATTTCTACATAATATAAAGTTATTGCACTTGATAAAGGTAAAAAAGCACTACACGATGTGTACAAGTTGTTATACACATTTGTTGTTGGGGTTTTGCCTGGAACAGTTTGGTTAGAACATAAATTAATAACATGAGCAGGATTTATGGTTTGCCCAAAACCTAAACTAAACCCTAATAAAATAAGTAAAAGTGTAATTTTTAGCTTCATAAAAGTTTTATTTCATCCCTAAATGTAGTTAAAATAGTTAAATAATTAATGTTTTTTTTTAATTATTGATAAAATTTCGTTGCAAATTAATGAAATTTCTTTGTTGTTACAGTCTATGGTATGTTTTGCAAAATTGTAAAAATAACTGCGTTCAAAAACATGCTGGCCAATGAAATTAGGTAAATCTTCGATGTTTTGAAGTAATGGACGAGTTGTGTTTTTTAACCTACTAACCAACGTTGATACAGTTGCTTTAAGATAGAACGATTCAACCCCTTCATTTTGTAACCACAAATGATTGTTTGCATAACAAGGAGTACCGCCACCCAAACTTAAAACAAATGTTTGGTTGCTGTTTAAAAGTTCGTTTAACCAAAAATGTTCCTGTTTTCTAAAATATATTTCTCCTTTTTGTTTAAATATTTGTTCTATACTTAGTTCTTCTTTATCTTCTATAAAAACATCTAAATCAATAAAAGGTACGTTTAAAAGAGTTGCTAACTGCTTGCCGATAGTGGTTTTTCCACTTGCCATATATCCAACTAAAACAATTTTGGTCATAAAAATTTATTTAAAAGCAAAAAATAAAAGTACAACTTAATTAAAAAGGAATATACTATTAAACCTAAAATTAAATTGCTATATTAGAAATTAGAAAAAAAGTACGTTTATGTTGGTTAAAATATTTGGTAGCGCAGTGTTTGGTATAAATGCTACAACCATAACAATTGAGGTAAATATAGATAAAGGTATTGGTTATCATTTAGTAGGTTTGCCCGATAACGCTGTTAAAGAATCAAGTTATCGAATTGCAGCTGCATTAGCAAATACGGGCTATAATTTACCTGGTAAGAAAATAACTATTAATATGGCGCCAGCCGATTTACGCAAAGAAGGTTCGGCGTACGATTTACCTTTGGCAATTGGTATTTTAGCTGCATCGGGGCAATTAAAAAAAGCTACTTTTGATAATGTAATGATTATGGGCGAATTATCGTTAGATGGTTCGGTACAACCCATTAAGGGCGCTTTGCCAATTACCATACAAGCGAAAGCCGATGGCTATACAGATATTTTTTTACCCGTTGAAAATACCCAAGAAGCTGCCATTGTTGACGGAATAAACGTGTATCCTGTACCAAATATTTCACATTTAATCGATCATTTTGAAGGAAAAAATATACTAACCCCAGCCCAAATCATTGCCGATGATGTTTTTGATACAACCAACGATTTTTCGCTTTTGGATTTTGCCGAAGTAAAAGGTCAAGAAAATATAAAAAGGGCTTTAGAAATTGCAGCAGCAGGCGGACATAATATTTTGCTAATTGGACCACCAGGTTCGGGAAAAACCATGTTAGCAAAGCGTTTGCCTAGTATTTTGCCACCTATGACAATGGATGAAGCTTTAGAAACAACCAAAATTCACAGTGTGGTAGGTAAAGCACAAAACGTAGGTTTAATAAAAAAACGCCCATTTAGGGCACCGCATCATACGGCATCAAGTGTTTCGTTGGTAGGTGGGGGAAGTTATCCGCAACCTGGCGAAATTTCGTTAGCACATAACGGCGTTTTGTTTTTAGATGAATTGCCCGAATTTAAACGTGAAGTGTTAGAAGTAATGCGACAACCACTAGAAGATCGCGAGGTCACAATATCTCGAGCAAAATTCACCGTTTCGTATCCTTCTTCGTTTATGTTAGTTGCTAGTATGAACCCAAGTCCAAGCGGATATTTTATGAATGATAAAGGTTTAAGTCAATCATCTGCATTAGAAATGAATCGTTATTTAAACAAAATTTCGGGACCATTGTTAGACAGGATTGATTTGCATATTGAAGTAAATCCAGTTCCTTTTGAAAAATTATCAGAAAAAACGACTGCCGAAAAAAGTGAATCAATACGCAATAGGGTAGTGCAAGCACGCAGTATTCAATCTAATCGTTTTAAAGAATACAAAGGCATTCATTACAACGCACAAATGCCAACAAAATTAATATCGGTTTTTTGTGATTTAGATACAACATCGCTAAATTTACTTCAAACAGCAATGGATAAATTAAATTTATCAGCACGTGCATACGATAGAATTTTAAAGGTAGCCCGAACCATTGCCGATTTAGAAATGGCTGAAAAAATTAAACCATCGCATATAGCCGAAGCTATACAATATCGTAGTTTAGATCGTGATTTATGGACTAATCAGTAAGTTGTTCTGTAATGTGTTGATACAAACAATACGCTACAATATAATTTAATGGTAAGGTTAAAATAATACCTATGCCAAAGAAAATAATACCTGATAGCGATAAAAAATAGGCAATAGCAATAAATAAAAATAAAAAACCAGGTTTGTAATTAATTAAGGCAATACTTAACGATACACTTTTGCCTAAACTTAAATTATGTACATAAATAGCAGCGTATGTAAAGTATGTTAAAAACTGAATTAAAATACTAATACCCAAACCAACTAAGCCAAAACCTAACGTATCTAAAAAGTATGAAACAGTTGTTGTAATTGCTTGCACAACAATAATTATATTTAATACTTTTAAGCCTTTAATACTAAAAATTGCTTTATATGCACTGCCTAAACTTATATACGGTACATTAGTGTTGTTGTGCAACATGCCGTAAATACCACTCAATAAAAAATGACCCATAATACTTATACAACCATTTAAAATAATGAGCTGGATTGGGTTGGCTGCTAATAATTCTTCAACAAAAGTAGGGTTTGTAAATTTTGTAAGATCTTTTGGAAAATCGAATAAAAACAACATTCCAAAAAAATATAAAACAAAAAGTATTATAAAAGTAAGTAATATGTACAGCCCAGTTACAAACGAAGCTTTTTTAGCTATGGTTATTATTTGTTCTGATAATTTAAGTTGATCAATTTCGTAGTTCATATAAAAATAAAATGCTTCGCAAAAGTACGAAGCATTTTTAAATTGTATGTTGTTTTTAGTATCTAATACTATTATAAATAGTTTCTATATCGCCTTGGTGCATATCACCTGTATTATATCCTTTCATAAACCAAGCTTTACGCTCTGCCGAAGTTCCGTGAGTAAATTTTTCGGGTTGTACATGACCTTGCATTTTAGATTGAATGGCATCATCGCCAACTGCTTGTGCAGCACTTATAGCTTCTTCAATGTCGTTTGCTTCTAACTTTTCTTTATTTCTACTTGCCCAAACGCCTGCAAAAAAATCGGCTTGTAACTCTTGCGCTACCGAAAACTTATTAGCAGCTGCCTCGCTTTTACCTTGTTGTGCTTGGCGTACTTTTCTGTTTGTACCTACTAAATTTTGAATATGATGGCCTGCTTCATGCGCAATTACGTACGCAATGGCAAAATCACCACCTTTAGCTCCGAAACGTGTACGTAATTCTTCAAAAAAACGTAAATCCATATAGATAGTTTGGTCGGCAGGGCAGTAAAAAGGACCCGATGCTGATGTTGCTGATCCACAAGCAGTGTTTACGCCATCGTCAAACAAAACCATTCCAGGTTCTTGATAAGTTTGTCCGTTTTCGTTAAAAATTGCTTCCCAAGTTCTATTATTATAAACTAAGTTTGCCCTAGAAAATTCACCTAATTCTTTTTCTTTAGCCGAAAGTTCTCTAGTTTGTACTTGTTCGGTTTGTTGGTTAGTGCCGCCTTGTGTTTGTTGTAGTACGTTACCAATAACTTGTCCTGTTTCGCCACCAAACATGGTTAACAAAAGTGCTACAATACCAATAATACCACCACCTACAACAGCTTTGCCACCGCCTGACATTCCTCTGCGGTCTTCAAAATTACCTCCTGTTTCTTTACTCCATTTCATATTTTAGTCTAAATTTTTTATCTAAATTACTCTTTTTCTATGTTTTTCCAAATAATATCTTCAGGAACAGGTGCAATAATTTTTAATTCTTCTTTACTTACCGGGTGTGTTAAAACAAGTTTTCGTGCATGTAAATGAATTCCACCGTTGGGATTGCTTCTGTCAAAACCATATTTTAAATCGCCTTTAATAGGGCATCCAATGGCTGCTAATTGGCAACGGATTTGATGATGACGACCCGTGTGTAAATTTATTTCTAAAGCAAAATAAGTGTTTAGTTTTTTTAATATTTTGTAGTCTAAAATGGCTTTTTTGCTGTTTGTAACTTCTTTAAAATGTGCTTTTGACGTGTTGTTTTTAGGGTTGCGAGTTAAGTAATGTGTTAATGTATCACTTTCTTTAGGTGGATTGTTTTTTACCACAGCCCAATACGTTTTTTGCGTTTCACGGTTTTTAAATAAATCGTTTAAACGGGTTAACGCTTTTGATGTTTTTGCAAACAGTACGATACCTGTAGTTGGGCGATCTAGCCTATGAACCACCCCTAAATACACAGCTCCAGGTTTGTTATGTTTATCTTTTAAATATTCTTTTACCACATCGCTTAGGGGTTTATCGCCGGTTTCATCGCCTTGTACAATATCGCCCACCCTTTTATTTACAACAATAATATGGTTGTCTTCGTATAAAACTTGTAAGTTGTTTTTTGTTGAATAGATTTTCATAAATATTAAAAATGGTTGTCTAAAATATCTGTATTTGTCAAGCTGAATTATGTACGGAATGACAGATAGAATTTTTTAGGCAACCAATTTATTTAGCTGTAATTGTAAATTAATATTGTTCTGTTGAGTTTGGAAAGTCTTTCGATTTTACATCGGTTACATATTGGCCAATTGCTGCTGTCATGTCTTCGTACAAATTCATGTATCGTCTTAAAAACTTAGGGCTAAATTCGTGCGTCATTCCAATCATATCATGTACAACTAAAACTTGTCCGTCAACACCACCACCTGCGCCAATACCAATAATAGGAATTGAAACTTCTTGAGCTACCTTTGTTGCCAATGCTGCCGGAATTTTTTCTAAAACAATTGCAAAGCAACCTATTTTTTCTAGCATTTTGGCATCTTCTATTAGTTTTTCGGCTTCGGCTTCTTCTTTAGCGCGTACGGTATAAGTACCAAATTTATAAATTGATTGCGGTGTTAAACCTAAGTGTCCCATGACAGGTACACCGGCACCTAATATTTTTTTAATACCTTCTTTAATTTCTTTACCACCTTCTAGCTTAAGGGCATGTGCGCCACTTTCTTTCATTACACGAATGGCAGATTCTAAAGCTTTTTTAGAGTCTGATTGATAGGTGCCAAAAGGTAAATCAACCACAACCAAAGCACGTTGTACCCCACGTACCACGCAAGATGCGTGATAAATCATTTGGTCTAATGTTATAGGTAATGTGGTTTCGTGACCAGCCATTACGTTACTGGCAGAATCGCCTACTAAAATAACATCAACCCCAGCGGAATCTACAATTTTTGCCATGGTGTAATCGTAAGCTGTAAGCATAGAGATTTTTTCTCCGTTTTGCTTCATATCAAAAAGTGACTTGGTTGTCACTACTTTATAATCTTTTTTTGCAACAGACATAATTTGCGTTTTGTTGTTTTGTTGGGGTAAAATTAGCTAAAAAGTTTAAGAAAAAAGAACTTTTTAATAAATACAAAGGTTATGCAGTTTTTTAACAATAATAAAACATTGTTACTTTAGTAAGTTGGTTGTTTTTAAATTGAAACTCGTATGCCATATAATCGGTGCTTATGTAATACGAATTATTAGGTGCATCTATAGAAGTGATTAATCCAACACCAACTTTTAGAAAATCGGCAAGAGTAGTGAAATTTGTTAAATAGGTGTTTTTAATTTTAAATCCGTTGGTATTTACTATATCTAAAGAACTTATCGTATAAGTTTTATTCACATTATGTTCAATACATGCAACTGAACCAAAATACACTTTCGTTTCATGTTCTTCTAAACCACAATCATCAAAATCGGTGGTGTTCCTTTTAATCTTTCCTAAATTTGTTTCTAAAAACGATTTTTTAAATCCATTTTCTGGTTCTAATTCATTGTTTAAAGTAAAGCCAAATTGTTTTTTCTTTCTTAATTTTAAAGGAAGATTAAAATCATTTTTTGGAATGTTTTTAAGAACATCGGCTTGCAATAAACAAATTTCGGCAATTTGTGGTTGATTGTTTTTTAAAGCAAAATCGGCATACAAACGCAAAGCGGCTTCGTTTTCGCTTGGGTTGCTGTTCCAGCCTAATTCTAAAATACGTTCGGCAAATTTCTTCTGTTCTTCTAAAGTTTGCGCTTTTTTGTATTGATTTTTTAAAGTGATTAAATCAGGCCTTTGTCCAACATACTTTGCTGGAATATATCCTTTTTTATTATTCATTTGAATTGGAATCCAAGCTTCGGAATTGTATGGATAATAATAAATGGGTATAGGTGTTCCATTTAAAATATTTCCTACAATAGGCGATGTACTGGTAGGTAATTCTCTGATTTTTAGTCCTGCTACTGTGGTGAATAAGTGTGGTGAACCATAATAACCATCATTTTCTATAATAATTGCCGGCGATTTTTGAAATTCATCGTTAGCGTGTAAACCATCTTTTACATTGTAAATATCGGTGATGTAAACGGTACCAGTGTATGGTGTGTAAATTTTGTAAACATATTCATCCTTAAGGAATTCATAAGAATCAATCGTTGCACCGCGTAGAAAAATACCTACAGCCTTTGATTGTTTTGCATTGTTATACGCAATTGTTGGTGTTGTAATATATTTATTACGTTGCGCATTTAAATACAAACCTGCCAATAAAAATAATAGGATGTATTTTTTCATGATTTTACTAACAATCGGCCATATTAACAGCTATTGCTAACCCGCCTTCGCTGGTTTCTTTGTATTTATTATTCATATCTTGTGCTGTTTGCCACATGGTATTTACTACTTTATCAAGCGGTACTTTTACGTTTTTAGGATCTGTATCTAACGCAAGTTCTGCAGCGTTGATAGCTTTTATTGCACCCATAGTGTTGCGTTCAATACAAGGTATTTGTACCAAACCACCAATAGGGTCACATGTTAAACCTAAATGGTGTTCCATGGCAATTTCGGCAGCAACTGTTACTTGTTCTGGTGTTCCACCCATTAATTCACAAAGAGCAGCGGCAGCCATTGCACTAGATACGCCAATTTCGGCTTGACAACCGCCCATAGCAGCAGAAATAGTAGCACCTTTCTTAAAAATACTGCCTATTTCGCCTGCAACCATTAAAAATTGTTTAATTTCTTTATCGCCCGCTTTATGGTTTTCAATTACCAAATAATACATTAAAACGGCTGGTATAACACCTGCGCTTCCGTTTGTTGGTGCGGTAACAACACGTCCTAAAGATGCATTTACTTCGTTTACAGATAAGGCAAAACAGCTTACCCATTTTAAAATTTGTCTAAAATAAACTTTAGTTTTGCGAATGGTTTGCAGCCATTCTTGAGGGGAGTTATATGGTAAATCGCCTTTTAATTTTTGATAGGTATCAAAAGCACGTCTACGTACATTTAATCCGCCTGGAAGTGTTCCTTCTGTATGGCACCCAATATAAATACACTCTAACATAGTGTTCCAAATACGCATTAATTCATGATCGATTTCTTCGGGCGTACGTAAAGATAATTCGTTTTCATAAACCAATTCAGAAATAGATTTATTTTCTTGTTTGCAAAAAGCTAACAATTCATCGGCTTTATCAACAGGAAAAGGAAAAGCTGCTTTAATTTGATTATTTTCTTTGTTTTCTGCCGATTCTTCCTTTACAACAAACCCACCGCCTATAGAGTAAAAAGTGGAAACGTATTGCGTGTTTTCGTAAAAGGCTGTAAATGTTAAACCATTGGCATGAAAAGGTAAAAAGTTTTTGTTGAAAACAATGTTTTCGGCAGGGTTAAAATGAATTTTAACGCTATTGCCTAATTTTAAACTATTTGTTTGTTTAATTTGGTTAATAATGCTTGAAATATCTTCAACAGGAACATATTCTGGGTCGGCACCACTTAAACCCAACATTACAGCTAAATCAGTTGCGTGTCCTATACCTGTTAACGATAAAGATCCGTACAAATCAACGGTTACGCGTTCTGTTTTATTAAAAATATCCAACTCTTTTAATTCGGCAATAAAGCGTTCGGCAGCACGCCACGGACCTAAGGTGTGTGAGCTAGAAGGGCCTACGCCAATTTTTAACATATCAAAAACCGAAATACATTCCATAATTTATCAAACAATTAATAAAGCGAAGATAATTAAAAATATATGTAAGTTTTCTAAAATTTTGTTAGATGTGACATTTCATTTTAATTATACCTTTTTGGCATTTTTTTACGTATTGATTTTATTCTTTTTGTGACAGTTTGACAGATTTAACAACCGTTTTCTGACATTTTTTTACGCTTTTTAAGTTAGGCATAAGAATTGACTATTAGCTAAGCGTGATACAATCACAAAAAAATAAATACAAAATAAAGAATATAAAAAATATGAGTAAGATTATTGGAATTGACTTAGGAACTACCAACTCTTGTGTTGCTGTAATGGAAGGTAATGAAGCGGTGGTAATTCCAAATGCAGAAGGTAAAAGAACAACCCCATCTGTAATTGCATTTGTAGAAGGTGGTGAAATTAAAGTAGGTGACCCAGCTAAACGTCAGGCAGTTACTAACCCAACAAAAACCATAGCGTCTATTAAACGTTTTATGGGTGAAAAATTTTCTGGTGTACAAAACGAATTAACACATACAGCATATAATGTTGTTAAAGGTGATAACGATACGCCACGTGTTGATATTGATGGACGTTTATACACGCCGCAAGAATTATCGGCAATGACGTTACAAAAAATGAAAAAAACAGCCGAAGATTATTTAGGCCAAACAGTTACGCAAGCGGTTATTACAGTACCAGCTTATTTTAACGATGCACAACGCCAAGCTACTAAAGAAGCAGGACAAATTGCAGGGTTAGAAGTTATGCGTATTATTAACGAACCTACTGCGGCTGCATTAGCTTATGGTTTAGATAAAGGCGGACAAGACAAAAAAATTGCGGTGTACGATTTAGGTGGTGGTACGTTTGATATTTCGATCTTAGAATTAGGCGATGGCGTTTTTGAAGTATTGTCTACAAACGGAGATACGCATTTAGGTGGTGATGATTTTGATCAAGTTATTATCAATTGGTTAGCAAATGAATTTAATGCAGCAGAAGGTGTAGATTTACGTCAAGATCCTATGGCATTACAGCGTTTGAAAGAAGCAGCTGAAAAAGCAAAAATTGAATTGTCTTCATCTGCTCAAACCGAAATTAATTTACCGTACGTAACAGCTACTGCTACCGGACCAAAACACTTGGTACAAACGTTAACACGTGCAAAATTTGAGCAGTTAGCCGATGATTTAGTACGTCGTTCAATGGAACCATGTAAAAAAGCATTACAAGACGCAGGTTTATCAACAGGCGATATCGATGAGGTAATTTTAGTAGGTGGATCAACACGTATACCAGTTATTCAAGAGCAAGTTGAAAAATTCTTTGGTAAAAAACCTTCAAAAGGGGTAAATCCAGATGAAGTTGTTGCAATTGGTGCAGCTATTCAAGGTGGTGTATTAACGGGCGATGTAAAAGATGTATTGTTGTTAGACGTTACTCCGCTATCATTAGGTATTGAAACAATGGGTGGTGTAATGACAAAGTTAATCGATGCAAATACAACCATTCCAACAAAAAAATCACAAGTGTTTTCTACAGCTGTAGATAACCAACCATCGGTTGAAATTCACGTTTTACAAGGTGAGCGCCCAATGGCAAACGATAATAAAACAATTGGTCGTTTTCACTTAGATGGTATTCCACCAGCACAACGCGGTGTACCTCAAATTGAAGTTACTTTTGATATTGATGCTAACGGAATTATTAAAGTATCTGCAACTGATAAAGGAACGGGAAAATCACACGATATCCGTATTGAAGCATCTTCAGGATTAACTCCAGAAGAAATCGAAAGAATGAAGAAAGAAGCAGAAGCAAATGCAGAAAGCGATAAAAAAGCTAAAGAAACTGCTGATAAATTAAACGAGGCTGACGGTATGATTTTCCAAACTGAAAAGCAATTGTCAGAGTTTGGTGATAAATTATCTGAGGGTAACAAAACAGCTATTCAAGGTGCATTAGATGAATTGAAAAAAGCGTATGAAACACGTGATTTAGCAACTATTCAACCAGCTTTAGATAAAATAAACGAAGCTTGGAAAGCAGCTTCTGAAGAAATGTACAAAGCACAAGCAGAAGGGCAACAAGGTAGTGCACAACAAGCACAACCAAACCAAGAAGCTGGCGATGCTACACAAGATGTAGAATACGAAGAAGTAAAATAATTTAATTTTTTCATAAATGCGAAAAACCTCAAGCTGAAAAGTTTGAGGTTTTTTGTTTATATTTAATTATTAAAAATAAATGTATGAGGTTGTTGATTTTGGTAATGTCATTTTTGTTATTTGGTTGTACGGAAAATTTAAAGAGTAAAGAAAGAATAATGCAAACGAATAATAAAGAGTTTAGATATAATTTAAGGATTTTATCAATGAGCTATTTCCCTGCGTTTTCTAATCCAATTGATGTTTTAATTGATTTTGATGATAAACTTATTTGTGTATATCCGCCTCAAGATCTGTTTAATCCAAATATTGCAATTGTTGAACCTTTTGTGATTAAAATAGAAGATGTAGATTTAAAAAAGCTTGACAATTTTGTAAAGATATTTAATTCCATTGATTTTAAAAAAACAAATGAAGGATATGCAAGAGACGGATTGCATTTAGAAACCTTATTTGTGTTTTCTAATCAAACATTACAAAAAGTTTCACCAGGAAATATGCCAATTAAAAAATATGAAGATTTATCAAAAATGATATTAGAAATTGTTTTAAAATACAATAAATCCCAAAATAATGAAAAGGTAATAGAAAAAATAAAAGAGTACTATTAAACAAAAAATCCGACCATTGGTCGGATTTTTTAACGCACTAATAAACTAAGATGTAAGGTTTATCGTATACGATCTGCAGATTTTACAAGATCTTCGTCCTTCTTAATGGCTTTGTTAGCTAACACCAACAAAATGATAGAAACAATAGGAAGAAACATCCCAATACCCTTCTCTGAAACCAAAGTTTCTCCAGATAAATTTAGCGATTGATACACAAATAATCCTAGTAATATAAAGTTCAATATCATGTTCAATCTGTTATAAACAAATTGAGTTTGTCTTTTTTTGTATGAAAAAATAGAAATAATGCTTAATGCAGCACCTAAACCAAACAATAACGTGTACATTGTATTTTGCCCCACACGGAAATCAACACCATTGGCATCTTTCCATAACGGAAAAACCAATGATAAAACACCCGAAACAATAAATGCCAACGCTAAATAAATGGTTTGTATTCTTTGAATCATTTTTTATTGATTTGTTTACAAAAGTAACACTAATTTTTTTTAAAAATAACGCTTATTAAAAAAAATATTGTAATATTGCATTAGAAAATCGTAACTTCTTCATTGTTCGACCTTTCTAACTTATCAGAAAAACTTTCTTTTAAGCAATATCTCAAAAAAAAATTAATATCAACAACAACGTCATAATATATGTTTGACAAAAATGTGTTAAAGGGCATGAAATTGCCCGAAATAAAAGAAATAGCAAAAACAATTGGTATCGCAAAAACCAATCTTAAAAAAGAAGAATTGATTGATGCCATTTTAAAGCTACAAGCTAGTTTTAAGGAAGAAGAAGTAACTACAACTGCTACCGAAACTGCAACGCCCCAAAAAAAGGAAAAACGAAAAAGAATACAAACTACAGCTGATGATGTTGAAACAGAAGAGGTTAATACAGTACCTGAGCCAACAACAACACAGCCAACAGTTGATGAGGTAATTGAGGATACACCAACCAATTCACCTAAACAAACCCCAAATAAGCAGCGTAAAAAAGCAACCCAAGCTACAGAAACGCAAGAACAATTACCTTTAGAAACGGTTGCAGAAACTGAAAAAGAATCTACAGAAAAAATACCAGCTGAAACCGAAAAGCAAAATACCAATCAAAATCAAAACAGAAATAAAAATCAAAAAAAGCAAAATTACCGTGATCCTGATTACGAATTTGAAGGTATTATTGAATGCGAGGGTGTTTTAGAAGTGCCAAAAGATGGTGGTTCACACGGTTATTTACGCTCGTCTGATTACAATTACCGCAAATCGCCTGATGATATTTATATCTCACAATCACAAATACGTTTGTTCGGTTTAAAAAAAGGCGATACTATTAAAGGAATTGTTCGACCACCCAAAGGGAATGAACAACATTTTCCATTGGTTCGAATTACAAAAATTAACGGTCATGAACCCGATGAGGTGCGCGATCGCCCTTCATTTGAGCATTTAACACCGTTATTTCCTAAAGAAAAATTCAACTTATCAGGCAATAATTCTAGACTTTCAACACGTATTATCGATTTATTTGCACCTATTGGTAAAGGGCAACGTGGTATGATTGTGGCGCAACCTAAAACGGGTAAAACTATGATGTTGAAAGAGATAGCTAATGCTATAGCAGATAATCATCCGGAAGTTTACCAAATTGTTTTGTTAATTGATGAACGCCCTGAAGAAGTAACAGATATGCAACGCAATGTACGGGCAGAAGTAGTAGCGTCGACCTTTGACGAAGAAGCACGTTACCACGTTGAATTAGCCGATATGGTACTTGAAAAAGCAAAACGCTTGGTAGAATGTGGACATGATGTAGTTATTTTATTAGATTCAATTACGCGTTTGGCACGTGCTTATAACACAGTTCAGCCAGCTTCGGGTCGTGTTTTATCGGGTGGGGTAGATGCTAATGCGTTGCAAAAACCAAAACGTTTTTTTGGTGCTGCCCGCAATATAGAAAACGGCGGATCGCTAACAATTATAGCTACAGCATTAACCGATACGGGTTCTAAAATGGACGATGTTATTTTTGAAGAGTTTAAAGGTACTGGTAATATGGAATTGCAGTTAGATCGTAAAATTGCAAACAAACGTATTTTCCCAGCTGTTGATTTAACTTCCTCTTCAACACGCCGCGACGATTTGTTGCAAGATCGTTTTACTAATAGTAAAATGGTTGTTTTGCGCAATATTTTAGCAGATATGAACCCAGTAGAAGCTATTACTTTTATTCATGACCGAATTAAAAACACAAAATCAAACGAAGAGTTTTTTGATAGTATGCGTGATTAATTAAAATTTGTTGTATGAAAAAAATTATTTTATTATTTATTTGTTTTTTGAGTTTTTTGGGAATGAAAGCTCAAAACTTTTTAGATCCTTGGACACCGAAGCAACTTTTAAGTACACAAGTTTTGGCTGCCCGTATAAATCAAAATAAAATGAGCCAAACGGTTGTTATTAACATTGGCCCTGATGCGGTAATTAAAGGATCTTTTAATTTAGGCCCTGTACAAGATAAAGGAAATAGAGAAAAGCTTATAAATTACTTAAGCAAAGTACCAAAAGACAAGGAAGTGGTTTTGTATTGCGGATGTTGTCCGTTTGAAAAATGTCCAAACATACGTCCTGCATTTAAAAGTTTAATTGCCATGGGTTATAAAAATACTAAACTTTTAAACATACCTAAAAACATAAAAGTAGATTGGATAAATAAAGGTTATCCTGTTAATTAAATAAAAAAATCTCCTAAAAACTAATTTAGGAGATTTTTTATTATTCGTTATCTAACAGTACATTTAGTATAGTAATGGCTGCATCGGCAATTTTAGTACCTGGACCAAAAACAGCAACTGCACCCGCATCAAATAAATACTGATAATCTTGTGCTGGAATTACGCCTCCAACAATAACCATAATATCTTCACGGCCGTATTTTTTTAATTCTTCAATTACTTGTGGAACTAACGTTTTATGACCAGCAGCTAAAGAAGAAACACCTAGTACATGCACATCGTTTTCAACGGCTTGTTTAGCAGCTTCGGCAGGGGTTTGGAACAAAGGTCCCATATCTACATCAAAACCAACATCGGCGTAACCGGTAGCTACTACTTTAGCACCACGGTCGTGTCCATCTTGCCCCATTTTAGCAATCATAATACGCGGACGACGTCCTTCTTGTTTTGCAAAATCGTCAGCAAGTTGTTTTGCTTTTGCAAAGTTTTCATCGGTTTTAATTTCTTTGTTATACACGCCGCTAATTGTTTTAATTTGTGCTTTATATCTACCAAAAACGGTTTCTAATGCATCGGAAATTTCACCTAATGTAGCTCGGTTTTTAGCAGCCTCAATTGCTAATGCTAATAAGTTACCTTCGCCGGTTTTAGCTGCATTTGTTAAAGCAGCTAAGCATTGGGTTACTTTGTTGGTATTACGTGTTGTTTTTAAGGTGTTTAAACGCTCTATTTGTTGTTGGCGTACCACTTGGTTGTCTACCTCTAAAATTTGTAAAGGATCTTCTTTTTCTAAGCGGTATTTATTAACCCCTACAATGGTATCTTGACCCGAGTCTATTCGGGCTTGTTTACGAGCTGCAGCTTCTTCAATGCGCATTTTAGGAATGCCAGCTTCAATTGCTTTAGTCATTCCTCCGTACGATTCTACTTCTTCAATTAACTTCCAAGCTTTTTCTGCAATTTCAGCTGTTAAACTTTCAACGTAAAAACTACCAGCCCAAGGATCAACCGTTTTACATATTTTGGTTTCTTCTTGTAAAAATATTTGTGTGTTACGAGCAATTCTTGCCGAAAAATCGGTTGGTAAAGCAATTGCCTCATCTAAAGCGTTAGTGTGTAATGATTGCGTTCCACCAAAAGCAGCTGCAGCCGCTTCAATAGCTGTACGTGCTACATTGTTAAAAGGATCTTGTTCGGTTAAACTCCACCCGCTTGTTTGGCAATGTGTGCGCAATGCTAACGATTTATCAGATTCTGGATTGAATTGTTTTAATAATTTAGCCCAAATCATTCTACCAGCGCGCATTTTAGCAATTTCCATAAAATGATTCATACCAATTGCCCAGAAAAACGATAAACGTGGTGCAAAATCATCTACCTTCATGCCCGCAGCCAAACCTGTTCGCACGTATTCTAAACCATCGGCAAGGGTGTATGCTAATTCAATATCGGCTGTTGCGCCTGCTTCTTGCATATGATAACCCGATATAGAAATGGAATTGAATTTAGGCATATTTTTGCTGGTGTATTCAAAAATATCGGCAATAATTTTCATTGATGGAGTAGGTGGGTATATGTAGGTGTTACGCACCATAAACTCTTTTAAAATATCGTTTTGAATGGTTCCTGACAGCAGTTTTTCATCAACACCTTGTTCTTTTGCAGCTACAATATAAAAGGCCATAATGGGCAATACTGCACCGTTCATGGTCATAGAAACCGACATTTCGTTTAATGGAATTTGGTTGAAAAGAATTTTCATATCTTCAACCGAATCAATAGCAACACCTGCTTTACCAACATCACCTACCACACGTTCATGGTCAGAATCATACCCGCGATGCGTTGCTAAATCAAAGGCAACCGATAAGCCTTTTTGCCCAGCGGCTAAGTTTCTACGGTAAAAAGCGTTGCTTTCTTCGGCAGTAGAAAAACCTGCATACTGACGAATAGTCCAAGGGCGACGCACGTACATAGTTGCGTATGGGCCACGTAAATTTGGAGCAAAACCAGCGCCAAAACCAATGTGTTCTAAATTTTCAATATCGCCAAAAGTGTACGTTTGCTTAACGTTTATACCTTCGGCAGTTTCAAAACTATTAGGGTTGTTTGCAACTGTTTGCTTTTGATTTGGTAATTGTATATTTTGTATGTTTTTTCTCATTATTTGGCATTTTTTTCATTTTCTAAACGTTCTTGCTCTATTGTTTCAGCTAAGCGTTTTTCAATGATAGGTGATATTAATGTTTTACGAGGGTTGTTTTTTACAAAAGGATACAACTCTAAATCGTTTGCCATTTTATCTTGTAAATTTGGATATTTGTTGGTGCCTAATAAAACTTCTTTACCTTGGTTAAATAATTCTTGTTCTTTAGTGGCAGCTTCGGTTATTTTTCGTTGAATGGTACCTTCGATTAATTGCGTAATTAAACCGCCATTTTTTTCGATATCTTTAAAAAGATCCAATCCTTTTTCGGCTAATTGTTGTGTTAAATTTTCAATATAATAAGCGCCATCGGCAGGATTGTTTACTTTATTAAAGTAGCTTTCTTCTTTTAATATTAACAACTGATTTCTAGCAATACGATCGCCAAATTCGTTGGTTTTATGGAAAATAGCATCGTACGCAATGTTTTCAACAGCGTTAGCACCTCCCAGAACTGCACTCATACATTCGGTAGTTGTGCGTAGCATGTTTACGTTGTAATCGTATATGGTTTTATTGCGTAAGGTTGGTTTTGCTATAATATGAAAACTAATAGTATTATCGTATTCGGTTGCTAAAGCGTTTAAAGTAAGGCGCAAAGCACGTAGCTTGGCAATTTCGAAAAAATAATTACCACCTACTGCAACTTGTATTGTTATGTTTTTGTTAAAAGTACTAATGCGGTTTAAATATTCGTTGGTATGTGCAAGTGTATAAGCAATTTGTTGCACCATGTTTGCACCAGCGTTTTGGTAAGTTGTAGCATTAACAGTTAACCAATTGCAATTTTGTACTTTATTGTTGATTTGATTTAAAGTTTCAAAATCGGTAGTTCCATCTTTGTAAAAATTACCATCAAATAGCAATTGATGAATTGGATCAACCAAAATAAAAACTTCAAAAGGTAATTTTGCAGCTTCGGTATCAACCGCTAAAATGGTTTCTTGGTTTAAAAATAAAAACTGTAAGTAAACCGCTTTTGGTGTGTTTTGTATTTGATTAATTAGCTGTACTACATTTATTTCGTTGTTTGGAATAATAAATCGAATGCTTTCGGCACCACGTTTTAAAACTTCGTTAGCTTTTGCAATAGACTTTTCTGTATTATGAACATAAATTTCTTGTACAATTGCAAAATTGGTATTTGTAGTAGTTATGTTAGTAGTTACCGTATCATCATCGTTGTGGTAAAAGGGTTTAACTTTAATACCTTCTAAGCTTTCCCAAACTAAAGTTTCGTTATAATCCGCGCCTTTTAATTCAAATTGAATTTGGTTTTTCCACTGTTTTGATGTTACTTTTTCAAACTGGTTAAATAACATAGTTTTAGTTTTTAGTTTTAGTTTTTAGTTTAGTTAATAGGTTGGTTTGTAGGGTATTCTTTATCGGTGTCGATAATGTAAATGTCTTCGTTTTCGCGTTTCATGTAATATTTTTCGCGGGCGTATCTTTCAACTTCCTCTTTACGATACATTTTTTTTATGTTTTTACTGTCGCTTTTTATTTCAGATTGATAATAATCGCGGTTGTTTTCTAGTTTTTCAATTTCTTTATTAATAGCTCTGTGGTCAAAAAAAGCATAAGTATCAAAAAACAGCAACCAAATTATAAAGAATAATGAAACCAATACAAATCTATTAGTAACCCATTTTAAAAAGGGATATTTAACCAATAAAGCGGCAATTTGTTGTTTCATTTTAATCGTTTATTTTTTTGTTTATAACCGTGCGAACAATATCAATTGCAACAGTGTTGTATTTATCGTTAGGAATAATAATATCTGCATATGCTTTTGAAGGTTCAATAAACTGTTCATGCATTGGTTTAAGGGTGGTTTGGTATCTGTTAAGCACTTCGTTCATATCACGGCCTCTGTCTGCAATATCACGTTTAAGTCTTCTAATTAATCGTTCGTCAGAATCGGCATGAACAAATATTTTAATATCAAACAAATTGCGTAGTTCAGGGTTTGTAAGTATTAAAATACCTTCCACAATCATAACTTTTCTTGGGTGGGTTAAAATATAATCGTCGGTACGGTTGTGATGAACAAATGAATAAACAGGTTGGTTTATGCTTTTGCCAGCTTTTAAATCTTGTAAATGCGTACATAACAAATCAAAATCAATAGCCCTTGGATGGTCAAAATTAATTAAAGCACGTTCATCCATAGACAAATGATCGTTTGCTTTGTAGTACGAATCTTGAGAAATAATACCTACTTCCGTTTCAGGTAATTCATTCATAATTTGGTGAACAACAGTAGTTTTGCCGCTACCAGTGCCACCTGCAATACCAATTATAAGCATTTTAATAATGTTTTTACAAATGTACTTAAATTTATAAAATAGTAAACTTATTGTTTGGAATTACTTATAAAAATAATACCCGCCTAAAAAGGCGGGTATTTAGTGTCGGGGTGGCAGGATTCGAACCTGCGACCTCCTGGTCCCAAACCAGGCGCGATGACCGGGCTACGCTACACCCCGAAAACAACTTTTGTTTTCAATGATGCAAATTTAGTTGTTTTTAATTAGTGTGCAATTAAATTGATTAGATTTTTTAAAAATTTATATTTTTTAAAACATTTTGTAAACTGCCACCGTTTGTAACATTTGCAATTCCGTTTTGTTTTAAAATATTTTTGGCCATGTTGCTTCTGTTTCCGCTGCGACAAAAAACCACAATGTTGTTTTTGTTTTTAAATGAATTTATTTGATCAACTATTTGATTTAATGGAATGTTAACTGCTTTTTTTGCGCTACCGCTTGCAAATTCTTCAGGTGTGCGAACATCAACCAAAAATACATTTGATGAGGAAAGAACTTCTTTAAGATTTGAATCGTTAGAATCGACTAAGTTTTTTATGAATTGAAACATTTTTATAGAATTTTTAGATTTATAACATAGTACTTGGACAAACAAAATTGCTTATTTGAAATTTTTCTGACGCTTTTATGGCTGAAAAGCCACCTTGTACATCAATTAAATTATCGTAACCACGTGCTTTTAAAATTGAGATAAATATCATAGAACGGTATCCACCCGCGCAATGAACATAATAAGTTTTGTTTTTATCAATAGCGCTAAGTTCTTGATTTATATAATCTAAGGCAATGTTTTCTGATCCTATTACGTGTTCAGAAAAATGTTCACTTTTTTTACGAACATCTAAAATGTTTGTATTTGGGTTTTTATCTAGAATATTTGCCAATTCGTTAGCTGTTATCGATTTAATTGTGTTTGTTAGTTTTCCTGCTTTTTTCCAAGCATCAATGCCACCTTTTAAATAGCCAAGTGTATTTTCATAACCAACGCGTGCTAAACGAGTAACCATTTCTTCTTCTTTACCTTCATCGGTAACAAGTAAAATAGGTTGTTTAATATCGGTAATTAATGCGCCAACCCAAGGAGCAAAACTACCGTTACTACCTATATTTATACTATTAGGAATAAACATTTTTGCAAAAATTTGGGCATCGCGTGTGTCTAAAATTAACGCATTGGTTTCGTTTGCAATTAATTCAAATTCGGTTGATGTTAGTGCAGTAGTTCCTTTGTTTATAACCTTGTCTATACTTTGGTATCCTTTAATATTCATTAAAACATTTTCAGGAAAGTAAGCAGGTGGAGGCATTAATCCGTCTAAAACTTTTTCAATAAAATCTGCTTTACTCATTGGTTGTAAAGCATAATTGGTTTGTTTTTGGTTGCCTAATGTATCGGTGGTTTCTTTGCTCATGTTTTTACCGCAAGCAGAACCCGCTCCGTGTGCCGGATATACTATTATATCATTAGCCAAAGGCATAATTTTACTATGAAGTGATTCATATAAATGGCTAGCTAGTTTTTCTTGGGTTAAATCGGCCACAACCTTTTGTGCTAAATCTGGTCTGCCAACATCGCCAATAAAAAGGGTGTCGCCCGTAAATAAGCTGGTTTCTTTACCGTTTTCATCAATTAGCAAGTAGCAAGTACTTTCCATTGTATGACCCGGTGTATGTATTACTTTTATTTGAATATTACCAACGTTTAAAATTTCATTATCTGTTGCAATGTAAGCGTTAAAATTTGGTTTTGCAGTAGGGCCAAAAACAATTTTTGCTCCTGTTTTTTCAGCTAAATCAATATGTCCGCTCACAAAATCGGCATGAAAATGAGTTTCTAGCACATATTTTATTTTAGCGTTATCATTAGTAGCTTTTTCAATATAGGGTTGTACTTCTCGCAATGGATCAATAATTACTGCTTCGCCATTACTTTCAATATAATAAGCACCTTGTGCTAAACATCCTGTATAAATTTGTTCTATTTTCATAATTAATTGTATTGTTATAATTTATTTTTCAAAAGTATTACTTGTTGATTTTGTGTACAGTAACATTAGTTACATAAGTTAGTTTATTTAAAAATTTCTTTAAAAAGTATGTAAATTCCCATTATTAAAACAAACCACCCAAATGCTGTTTTAAGTTTATTTCCATTTATTTTTTTTGAAAGATACATTCCTACGAATAACCCCAAAATTGATGACAAACTAAATGGAATTAAAAAGTACCAGTTGATGTTTTGGTTGTGAAATACATCGCCCAAAAAGCCCGAAAGTGAATTTATAGCCACAATGAATAGCGATGTTCCTACAGCTTGTTTAATGGGCATTTTTGCAAATAAAACTAGTGCTGGAATAATTAAAAAGCCGCCACCAGCCCCCACTAAACCTGTTAAAACCCCCACTAAAATGCCTTGTATTAAAATGTAAATATAATTTATTTGAGGGGGTATGGTTGATGTGTTATTGCAGTTTATACATGGACGTATCATTGCTGTTGAAGCAAAAATCATTACAACAGCAAATAGAACCATTAAAGCAATGTTTTTTGTAAATTGAAAATGAGCTGTTGTAAAAATTAAATCGGGAATTATTGGTAGTAAAAAGGTACGAGTAAGGTAAACAACTGCAATGGATGGAACACCAAAAATAAAAACGGTTTTAAAATCTACGGTGTTTTGAAGTGCGTTTCTTGTTCCACCTATTAAAGCGGTGCTGCCTACAACAAAAAGTGAGTAAGTTGTTGCTAAAATAGGGTTAACACCTATAATGTATACTAAAATGGGTACCGTAAGTATTGATCCACCACTGCCAATTAAGCCTAAAGAGATACCTACTAAAGTGGCTAAAAAATAGCCTAATATATTTGTTGCCATACTATTGTATTAAGTAGGGCAAAAGTAGTTTGTAAAAAAAAGGGTGGCAGTAACATATGTTACAATTGCCCCTTTTTTTTTTAAAATAGTTATTAAAGTATCATTTAAACCTTATATTTTAAAGGTAAATGCACGACTTTTTTAGTTTCGAAAAATTCGTTCGAAAAAAAGTCACTTAAGTTATAAAGTGTAGCTTTAGGGAAATCTTTAAGTTCTTCTGTTAAATCGCCACCTTTTAAATACAAAATTCCGTTTTCTAAATCGTGTAACGATTGTTTTTTGGTTTTGCCTTTAACCCACGATACAAAATCAGGCATGTTTGTAACTGCGCGACTCACAATAAAATCGAATTTTTCAGTAACCAATTCGGCTCTTTTTTGTTCGGCTTTTAAATTTTTAAGGTTTAAAGCAGCAGCAACTTCTTGCACTACTTTAATTTTTTTTGCAATAACATCAATTGCATAAAAATTAGTTTCGGGAAATAAAATAGCTAAAGGTATTGCCGGAAAACCGCCACCTGTACCAACATCCATTACCGATGCATTTGGTTTAAACATCATTATTTTAGCAATGCCTAACGAGTGTAAAACGTGTTTGGTGTACAATTCATCAATATCTTTTCTTGATATTACATTTATTTTTGCGTTCCAATCTTGATACAAATCGTTTAATTGCTGAAATTGGTTTATTTGTGTTTCAGTTAAATTAGGAAATTGTGCTAAAATTTCATCCATAAACTTTAATTTTTTACAAAAGTACAGTTTTAGTTTTGTAAAAGCAGAATATTTAATTTGTAATGAGTTAATTTTTATTAATTATTAAAAATACATTCCGATTATTTGCATCATAATAATTACCTTTGAAGTTATAAATTATAAAAGGAATGAGTGCAAACGCGTTATCAGATAGAATTAATAATTTATCTGTTTCACAAACATTAGCTATGGCAGCTAAAGCCCGCGAATTAACAGCATTGGGTAAAGATATTATTAGTTTAAGTTTAGGCGAACCCGATTTTAATACGCCCGATTTTATTAAAGAAGCTGCTAAAACAGCAATTGATGAAAATTGGAGTAACTATCCGCCTGTTGATGGTTATTTAGAACTTAAAAATGCCATTATTAATAAGTTTAAACGCGATAATGATTTAGAATACCAACCTGCAAATATTGTGGTTTCAACAGGTGCTAAACAATCATTATACAACATTGCACAAGCCATGATAAATGATGGCGATGAAGTAATTTTACCTGCACCTTATTGGGTAAGTTACTACGAAATTGTGAAAATGGCAGGTGGTGTTCCAGTGGTTGTACCTACAACAGTTGATTCTGATTTTAAAATGACAGCAGCTCAACTTCAACAAGCCATTACTCCTAAAACAAAAATGATGTGGTTTAGTTCGCCATGTAATCCGTCGGGTTCAGTTTATAGCAAAGAAGAACTAACTGTATTGGTTGAAGTTTTAAATAAGCATGAGCAAATTTATGTGGTTTCTGATGAAATTTACGAACACATAAATTTTACAGGTAGTTATTGCAGTATTGGTTCGTTACCAGGTATGTTAAACAGAACCATTACAGTGAATGGTGTTGCAAAAGCATTTGCTATGACAGGTTGGCGTATTGGTTATATTGGCGCACCTGAATTTATTGCAAAAGCTTGTACAAAATTACAAGGACAAGTAACTAGTGGTGCAAATTCAATTGCACAACGCGCAACAATTGCGGCTTTAAATGCTAATCCTTCTGAAATTAATTATATGGTTGATGCTTTTCATAAGCGTAGAGATTTAGTTATGCAGTTGGTAAACGATATCCCTGGCTTAAAAGTAAATATGCCCGAGGGTGCTTTTTATGTTTTTCCCGATGTATCGTACTTTTTTGGTAAAACACTTAATGGCGTAGAAATAAAAGATGCTGATGATTTAGCGTTGTATTTATTAGAATATGCAAATGTAGCCACAGTTACAGGTGCGGCTTTTGGTAATCCAAATTGTATTCGTTTATCATATGCAACTAGCGAAGATGTTTTAATTGAAGCTTTTAAACGTATTAAGGCAGTTTTGTCTTAAAAAAATAAGAACATATTATATAATAGTTTAACCTCCCTTTTTTAGGAGGTTTTTTTGTAGAACAAATTCTTCTTTGTGATGTCCGTTACTTTAAGAAATATGTTTTTTGCTACAAGTTTTAGTGGGTTTTAGAAGTGGCGGGGGTGTTTTGTGCGGAGGCTTGCGTTTGTATAAAACAGTTGGGGCTAAATTTTTTACAAAAAAAAAAATTAAAAAAATGTAGTACATTTAGCATTTTAAAATTTAACATATATGCCAACACTCAATTGGATAGGAAAAGACAAAGTAATTAACCATCATCAAGATGTACCTTATAAAGTTTTAGAACAGCAATATACGTATAGCAATGGTTCAGAACACACTTTTAATTTCCCTCCTTTGGAGGGGTGTCCGCAGGACGGGGTGGTTCATAGTGAAAACAAAATTATTCATGGAGATAACCTTGAAGCTTTAAAGAGTTTGCTACCACAATATGAGGGCAAAATAAAGTGTATTTATATTGACCCTCCTTACAATACAGGAAATGAAGGCTGGGTTTATAATGATAATGTAAATGACCCTAAAATTAAAAAGTGGTTAGGACAAGTTGTTGGAAAAGAAAGTGAAGATTTATCTAGGCATGACAAGTGGTTGTGTATGATGTACCCCAGATTAAAGTTACTTCATAAATTATTAGCTGATGATGGTGTAATATTTATTTCATTGGATGATAATGAATTTGCAAACTTGAAACTAATTTGTGATGAGATTTTTGGTATTTATAATTTTTTAAATGATGTAATTTGGCAACATAGCATACAACCAAAAGGTTATCTTGGGAAATTTTCAATACATCATAATCATACTTTAGTTTACTCAAAAAACACAAGTTTTATTCTTGGAAATTTAGAAAGAACAGATGAACATAACAAAGCTTATTCAAATCCTGACAATGACCCAAGAGGAAAATGGAGAACAGGTGATGTTAGAAATGCATTATATAGACCTAATTTAATTTATGATATTCAAACTCCTTCAGGTAAAATAATTAAACCTCCAAAAAATGGTTGGAGATGGAGTAAAGAAACTTTAAATGAAAAGATTGAAACAAAAGAGATTTTCTTCAATAAAGATGAAACTAATATTGTAAGAAAAATTTATTTGACAAATGTTGAAGGAAGAGCACCTGAAACAATTTGGTTTGGTCAAGATGTAGGAACTACAAGAGATGCGAATAAAACACTAAAAGAGATATTCCATAACGAAGATATTCCATTTGACACACCAAAACCAGTAAATTTAATAGGTAGAATTTTAGAAATATCAACTGATAAAAACTCTATAATCCTCGATTCTTTTGCAGGTTCAGGCACAACAGCTCATGCTGTTTTAAACCTAAACAAACAAGATGGAGGTAACAGGAAATTCATTTTAATTGAAATGGAGAATTATGCCAGCACTATTACAGCTGAAAGAGTAAAAAGAGTAATTAAGGGTTATGGTACAGAAGCTAAACCTATAGAGGGAACAGGTGGCCATTTTAGTTTTTATGAGTTAGGAGAACCTATATTTTTAGAAAATGATTTATTAAATGAAGCCATTGGCATAGAAAAAATTCATGAGTATGTGTGGTTTTCAGAAACAAAATCTAGTTATACAAAGCAAGAGGAACAATACTTACTTGGATTAAAAGAGCAAACTGCTTACTATTTCTATTATGATGCAAATGCTATGACCACATTAGATGAAAGTTTTTTAAGAAAATTAAAAACTAAAGCAGAGCAGTATATAATTTATGCAGATAATTGTTTGTTAGATGAAAAACTAATGAGTAAATATCACATTATTTTCAAAAAAATACCTAGAGATATAACAAGGTTTTAGATATGGAAGAAAACTTAAATAAATTTATTTTATATACTGCTCCAAGTGGAGAAGTACGAGTTGATGTTTTACTTCAAAATGAATCTGTTTGGTTAACTCAAAAAGCTATAGCAGAATTATTTGGAGTGCAAGTGCCAGCAATTAGCAAACACTTTAAGAATATTTTTGAAGAAGGAGAGCTTATTGAAACTTCAGTTATTTCCAAAATGGAAACAACTGCATCAGATGGGAAAAAATATGTAACAAATTATTATAACCTTGATGCTATTATTTCAGTTGGATATCGTGTAAATTCTACAAAAGCTACACAATTTAGAATTTGGGCAACCAAAACCTTAAAAGAATATATTATAAAAGGGTTTGTATTAGATGATGATAGACTAAAACAAGGAAATGCACTTTTTGGTAAAGATTACTTTAAAGAACTTTTACAAAGAGTTCGCTCTATTAGAGCCAGTGAAAGAAGAATTTACCAACAAGTTACCGATATTTTTGCTGAATGCTGTATTGATTATGATAAGAATTCAGAAATTACCAAAAACTTTTATGCTATGATTCAGAATAAGTTTCATTTTGCCATTACAGGTAAAACAGCTGCTGAAATTATTTATAGCAAAGCCAATAAGCAAGCAGATAAAATGGGACTTACCACTTGGAAAAACAGTCCAGATGGTAGGGTCTTAAAACAAGATGTCGTAATTGCTAAAAATTACTTAGAAGAAAAAGAAATTAAGCAATTAGAAAGAACTGTAACCTCTTATTTTGATTATATTGAAGGTTTAATAGAACGAGAAAACACATTTACCATGGCAGGTTTAGCTGAAAGTGTGAACAAATTTTTAAACTTTAATGATTATAAAATTTTGCAAGGCAAAGGTAAAGTATCAAAAATACAAGCAGATAAAAAAGCATTAAAAGAATATGAGGTTTTTAATAAAACTCAAAAAATAATTTCTGATTTTGATAAAGAAATTAAGAAATTAAATAAAAAATAAAAATGGAGCTAAAGCCATACCAACAAGACGTAATAAAAGATTTAGAAAATTACCTTTCTTATCTACAACAACATACCAATCCAGCTAAAGCTTTTAATGAGTTTTGGACTGACAGAGTGGGTGCGTATAATCCACTTACTCAAACAGGAATGAAACCTTACAAAGACAATATTCTTGGAGCAGTACATATTGCTGTAAAAGTTCCAACTGCTGGTGGTAAAACTTTCATAGCTTGTAATGCCTTGTACACTATAAATAAATTTTTCAATCAAGGAAATGCAAAAGCTGTGGTTTGGCTTGTGCCTTGGAGTAATTTGCTACAACAAACTTATAATAATTTGAATAACTCAAGTCATCCTTACAGGGAAAAAATCAATAGTTTGTTTAGTCATAAAGTTGAAGTATATCAAAAAGACCAACTATTACAAGGAGCAAATTTTAATCCAACTTCTGCAACAGAGCAATTGAATATTTTTGTTTTGAATTTTAGTAGTTTACGAATTGATAAAGCTAAAAAAGAAGACAGAAAGATATTTCAAGAAAATGGTGCTTTAGAAGCTTTTAGAGACACTATTATAAACAAAGATTTAGTACTTGAAGATACAGATGAAACTGCTTTAATCAATGTTATAAGAAGTTTAAATCCTATTGTAATTGTAGATGAAAGCCACAATGCAGAAAGTGATTTGAGTGTGGAAATGCTTAAAAACTTAAACCCCTCTTTAGTTTTGGATTTAACAGCTACACCAAAGGAGAACAGTAATATTATCAGTTTTGTTAGTACTTTAAAATTAAAGCAAGAGCATATGGTAAAATTGCCTGTAGTAGTATATAATCATCACAAGAAAGAAGAAGTTATCAATAGTGCATTACATCTTCAAAGACAACTAGAATTATTAGCCAAAGAAGAAGAAACTATCACAGGAAAATATATTAGACCAATCATTTTATTTCAGGCTCAATCTAATATCAAAGGAAAGGATAATACAACTTTTCAAAAAATTAAAGAGCAATTAGTTAAGTTAAGAATACCAGAAGAACAAATCAAAATCAAAGTTAGTGGTATTGATGAGTTAAAAGGAATTAATCTAATGGATAGAAATTGTCCTGTTAGATATATAATAACTGTAAATGCACTTAAAGAGGGTTGGGATTGTCCTAATGCATACATATTAGCATCTTTAGCTGACAAATCTTCTCCTGTAGAAGTAGAACAAATTTTAGGTAGAGTTTTAAGACAGCCTTATGTAACCAAACATAATAGTCCTTTATTAAATATGTCATTTGTACTAACTGCATCTACTAGATTCAATGATACCTTAGACAATATTGTAAAAGGATTACAAGATGCTGGATTTTCTAAAGAAGATTATTTTGCAGAGGAATTACCAGAACCAAAATTAACTAATGAAGAAATTTTACAACAAGATTTGTTTGAAAATCCTGTTGTAACAGAAGTTAAATCTGATGATGATTTTAATATAAATGCTATTGACTTTAACCCTGATGAAGAGGTTACATTAGAAAGCTATACAAATAATATAACAGTTATAGGACATATTACTGAAAAAGCTGTATTAGAGAGTAAAGTTTTTGAAGAAAAAGTAAACAGCATAGAGATTGATGATAATACCACCTTTTTTACAGAAGTTATGAAGCAAACTCCAAAAAGATATGTAATAGATAAACAATTTGAATCTTTTACAAAAACTATTGTATTACCTCAATTTTTCTTAAAGACTGAAACAGATGAATTAGCTCAAAATATTTTATTTGAAGAACTTACAGAAAGTGATTATTTACTAAACAAAAATAGTTTACTCAAAGGTTTCAACTTGCTAGAGTGTGATACTAAAATTAATTTTGATGAAATTTCAGCTGAGATTTATTCTGTAGATTTTGATAGTAGCAAAGGAACTGCAACAGCTAATAAAGTTTCACAAAGAGCAAAAAATATATTGGTAGATACTATTTTGTCTAAACCAAAAGAAAACCAGATTAAAGATGTAAGTAAATTTATTGTAAGCAAATTAGGTGATATGACACCTATATCAGAGCATGACTTAAAGCGTTATGTAGGTAGAGTATTTGAAAGTTTATCAAATGACCAAATTAGAGATATCATCAATAATGAATTTATCTATATTCAGAAAATTAAAAACAAAATCAATGACTTAAGTTCTGCATATTCAAAAGAAAGATTTAAGATATTACTTGATTCTAATGAGGTTTTTGTAAAAGAGAATTTTTCATTTAGTGAAAGTATTAACCCTATCAACTTGAGTACTGCAATTGGGAAATCATTATATGAACGTGAAGATACTATGAATGGATTTGAACAAGATATGATTATGACCATTGCAACAATGGAAAACATAGTATTTTGGCACAGAAACTTAACACGTGGTAAAGGCTTTTTTATTAATGGATATTATAGAGACCACTACCCTGACTTTATCATTTACACTCAAAAAGGGAACATTGTTTTAATAGAAACTAAGGGAGACCATTTGGATAATGATGATAGTAAGGATAAAAATAAATTAGGCAAAATTTGGGCTGAAAAATCAGGAGAGAAATACAAGTATTTTATGGTTTTTCAAACTAAAAATGTAGAAGATTGCTATACAGCAAATACAATAATTGAAGTTTTAAAGAGGTTGTAGAAGTATGATTACAGAAATAAAACTTAAAGGAGTTACTAGTTACAAAAATGAGGTCATTATTCCAGAATTAAAAAAATTAAATTTTTTCTTTGGTAATAATGGTAGTGGTAAATCTACAATTGCAAAGTATTTGTACAATTTAAGTTTAAATGAAGATGAGAGATTTTTAAACATCTCTAATTGTAATCAGAATGGTTATAATCCAATAGAAAATGAAATTCTAGTTTATGATGAAAATTTTATTAAAAGGAATTTCATTGATAAAGATTCTCTTAATGGAATTTTTTCACTAAATGAAAAAAATGCAATTATTGATACAATTATTGAAAAAGAGCAGAATTTAATTGATAAATACAAGCTGTATTTAAAAGATAAACTTACTATTGAGAGAGCTAAAATTTCAAAAGACATTTCTGATAAAGAGAAAAAATTAAAAGAAGATTGTTTTAAAAAAAGAAATCCATACAATGAAAGTTTTTCAAAGTTAAGTTTAAAACATTCTGGAAATAGTGCTAATCATTTGAGTGAAATTAGAAAACTTCTAAAAGATAATAAAGAAAAGAATCATTCATTTAATGATTTGCTGAATAGTTATAATTTACTTTATGAAAAGGAATTAAAAAAAATAAATTCAAATATTGATATAGTTTTATACAAGAAAGTCAGAAAGCTAGAATCTAAGATAAATAATATTTTACAGGAAGTAATAATAGGAAACAATGATGTTGATATTGCAGATTTAATTAATTCATTAGGAATAAAAAAATGGGTTGAAGAGGGTACAGGATATATTAATCTAACTCTTGAAAAACAAAAATGCCCATTTTGTCAAAATGATACTATTGATAAAGAGATTATTGAAAAATTCAATGATTATTTTGACATAAATTATAAAAATAAAATCAATGAAATTGAAAATCTTAAAAATGAATATTCTGATTTAATTTTATCTGTAAATGAGAATTTTAATGCAGTTAAAAATGAGATAAATAGTACTGCTATTAATGAATTGATAGCTGATTTCAAAGATTTTATTTATGACAATGAAAAGACTTTTAGAGTAAAGTTAGAAAAATCTAATGAGAAAAAGTCTTTGCGCTCTATTCTTGAATTTAAAACCAATTTGAAAAAAATTATAAATGATATTAAACTAAATAATAGTGTTTTTGAGAATATAGTAACAAATAAATCTAAGCTAGATACTGAAATTTGGGAAAGATTAGCTTTTCAATCTAAAAGTATAATAGATGATGCAGATTTAGAAATTTCAAAATTAAATAATAGAATTAAAGCTTGTGATAGACTTAAAGTTTATATAAATGACAAAATAGCTAATTCGGAAAAAATCATAGATGAGAATAAAGAAAATACAGTAAATACAGAAATTGCAAAAGATAATATAAATACAATTCTTAGGAGTAGTGGTTTATCAGGTTTTGAAATTGCACCAAAAACTACAGAAAATAACATTACTCAATATTATTTAAAAAGAGAAAATTACAATGATTCTGTTTTCAAAACTTTAAGTGAAGGAGAAAAGAATTTTATTTCTTTTTTGTACTTCTATCAATTATGTATATTAACTGATGATGAGAGCAAAAAAGACAAAAAAAAGATTATTGTTATTGATGACCCTGTTTCAAGTTTAGACAGCCAAGTGCTTTTTTTGGTAACAACTTTAATTAGAGAATTAGTAAAGAAGAAAGGTAAAAGTCCCAACCATAATGAATTTGCATTACCTAATATTGAGCAAGTTTATGTGTTAAGTCATAACATATATTTTTTTAAGGAAGTTACTTTTGTACAAGGGAGTAATAATAAACTTTGTAATGACTTAAATTATTTTCAAATTACCAAGATTAATCAACAAAGCTCTGTAATTAAATTACATAAAAACAATATCAATAGTGATTATAATTTACTTTGGAAAGGTTTGTACACTCTTAAAAGTTCTTCTAATAATGACATGAACATTGTAATAAGTAATTTAATGAGACGTATTATTCAAAGCTATTTGAATTTTACTAGACTAGATAATATTGAATGGAATATTATAAATGATTTACCTCCTGAAGAGCCTAAGAGAATAATTTTTAGTGCATTAATTTCACAAATTAATGATGATAGTCATCATACCTCACCTTTTGAAGAAATGCATTATCAAAAAATATCAAATACAACTCCTGAATTATTATTTGAAGTTTTTGAGAAGATTTTTGATGAAATTGGCAAAGAACATAAAGAAGCAATTATTAAGTATGTGACAGCATAAAAAAATAAAAGAGTAAAGCAAATTATATAGAATAAATGAGAGATATAATTAATGAAACAGCTTTTGAAAATCATATCAGAAAGGATAATTTAACTGTTATTATTAAACTTAAATCCAATTTATTTTGATTTAGACAAGTATAATATACGTCCGGATGTAGCGGCAGAATTAGCCAAAGTATTAGCGGTATTAGAAGAGTATCCAACGATGAAGATAGATATACGTTCGCATACCGATAGTAGAGCGCCGTTTAAATACAACGAAAAATTATCAGATAATCGAGCGAAATCAACCAGAGCATGGTTAATAGCCCAAGGAATAAGCGCATCGCGTTTAACAGCCAAAGGCTATGGCGAACGCCAATTGGTAAACGAATGTTCAGACGGAGTGAAATGTACCGAAGAACAACACCAAGCAAACCGCAGATCTGAGTTTATTATTGTAGAAATGTAGGATAAAATTGAATTAATAAATACCTAAAAAACCGAGTGTTACCTAATGTAATGCTCGGTTTTTTTATAAATAGAAACAAAATAAAAGCACAAAATTGTATATTTGCCAAATAAAACAATTCAACTTTTAAAAATAAATGAAAACAATTAACGATTTTAACTTCAACAACAAAAAAGCCATAATAAGAGTAGATTTTAATGTGCCTTTAAACGAACAGTTTCAGGTTACTGATGACAATCGAATTGTAGCTGCAAAACCTACTATAAACAAAATTGTAAATGACGGCGGTATTGCAATATTGATGTCTCACTTAGGTCGCCCTAAAAATGGTCCTGAAGATAAGTTTTCGTTAAAACATATCGCATCAAAAGTAGAAGAAGTTATAGGTAAAAAAGTAACTTTTGTAAACGATTGTGTTGGAGATGAAGTAGAAAAAATTGTTTCAAATGCCCAAGCAGGCGATATTATTTTATTAGAAAATTTACGTTTTTATAAAGAAGAAGAAGCAGGCGATGAAAATTTTGCTGAACAATTATCTAAATTAGGTGATGTATATGTAAATGATGCATTTGGAACAGCACACCGCGCACATGCATCAACAACTATCGTTGCAAAATTTTTTCCTAATAATAAATGTTTTGGCTTTTTGTTAGCAAAAGAAATTGAAAGTATTGATAAAGTTTTAAATTCTACAGATAAACCAGTAACTGCAGTTTTAGGAGGTTCAAAAGTTTCATCGAAAATAACAATTATCGAAAATATTTTAGATAAAGTTGATCACATGATTATTGGTGGTGGAATGATGTTTACATTTATAAAAGCACAAGGGGGCGAAGTTGGAAACTCTATTGTTGAAGACGACAAAATGGAATTGGCTTTAGAAATTTTAGAAAAAGCTAAAGCTAAAAACGTACAAATTCATATACCTGTTGATGTAGTTGCTGCAGATGCTTTTTCAAACGATGCCAATACGCAAGTTGTAAACGCAAATGAAATACCTGCTGGTTGGAAAGGATTGGACGTTGGACCTAAAACATTAGAAATGTTTAATAAGGTAATAATGAATTCTAAAATTATTTTGTGGAATGGACCGTTAGGTGTTTTTGAAATGGAAAAATTTGCTTCGGGAACCATTACATTAGGGAATTTTATTGCTGATGCAACCGATGCTGGAACTTTTTCGTTAGTAGGTGGTGGCGATTCTGTTGCGGCAGTAAAACAGTTTGGTTTAGAAAGTAAAATGAGTTACGTATCAACAGGAGGTGGTGCTATGCTTGAAATGCTTGAGGGACAAACTTTACCAGGTATCGCTGCTATTTTAAATGCATAAATAAAATTAAATTATAAAAAAAACAAGAGGCTGTCCGAAAAGACAGCCTCTTGTTTTTTTATGCTATTTCGATTTAAAAAATCGTATAAAATTGCCTTTATAACTACCAAAAGAATCTGGAGTAAATGTTGAAATAGAATCTTTTTTGGAAGCAAAAGGACTTTTTTCTGATTGATAATTGCTTGCGTGTCCTATAGTATAAAAACCGTTTAAGGTAGGAATGCTAAATCCTGTTTCGTTCGCTTCGTAACCCAAAAAAGTATTGTAAAGTTGTTTTGTACCGTCTACAGAAAGTAAATAGGTGTAAACATCGTTTAAACCACCATGATTTTGCTGAAGTGCTTTTTTATTTTCAATTACTGGTAAATTTAAGTTTTTATTATTTACAGTAGTACTTAAAAATAAACTGTTGTTATCTAGTGAGTTATATAAAAATCCGTAAAAAGGTAAATAAGTTGTAAAAACTCTTTCGCCTTTAGAATTAAATTTTGTAAGTGTATGGTTTTCTAATTCATATGGTGGGGTTTCAAGAAGTGTTTTTGCAGTAGCTAAATTTTTCATATTATTTAAAATACTGTTGTTATGTAAACAAATAAAATACACATCATCACCAATTACGGTCATATTTGCTGGATTTTGATTGATGTTGTCAAAGCTAAAAGGAACAAAAGTTTTAACGTTTCCAAAATACGAACTCCACAAACGATTTCCATCAAAACTAAATTTCGAAATAAAAATACTCGCCGTACTATTTATATTTGAACTAGTAACAGGTAAAAAACTACCCTCTGTACCAAAATAAGTACTTTTATTTGTATTGGCTAAATGCATTCCGTACACATAAATACCGTTTGATGCTGCCATTATGGCATTGATTTTAGATTGATCTTTAACATAAAAGGTACTCCAAACGTGTGTTCCATCAGGGTTTAATTTTGTAATAACATCTTGGTATTTGGTATGTGTAGATAAATCACCAGTTGGTTGAAAATGACAAGGTTTTAAAGTGTTGGTGTTTAATTGGGTGTTTAAAATGTATATATTGTCTTCATTATCAATGGTTAATGCTTGGCTGTTTGCAGGGATTTCATAAAAATAAGTGAACCAAGCTAAAGTGCCATCGTTGTTAATTTTAGTTACAAAAGTATATCCATTATTAAAATTAGAATCAATTTCTTTACTAAACGCATTTGTTGTATACAGACCAGAAGTTATTGTTTTACCTGTAATGATTAAATTATTTTTAGAATCGAATTTAATTTGTGTGATTTGAGTACCGTTATCTTTATGCGGAAATTTATAATATAGTTTTGATTTGGAATTTTTACTATTGTATTCAATTATTTCATCAAATTTTTCGCTAACTACATATAAATTGCCGTTATTTTTGTTTACTTCGGCAACAAAAGGAGTGCTTAAAACTTTACGTGAGGCTGTAAAAGGTTTTATAGGTTTATCATACATTGGTATTAAACTGCTCCAAACTTCTTTATAATTCATTTGGCAAAAGCCAATATTGGTTGTTAAAATAAGTAATAAAATAATTATTTTTTTCATGCGATGGATTTTAAAAAAGTAAAAATAGTGTTTATTAATTTCTATAAAACTTAAATTAGACGTAATAAACATAATTTTTTTAAATTTTAACGAATACATTCAATTAATAAAGCAAAATAATTAATAGCTAATGTTTAAATTTACCAAACAAAAGTGAAATATGAAAAGCTTTTTATCGATATTAATTTTAAGTTTAATTGTTGGATGCAGTAAAAATCAACAAGAAACAGTTACTTCTATGCAAGCATCTTTTGGGAACCGAAATGAATTGGTTTTAGTGATTGATGATAGTTTGTGGGTTGGTAATTTAGGCGATAGTATACGTGCACATTTTGCACAACCAATTTTTGAAGATGTATCTTCGGAACCAATTTTTGATTTGATTCAATTAGATCCAAATATTTTTACGCAACGTGCTAAAAAAGCTAGAAATATTGTTTTGTTTTCAGTACAAACTCAACACGAATTTTTATTACAAAAAAGCGTGTATGCAACACCACAAAACTTCTTTTTTTTAAGAGCCAAAACAAAAAACGATTTATTAAAATTGTTTAAATCTAAAGCCGATTCTATTACAAGTGTTTTTAAAGCAGCTGAATTAAACGAAGAAATGCACAAAGTTGTGCGCACTTCAACAAAAGATTTGTCAGAATTAAAAGATTTTTTTGGCTGTACCTTAAAAGTGCCAAACGCATATCATTTACAAGTGAAAAGCGAATTTCCGTTTTTATGGTATCAAAAAGATTTACCATCGGGAAATGTAAATTTAATTTTATACGAATTTCCTATCACTGAGATAGAAAACCAAAAAGCACCTTTAGAAGATCATCTTTTGCAAGCGCGTAATTATATGGGTAAAAAGTTTTTAAAAACAGCAAAAGATTCCGCTTATTTAACAACAAATACGTTTCAAAACCCCAAAATTACTACCGAAACAATTTTGCAAATGCCTGCTTATAAAATCACAGGTAATTGGGAAACGGTGAACGATTATTTAAAAGGGCCATTTGTGTGTTATGCAATAAAAGATGAGTATTACCAACGATATTTGTTTATAGAAGGTTTTGTTAATAACCCTTTAAAAAACAATCGCGACCAAATTTTAGAAATTGAAGCTATAATTAAAACCATTAATTTTAATGAAAACTGAAATTAAATTATTTAATAATTTGAATGTAAGTGAATTATATGCTATTTTAAACTTACGCAATCAAGTTTTTGTTGTGGAACAAAACTGTATTTATTTAGATACCGATGGAAACGACACATTAGCACACCATATATTAATTTGGAATGCTAATGAACTTGTGGCTTATGCACGCATTTTTAAACCTGGATTAGTTTATGAAACCAGTAGTATTGGCAGGGTAGTAGTTAACCCAGCATATCGCGGTAAAAAAATTGGACATTTGCTAATGCAAAACGCTACCCATGCAATTAAAAACTTGTATAAAAGCAATCGCATAACCATATCGGCGCAATCACATTTACAAAAATTTTATAATGCGCATGGGTTTAAAACCATTTCTACTCCATATTTAGAAGATGATATTCCTCACGTAAAAATGATTAAAGAGTAATTAGCTTAGTCATTTTTTTTATCAATTACATTTTTTAAAGTATTTATGTGTTCTTTCAATAGCGTAATGGTCTCTTGATAATGTTCAATTATTGGAGTGTTATTAAGTTTTGATTCTTCTTCCATTTTAAAAAAATCAATTATTGAAGTTTCTAAAATATCTAAAATTTCTGTTAATCGGTCTACGGTTAATTGTGTTTCTCCATTTTCAATTTTAGAATAAGCCCTTGTTGACAGTCCTATTTTTTCGGCAATATCAGATTGAGTAATTTTTTTTTGTTTCCGTAACTTTTTTAGTTTTAAATAAGCTTGTTCCATTTTTTTGTTTGTGTGTTTTTATAAAAGCAATTTTAACTTTTTTTTATGTTTTATTTGTTCAGGAATAAATTATTCGTATTTTTATTCTAATTACGAACATTTAGTTCTGGTTTTAGTGTTTTATAATCTAAATAGTTCAAATATTGTACCAAAATAATTGAAATAGTTCACAATTTACGAAAAAAGGTATAAATATAGACTATCCAAGATAGTTAAAATATTTTCAGATCTAACAAACATTAATTATTATGAAAAAAATTATTTTATCAGCTGTATTTTTAGGAACTGCCTATTTTTCACATGCCCAAGTGGGAATAGGTACTTCAGAACCAGCGTCTTCTTCAATGTTAGAAATTTCGGCTACAAATAAAGGGGTTTTAATTCCAAGAGTGGCTTTAACTTCAACGACATCGTTTAGTACTATTAGTGGTACCGAAACCGAAAGTTTATTAGTTTACAATACAGCAACTGCAGGTACTGGCAACACTGCAGTAATGCCTGGTTTTTATTATTGGGTGGCTCAAAATGGCGCTGTTGTAGCTCATTGGGAACGCATAGTAAACCAAAGTCAGTTAGACGATGCGCTTGCAAACATCACAAATGTACAAGCCGATTTAGCTAAAATTATTAATCTTTTAAAGGTTGCTTTTCCAGCAAATAATTTAGTTGATCCGGTTGTAACGGGCGATACATTTGGTGGAGGCATGGTGTTTACACCTGGTGCCAATCCTACTATAGAATATGTGTATTTTGATGGTACCAATTATGTTAAAAAGGATATAACTAACGATATTAAAAGTTTAATACGTGGTACAGAATCTAAAACAATGCTTGTTAAAACAAATGTTGCAAACGCTGCAATGAAACAATATTATTTATCAGAAACCTATATACAATCGGTTACAGATGCTTCAGGAGTGGTAACGTTGCCAACGCAAGCTATCATTAATGGTTGGACACCTGGTACCTTACCTGCAGGTGTATATGAAATTGATATTGTTGCGGGTGTTGCAACAAATTTTGAAACTATATTAGACCAAACCACAACAATTGAAACAACAACACCAGGTACTTATTATACGGTTGAAGAGTATATTGAATACATTTCAATGAATGCTTTAGAAAACGGTATTACAAAAATTGTTTTAGATGGTACCGGACAAGCTAGTTTTCAACAATGGAACAGCACTACAAAAACTTGGGTGCCAGTTGCAAACACCGCTTTTAAAGATATAGTTACAGCAAATGAAACGCAAACAACTATTGCAAAAAGTACAGATAATGCTGCTTATACGCAAGTGACTTCTGACCCAAAAGCAATTGATAAAATTGTTTACGAATATGTTACTGAAAATGCGTCGGTAAAAAATTATATCGATGTAACAGCTGATGTTCAATGGTCTATTGAAAACAATGCAAACGTACAAAACGCAATAACTAATTTACTTAACCAAGGCGGAAATGTATATTTTACAAAAGTTGATATTGCTGCAGGTACACCGGCGGGGCAATTAGCTATTCCAGCTTTTTCATTTTATACCATAAACCCTTCAACAGGAGTAAAAGAGTTAATAGATATTGCTCAAACAATTGTTAACGCAATTACAAATGCAACAGCAGTTCAAAAACAAGCAATAAAAAACCAATTAGGTGATAATTTTTCTAGCACAACTGTTGTAAATACAGGCGATACGTGGATAGACGGTGGCTTTATTTACAAAGGAATATTTAACGCAACGGTTACGCAAAATACTGCAAATGTTTCAACAATAACATTAGATGATATGGGCGGAACTATTGGCGATGTGGTTGGAATAACCATACTTAATGCTTCAACAAACCAAATAATTAATACAGCAACAACAAGTGTATCTGTTTCAGGAGATTTGTTATCATTTAAAATTGGTACCGGAAACATGTTTGTGGTTTTACCAGAAGCAGTAGGTGCTAATTTTAGTATTAAAGTAATTGTTGAATATTCGGTAACACCGTAAATATAAAATATTAATCTAAAAGCCTTTTTATCTCATTTAAGAAGGCTTAAAAATTTTTTTAAAAGAAAATAAACTATGAAAAAGAGAATAAGTATATTATCAATAATATTAATTAGTGCTGTTGCATCTGCACAGGTTAAAATAGGTGGAACCGATGGTACACCAAACGTAAATGCTATGTTAGATATTGAAGCTACAAATAAAGGGGTATTGTTACCACGCGTAGCATTATCGGTAACCACATTGGCATCGCCTTTAAGCGCACATGTAGCAGGTATGATAGTTTATAATACAGCTACAGCAGGAGATGTTGTTCCAGGACAATATTATAACGATGGTACTAAATGGCAAAGGGTATTAAACCCTAGTGACATTGGTAATTTTGCTGGTGCTAAGAACACAACTGTTTATAGCGCTTCTAAAGATGGAGCTTGGAATTTATTGAGTTTAGGTATTAGTGGACAAAGTTGGAATAAAATTAATGTTACTAGTACCGATACTAAAGTGGGTAACTCTGCCCTTTTTTCAAGTGGGGTTTACACAGTACCAAGTTCAGGCGTTTATGTTGTTAGATACAGTGTAGAGTTAGACTCAGGAGTAGATTTAGGAGTTTTAGGCGATAAAAAATTAGTGCTAATTAAAAATAATGCACAGTTAATTGAAGAAAAACTTTTTGAAAGTGTACGTGTAAGTGTACTTGGTTTAGGTTTGGTACAAGTTCCATTAACATCTACAAGTATGGAAACTATGGTTCAGTTAAATACAAATGATACCGTTACTTTTGGTGTAGATTCTTCTACCATTTCTTTAAGTGCGTTAACCGATGGTAAAATATCATTATACATTTACAAAATTTCCAATTTATAGTTTGTGATTTTGTATCAAAAGCGATACAAATTTATTCATTTAACAAATTATATGTTTTAAAGGTTTCATTTAAAATCATAAACTATGAAAAAGATTTATACAAATGCACTAATGCTATTAGCACCTTTTGGTATGGCTGTTTTTGCACAAAACAATGCAATTACAGTAAATAAAGGGCAGCTATATGTATTGCCCAATACGCTAATTGCAACGCATGCAAATTTTGAAAACAGAAATTCGGGAATTGTTTTTAACGATGGTGAATTTCAATTTTATAAAAATTATACAAATAACGGTTTGTTTACGCATACCACTTCTAAAACTACGGGATATACAGTTTTTCAAGGCAATCAAGAGCAACTTATTGCTGGCGAACAACCATCTAAACATTTTGATGTATTATTTAATAACTCGGTTGCTTTTTTTAATCTAAACAGTGATATTATCATAAATGGTACCGGTAATTTTAACAATGGTATTGTAAAAATAAATAATGCAAATGGTGGCCAAATGATGTTTGGTAACAATGCCAAGCAAATAAATGCTAGTGATAAAAGTTATGCACAAGGTATGGTTGAAAAGCAAGGTGCCAACGCATTTACTTTTCCAATTGGTAAAGAAGGATTTTATCGTATGGCAGCTATATCAGCACCAGAAAATACAAATGCTTTGTATACAAGCGAGTATTTTATCGCCAATACCAATAACATGTATCCACATAAAGATAAAACAGGTATAATAGAGGCGGTTGATAATGCAGAATATTGGCAAATTAATAAAGCCGATGCTACAACAGGGTCGGTTATTGTAACCTTGTCATGGCATCAACAAACCACACCTGCAGCATTTTCAAATAACGCTAATTTACATGTAGTTCGCTGGGATGCTAAACAAAATTTATGGGTTGATGAAGGTGGAATTGTTGATATGAACGCAAAAACAATTACCACACCAGTTAATGTAGAAGGTTTTGGCATTTTTACCATTGGCAAAATAAAAGAAAAGTATAACAATCCAGGCGATGTAGTTATTTACAACGGAGTGTCTGCCGATAACGATGGGGTTAACGATTATTTTATTATTGATAACATTAATTATTTTCCTGATAACTCGGTAACTATTTTTAATCGTTGGGGTAGAAAAGTATTCGAAACCACTAATTACAATTCAAACGGAAATGTTTTTAAAGGTTACGTTTCAACCAACCAAACTACCAATACTAAAGAAAAACTACCTTCGGGTACGTATTATTACGTGGTAGAATATTTATATAACCGCAATGGTGAAAATAAATTAATTAAAAAAGTAGGACACCTACATTTAGAAAACAATAACTAAATCTAATAGGCAATGAAAAGATTAAAAATCGTACAGGCTTTGTTAGCTTTAGTAAGCTTATCTGCCACAGCACAACAAGATCCTCAGTACACACAATACATGTACAACACCGTTAACGTAAACCCAGCCTATGCGGGCAGTAGGGGGGCATTAAGTATATTTGGTTTACACCGTACCCAATGGGCTGGTTTAGAAGGTGCTCCACAAACAAATGCTTTTTCCATAAATACACCACTTGGCGATTCTAAACTTGGTTTAGGCGTTGGTTTTGTAAACGATGCTTTAGGAATTATAGATGAAAATACAATTAATGTTGATTTATCGTACACTGTTAATTTAAACAATTACGGAAGCAAATTAGCATTTGGTTTAAAAGGTTCGGGTAACTTTTTAAACGTTGCTTATTCAGAATTGTTAACATACAATCCTAACGATCACAATTTTGAAACGGATATTAAAGGTCAGTTTAATCCTAATATTGGAGCAGGTATCTATTGGCACAATAATAAATCGTATGCAGGTTTTTCTATACCTAATATGTTAGAAACCACACGTTTTGATAACAATATTCAAAGCAACATGCAACAACGTATGAACTATTATTTCATAGGAGGACACGTGTTTGAAATTAATCCGGTATTATTATTAAAACCAACTTTTTTAGTAAAAGCTACAAAAGGTGCGCCATTACAAGCCGATTTTTCGGCCAACTTGTTAGTGCATGAAAAGCTTACTGTTGGTGCAGCCTATCGTTGGGAAGCCGCTTGGAGTGGAATGCTAGGTTATCAAATTACTAATAGTTTATTTGTTGGTTATGGTTACGATGCCGATACAACTAAATTAGCAAATTACAATAATGGTTCGCACGAGCTTTTTTTGCGATTTGAATTGTTTAACATGTTTCGTAAGGTGAATACCCCACGATTCTTCTAAAAATAAAAAACATGAAAAAAGGATTTACAATAATTGCCTTAGCGTTTTTTGTATTTTTAGGAAATACTATGGCATTTGCACAAGCGGGTTTAAAAAAAGCAAATAAAAAGTACGATCAATGGTCGTACACTCAAGCTGCTACAATTTACGATAAAGTATTTACTCGCGGTTTTTCTAATGCGGATATGCTTCAAAAATTAGGAAATGCACATTTTTTTAATGCACGTTATACTCAAGCACATACTTTTTATGAGCAACTGTTTACCCAATTTAATACGGCAGATATTTCTGCAGAATATTTTTATAGATATGCTCAAACATTACAGCATATGGGGAATACAGCAGAGGCAAAAAAATATTTTGAACTTTTTGTAGAAAAAACGCAGAATAACTCACAATTACAAAAAATCATTTTAAATAATGACGCACAACGAAAACAAATTGTCGAAAATTCTGGTAGATACAACGATGTTACAAATTTAGCAACTAACACAACTTTTGCTGATTATGGCAGTTTTGTTCACAATGCTAATTTATATTTTACAAGTGCACGTGATACAGGTTCATTTGCTAAAAATATACATACTTGGACCAACGCTGCTTTTACAAAATTATATACATTAAATTTAAGCGAAAACAATAAGCCTAAAAAAGTAAATGGTAAAGTTAACAGCAAACTAAATCAAGCATCTGCGGTTATTACGGCAAATGGAAAAACTATGTATTTTACGCGCAATAATATGATAAATGGCAAACGCGGGTACGATAGTTCAAAAGCAACCCGACTTAAAATTTATAAGGCAGAATTGGTTGATGGCACTTGGCAAAATATAACCGAACTTCCTTTTAATGCCGACGATTTTAACACAGCACATCCTACTTTAAGTCCTGATGAAAGTACGTTGTACTTTGTATCTGATAGAGAAGGTGGTTTTGGCGATGCTGATTTGTGGAAAGTTTCAATTAACGGAAATAATTACGGCGTACCTGTTAATTTAGGTGCACATATAAACACTGCGGGTAAAGAAACGTTCCCCTTTGTGAATAGCAATAACGAATTGTATTTTGCTTCTGATGCCCGTTTGGGATTAGGTGGTTTAGATGTATACGCTGTAAAAATTAAAGACGATGGTAGTTTTTATGATGTTCAAAACGTAGGTGAACCCATAAATTCAAATTTCGATGATTTCGCCTATTTTATTGATTTTAATTCAAAAGCAGGTTTTTTCTCATCCAACCGAAAAGGCGGTAAAGGTAACGATGATATTTACAGTTTTATTGAAGCAAAACCTTTAAAATTAGGTTGTTCACAGGATTTATCAGTAACAGTTATCGATGCTAAAACGCAAAATATTATTCCAAATGTTTCTTTAGAACTTTTTAATGCTAATAATCAATCAATAGCATCAACCAACACATTCACTAACAGCGGATATCGTTTTAATACGGATTTTGTTTGCGGAGGTACATATCAAATTAAAGCAATTAAAGAGGGTTATGTAAATAGCACAGAAACAGTTACTTTAAATGCAACTTCAGGTGTAACTGATTATAAATTGGTGCTTCATCCTAAAAAAGTAGAGGTGAAGAAAAACGATGATTTATTTAAAGTTTTAAAACTAAAACCTATTTATTTTGATTACGATAAAGATAATATTCGTACCGATGCAGCAGTAGAACTTGCTAAAGTTGTTGAAGTTTTAAAAGATTATCCACGTATGAAAATTGATGTACGTTCACATACCGATAGTCGTGGGTCTGATTTGTATAATGAAAAATTATCGCAACGCAGAGCTAAATCAACTGCGCTGTGGATTATAAATCAAGGAATTGATGCGGCACGTGTTACTTATAAAGGATATGGTGAAACTCAATTAATGAATGAATGTAAAAATGGAGTAAAGTGTACCGACGAAAGGCACGAAGAAAATAGAAGATCAGAATTTATTGTTCTAGAGCTTTAAAAGAAAGTATTAACTAGTTTAAAAAGGCTAAAAGTATAATTTATACTTTTAGCCTTTTTTGTTTTGTTAATAAAATAACTTGTAAAATAATATGTTTTAATGAAGTTTTGTGTTAAAAAGTAGTGTTTAGAGTATATGTATTTTAAATGTTTTAAATGTAAAAAATTATGATTTTTCGTAAATTAAAATGTTAAAAAAACGAATGTTTTGTCTCTATTTGTAGAACAAGTTCTATAAATAGTATGTTTATGGTACTACAAATAATTGTTTCTATTGTGTTTAAATTTGATATGTTGTTAAAGTTTAATATTTAATATAAAAAAATAATAGTTACAAAATAGAAAAAAAGCGGTTTAAATGTGAAAATTTACTTGTTTTAATATAAGTAGTAACACAAAAGCGCTATGGGCTAATAGTTTGTTCTTTTATGTATAAAAAAACAAACTTAAATTTATTAAGAATTTAGAAATTAAGTAATTAAGATATGAAAGCAAAAGTATTTTTAATAGTAATTATACTCTTCTTTTGTAATTCATATAGCCAGGTAGGTATAGGAACATTAACACCTAGCAACTCTGCCCAGTTAGATGTAATAGCAAATAATAAAGGGGTACTAATTCCTAGGGTATCGCTAACAAGTATTACCGATGCCACTACAATTTCTAACGGAAATGTAGAATCTTTATTGGTTTATAATAACAATACTACCGCTAACCTTACACCGGGGTATTATTATTGGTACAACAATCATTGGAATAAAATGTTAACAGCAACAGACATAAGTTTAGATGTGTTAACTGTTTTAAGTTATGACGAAGCAACTCACACCTTAACCTACGTTGATGAACGTAACGTAACGCACACTTTTAATTTAAAAAATACTACAAATGATAGTTTTTTATTTAATGCTGTTACAAACATTCTAACTTTAACTGATTCTGAAGGAAATAATGTAACGGTAGATTTAACACCTTTAGCAAAAAACACAACTATTACTAATGTTTCGTTTAATCCAACTTCAAACATTATAACAATCACCGACTCTGATGCAAATACACATCCCGTTAACATAGCTGGTTTATTAAAAGCTAAAAACGGATTACATGTTTCAGTTGATAATAACGTGGTTTTAGGAGGAGCTTTAATTGAAGAAACAACAATTTCAACCAACGGCATTAGTTTAAACATTACTGGCTTGCCAGTTACAGTGTTATCTAATACAAACAAAACAATGCTGGTAGATGATTTAACGGGTCAATTAAAAGTAGCTTCTTTTAAACAACTTACCGATTTAAATACAAATGTTGATGTAAATTCAGCTGCTAATACGTTATCGGTTACCGTTAATGGAAAAAATGATACAACACCTATCATTAACGATAATTCATTAACTGTTATTGGAACAACATTAACGTCAAGTGTTAACGGGGTTACATCAAATGTAGATTTAAAACAAGCCATTCAAAACGGACAAAAAACAACTACCGTAGTTAACGGAACTAATACAACGGTAACAAACACAATTTCTGGTGATAATACAGAATACAAAGTTCATGTACCAACAGCTACTAATACTGTTTTAGGTGTTGTTAAAGAAGCTGAAACCAATCCAACCGTATTCATTAATGCTAATGGTGAATTAAGTACAAATGGTTGGGCTGCAAACAATATTGTAGAAGTAAATCAAAATTATACAATTACAAATGCTGATGTGGTGGTTTTAGGAAAAGCAACTTCAGATATAACCATAACATTGCCAAACCCTGTTGGCATTAAAGGTCGTAAGCTAACCATTAAAAAAAGCGATATGGCAAATACTACTTATGTAAACGTAGTAACGGCTGGTGGTTCTATTGATGGGGAGCCTGACATGTACACCTCATTGCCATTCACCGGATGGGATTTTATGTCAGACGGAACCAATTGGAAAATTGTAAATAAATTTTAAAATACGAACAAACAAACTACTATAAGCAATAATTATCAACTAAAATTTTAGCATCATGAAAAAAATTACTTACACTATATCGTTCGCTTTTGCAGTATTAGCATCTTCAAATGCAATAGCACAACAAGGTTTTGGTACAAATCGTCCCGATAAATCTTCAGCAATCGAAATTAAATCGCCAAATAAAGGTTTATTAATCCCTAGGGTTACTTTAACAAGTTTAACCGATGTTACTACAATTGTAAATCCAGCTAATTCATTGTTGGTTTACAATACAACTGTAAATTCAGCTTTAAACGAGGGGTTTTATTATTATAACACTACTTTAAGTAAATGGATCGCTTTTACCGATGAAAGCAATCAAGACAAAGTAACTGTTACTCAAGATGGTCAAAATTTATCAGTAGTTGGTACACCAACAACAAATGCAAACGGCAGCACAACAACCGATTATAAAGTTAAAATTGTACCTGCTGCAACCGAAAAGCAATTTTTAGCAACAACTATGGTTGGTACCGAATTACAAACAACTTGGGTAAGTTATGACGATATTATGGAAGCTACAAATGGTTTAACTAAAGTTGGTAATACCATAAAATTAGGTGGAACTTTAACAGAAGATACCACTTTGGTTACTGCCGGCCATAAAGTAATGGTTCAAGGATTAACTCAGGTGACTGATATGACCGATCAAGTTGTGGCTGTAGGTCACTACCAAACTGGCGAAGTAAAAGTTGCAACCCCTAAACAAATTGTTGACAAAGGTATCGACAATAATTTAAGTTCATCAGTAAACACCATGACATCAACTGTGAATGGCGATGTAGCAACAGCATCTATCATTAATTCAAACGATTTATCAATTGATGCAAACAGTACCGTGTTAAAATCTTCGGTTAACGGTGTAGAAGATACTCAAGATTTAAAAGAAGCAATACAAACGGGACAAATTAAATACGATGTAACCGCAGGTACCGGAATAACTATTGATACTACGGGTTCTACGGTCGATTTAAAAACATTTAAAGTAGGTGCCGATTTAGCAAATATTACATTAAATGGCGATGTTACCGGTGCAGCTAATAACAATACCGTTGCTAAAATTCAAAATGTAGCGGTAAGTGCAACAGCTCCAACTGCAGGTCAGGTTTTAAAAGAAGTATCAGGTGTTTGGACACCGTCTACATTAACAGTTGCAGATATTACTGCGGGCAAAACATTATCATCAACAGATTTAGATGTAACATCACCAACAAACAAAGCGTTGTTAGAAGATGTTACCATTAATATAAAAGATAATGCAGTTACAGCAGCAAAATTAAATGATGATACTGCCGGTGCAGGTTTGGTACGCAATGCAACGACTAAAGCTTTAGACGTAAATGCAAAAAATGGTTTAAATGTAGGCAGTGATGATTTTGTAAAATTAGGTGGCGCTTTAACCGAGGCTACAACTATTACAACCGATGCTACTAATACATTGGCTTTAGCAGGTTTACAAGACTATACTGATGCTGATAAAACTGTTTTAGTAATTGATGCTAATAATGTAGTTAGAAAAGCAAATATTAACACAGCTAATGCAATTGCTACTAAAACAGCCGATTATGCAGCATTGGCAACCGATGAAACCATTTTGGTTGATGCTACAAGTAACCACGTAATTGTAACGATACCTGCAGCAACTACCGAAAATAAAGGAAAGCGTTTTTACGTAAAATTAATTGCTACAAATGCAGCTAATACAAATGAGGTGCGTATTACAAGTAGCAGTATGATTGATGGACTTGCTGGTCCTAATCAAATTGAATCTTCTAATCCATATCAAGCATGGTTGTTGCAATCAGATGGAATGGCTTGGTACGTGGTTGGATACTAAACCATTAAATAAAGGATTATGAAAAAAACAATTTTAAATATAAGTTTAATTCTTGCTTTGGCAAGCACCACAAGCGTGTTTGCCCAGCAAGGAATTGGTACAAATAATCCGGATAAGTCGGCTGCGTTAGAAATTGCTTCAACAAACAAAGGCTTGTTAATTCCACGTATGAATTTAACATGGGTTAGCAATGCCATTAACGCACCAATTGTAACACCTGCAAAAGGTTTATTAGTTTATAATGCAACAAGCATATCAAATGTACCAGAAGGTTTTTATTATTTTGATGGAACCAAATGGGTTCCTATAGGAACAACCGTTTTACAAGATAGTAATACCACAACAATTTCCGGAAACGGTACCGCAAGCAATCCTTATAAAGTTGAGGTAAACGATTTAGCGGGCGATGTAACTGGATCAATTTTAACAAATAAAGTTCAGAAAATACAAAATTTTCCTGTAAGTGCAACAGCCCCCTCTACAGGACAGGTTTTAAAAGAAGTAGCAGGTGTTTGGACACCTTCAACTCTAAAAACTACCGATGTTTCCGATTCTAAAGCATTAACAACAACTAGTCCATTAAAAGTAAATGCAGCCAATTCCGAAGCTAACGCTGTTTTAGCAGATGTTAATTTATCGGTTGATAAAGCTACCGAAACAAGTTTAGGAGTTGTACAAGTAGGTAATAATATTAATGTTGATGCAAATGGGGTTATTAGTGTTAATTTTCCAACTGCAACTGTTGATACCAATACAACAACTACGGTTTCTACAGATCAATCATATGTAACGATTGATAAAACACAAACAGTTGGTTTAGAGACTGATGCTGTTAATACTCGCGATTATAAAATTGGGGTAGATAAGGCAACAGCATCAACATTAGGAGTGGTGATGCCTGGAACAGGTTTAAATGTAGATACTGATGGCAAGTTAAATGTTGTTTTAGATGGTTCAGAAACCAAACTAGCAAATGGCACCAACACAACAGTAACGGGAACAGGAACAACAGCCGATGCATATAAAGTAAACGTAGCAACAGCTAATGGTACAGAATTAGGTGTGGTGCAAGAGGCCGCAACCAATCCAACGGTAAATGTAAGCAATGGTGTTTTAGCAGTTAATTTATCAAACACTACCTTATCAGGTGAAGTAACAGGCCCTTTAAATGCTACAGAAGTTGCCAATGATGTAATCGACGCCGCAAACTTAAAAACCGATGCCGTTACAACAATAAAAATAGTTGATGAAAATGTAACTCCAGCAAAAATAAAAGGAGGTACCGAGGGACAAGTTTTAACAACAGATAGCGCAGGAAAAGCCATTTGGACAGCTCCTGTAGCCGATGTTGTAACAACATTATCCAACACCTTATCAAGCGGTAATGCAATAGGAACGTATGAAAACGAAGCGGGAACCGATGTAGTTGTAAATGAAACAGTTACTACGTTAACCAATACATTGTCGGCTGGGAATACTATAGGAACATATAAAAACGAAGCAGGAACCGATGTTGTTTTAAAAGAAACCATTACAAGTTTAACACAAGACGCAAGCGGAATAAGTTATACGCCAGAATCGGGCACTGCACAAACGGCAAAAGTGGTAAGTGCCGATGCTACAAATTTGGTTACATCAGGAACCGATTTTGGAGCGTTGTTCACAAAAAGCAATTTACAAAGCAATCAAGTAAAATACGAAGTAATTTCGGGTACAAATACCACAGCAACATTAGATCCGTCAAGTACAACCGATTTACAAAAATATAAAGTAGATGTTACCTTTCCAGCAGCTCCAGATGGTTCAGAAACCAAACTAGCAAATGGCACCAACACAACAGTTACAGGAACAGGAACAACAGCCGATGCATATAAAGTAAACGTAGCAACAGCTAATGGAACTGCGTTAGGCGTGGTAAAGCAATCTGCTGCAACTGGTGAAGAAGTTACAGTAGCTGCAGATGGTAGTTTAGCTATTAACGAATCGAATGTAAATTTAATAGGTAATGTAACAGGTCCTATTAATAATAATAAAGTTGTTAAAATTCAGGATGTTAATGTAAATGCTACTTTACCAACAGCAGGTCAAGTTTTAACAGCTACAGGTTCAGGAAGTACATTAGAGTGGAAAGCGACCAATTCGGCTATGCCAACGTTCTTTTACATGCCAGCTGTGCTTTTTGATACAACAACCTTAGGAACCGGTTTCACTAAAGATTTGTATGCAGCTTATTCAACACAATTCGGTACGCCCCTAGTTAAAAGTACAGGTGCAGCAGCAGCTATACCTACTTTTACAGCAACTCAATTGCAATATTATATTACATATTATGATACAGCCGTTTTTAGTAATATTAGCATAGATGCAAATGGTGTAATGACGTATGATATAATAGGAAATGCAACTGCTTCAACATATTTAAACATTGTTTTTGTTGTGAAATAGCGTGTTCAGTTTACTTTAATGTAAAACGAACCTAATTTAGAGAATGTTTATGAATCTAAATTTTTTAAGATGAAACTAAAATTACATATCAATAAGCTATTGTTTCAACATAAAACGTTGTTGTATTTAATTGGATTATTTTTAATAATATCAACCAATACAAATGCGCAAAATCAATGTACATTTACGTTAGATTCAAATTCGGTATTAGTAAGCGCAACAGTTACAGGTACATCAACCAATAATAAATTAGTACCTAAATACGTTTTTGTTGGGATGACAACGGGCTCTACTGTCCCAAAATTGTATGTTGCAGCTGAAATGGATAATCAAGGAAATAAGCACGCTACAGATATAACTATTGGAAATGCAAATACAATTACTTCAACTTCAAAAGTATGTGATAATGGGTCATCTACATTTACAATAGGAAGTACAACGTATACAGCATCTAATACATTTCACTGGGAAATTTTTGAATTTGATTTAACAGGTGTAAATATTCCTAACGGTACTGTTAATTATTCAGTAACGGCAGGTGCAGGTGGTTTTGATGTTTCTGGTACTATGATATTAAATGTACAGGCTCCACCAGTAGATGTAACAGTTACAAAAAACTGGATAGACAATAGTGCTACAACTAGACCAACTTTACAAATGCAAGTAATTGGTACTCCGTCAGGTGGTATTTCACGAGTTTTAAAAACAGAAACCGTTACAGGTACAGGTAATACATGGACGTACACTTTTACTCAAATTCCGAAATACGATGTAATTGGTAGATTAAATGTTTTTACTGCCGATGAGGTTGATTTAACAGGATATTGTAAACAACTAAATGGTTTAACAGTTACAAATTACATTGTGCCTACTATAAGTATTTCTTCTTCTTATGTGTGTTATGGTCAAAATGTTACGTTAACGGCAACTTCAGATAAAGGAAACGATCCTTTTGGGGGAACAACCTATCAATGGCAACGCAGTTCAGATGGTGTAATTTGGACAAACATTTCCGGTGCCACAAGTATTACTTATACCATTAATAATTTACAATCTACAGATTTAAATTATACTTATAGAGTACAATTTATACCGCAAGGTCAAACAGTTTGTATTGCTAATGCACCCGCTTTTCAACTGCAAATTGATGCAGCTTGTACGGCTGCTGTAAGTATTACAAAAGAAGGAACGTTTAACGATTTAAATAACGACAATATTGCGCAGCCTAACGAAACAATTTCGTACACCATTACAGTTAAAAACAATGGAACAATTGCTTTAACTAATATTGTTGTTAACGATCCTTTGTTAGGAGGGAATTTATCTGTAATTCCTACTGGAGATACGAATTTAAACAATATTTTAGATCTTACAGAAACTTGGACTTATACGGTTGTTTATTCGGTAACAAGTAACGATATTTTTGTAAATAAAGGTGTATATAATAGGGCATCTGTTACTGCTACTGCACCGCCTGGTAATGTAAGTGCACTATCAACAGATCCAACGCCTTATACCATTTCAACGCCAGGATACGATGTGAATAGACCAAATCATACCTATGTTAGTCTTAAAGGACAAAGTGTAGTGATTTCTAACCCAATGATTTATCAAAAAGCTAAATAAACTAATTTACATAAAGCCTTTGATGAATTTAAATACTAAAAATCATGAAAAAAATAGTATATATCTTTTTGGTTTTTCCTTTATTAGGATTATGCCAAACAGTCAATAAAGGTAATTTAGCTGTTAATTCAGGTACACAAGTTTCAACGTATTTTGATTTTACAAACGAGCAAACAGGGAATGTTTTGAACGATGGCGCTATTCATTTTTATGGACATTACAACAACCAAGGTTTGTTTAGTTACAGTACAAATAAAACAACTGGTTACGTGGTTTTTGAAGGTTTAATGCCCGAAATGCAAAAAATTGCAGGAACATCACCAAGTAGTTTTTACGACGTACTTTTCAATAAAAACCAAACCGAAACTGCGTTTAATTTATCAAACGATATAACAACTGCGGGCACCGTAAACTTATACAATGGTGTGGTTTTAATGAATAAAGAACAAGGAGGATCGTTTGTGTTTTTAAAAGGATCAAATCATATAAACACCACCGATAAAAGTCATTTACAAGGCGAAGTTGGAAAAGTAGGAAACGAAGCTTTTAAATATCCAATTGGCGATAAAGGCTATTATAGATTTGCAGGTATTTCGGCACCTATTTCAAATAATGAACAATATACCGGCGAATATATTTTAGAAAACAGTAATGTAAAATATCCGCACGAAAGTCGGACTGGAGTTTTACAAACAATAAATAACACTGAATATTGGATTGTTAATCAAAGTACACCTTCAAAAAATTCAATTATTTTAACTCTTTCATGGGATCTACGTACTACACCAACAGATTTAACAAAGAATCCTGATTTATTACACATTGTACGTTGGGATGCAAACCAGAAACTTTGGGTAGATGAAGGTGGAATTGCAGATCATGCAAACCAAACGGTATCTACACCTATAAATGTGGAAGGTTTTGGTGTATTTACATTAGCAACTATAAAAGAAAATGTTTTAAGCCCAGGTGATGTTGTTATTTACAACGGAGTAACACCAAATGGTGATGGAATGAATGATTATTTTATTATTGATAACATTAATTATTTTCCAAACAACAGCGTAACTATTTATAACCGTTGGGGTAGAATTGTTTATCAAACACAAAATTACGATAGTACAGGAAATGTTTTTAAAGGAACTGCCCAAGGTGTTGATGTAATTAATACCGGTGAAAGTTTACCTACAGGTACTTATTACTATGTGGTAGAATATATGTACGATAGAAACGGACAAAATCAATGGATTAAAAAAGTAGGTTACCTTCATTTAGAAAGTAGTAACTAAAAGATTTTAACCTTTTGCTAATGTGTTTAAAGCAAAAAAAATCCCGATTAATCGGGATTTTTTAAAATTATTTAGTTGCTTTTACAACAAATTTCAATTTAATGTTATCGTTAATCACTTTATCGCCTAAATCTTTAACAATAGATCCAGAGTTGTAGTTAACAGCCCATTTAGTTCTATCAATTTCAAATTCATCCGAAGCAATTGTAACGTCACCTTCTGTAACAGTAACTGTTGCAGGAAATTTAATACCGTGTGTAGCTTCTTTAATAGTTAAATTACCTTCTACCATTTGTTTACCGTTTTCATCTGCAACTTTAGTAATTTCAAAAGTAGCAGTTGGAAATTTTGATACGTTAAAAAAGTGGTCAGCATTTTCTGCAGTAGCACCTTTTAAATGGCCTTCTAAACCAGCTTTTTTCTCAGCATCAGTAATATCGGTAACAGTGATAGTATTCATATCAATTGTAAATTTACCACCTGTAACCATATTGTTTGCCACCATTACCATACCTTCTTTTAAAGCAATAGTACCAGCGTGTTGGTCACCAGAAACTTTGCTTCCAATCCAGTCAATTTTAGATTCAGCAGCAACAGCGTTATAAGTAACTGCATCAGCAGCCGGTGCATCAGCTTCTACCGCGTCAGTTTCAACAGTTGCGTTTTCTTTTTTACATGCAGTTAACGATAATGCCGCTAATGCAACTAAAGCAAATACATTTTTTTTCATAATTCAATTATTAATTTTCATTGCAAAGATATTTAAAAACTAATACCAACAAATTAAAAAATGAAGTCTGTTAGCATTTCTTAATATAGATTAATTTTTTTAAAACTGCCAATTTGTCTAAAAAATAAATGTGGCTTTACTTTTGTTTATTATAAGTTGATTATAATAGTTTGTAATAATGGAAAAAGACGATTTAAAAAACAACATACAGCAAAATGCTGAACAACAAATAGCTGAAAACGAAAATGTAGATACTACAGAGCAATTGTCTGAAACAGAACGTTTAAATGAGCAGTTAGCTGCAGAAAAAGATAAGTTTTTAAGGTTGTTTGCCGAGTTTGAAAATTTTAGAAAAAGAACTGCTCGCGAACGTATTGAATTGTTTACAACAGCAAACGAAGATGTAATGAAAGGTATTTTACCTGTTTTAGATGATTTTGATAGAGCTATTTCTCAAATGGAAAAGTTAGGTGAAAGCGAACATTTGACAGGTTTTAATTTAATTGCAACAAAATTACGTGACAACTTGTCGGCAAAAGGCTTAGGTTTAGTTGAATTAAACCAAGGCGATGTGTTTAATGCTGATGTTGCTGAAGCGGTAACACAAATACCAGCGGGCGACGATCTAAAAGGAAAAATTGTTGATGTGATTGAAAAAGGATATAAATTGGGCGATAAAATCATCCGTTTTCCTAAAGTTGTTATTGGTCAATAAAATACTACAATGAAAAAAGATTATTACGAAATATTAGGTATTGATAAAAGTGCTGATGCAAATGCAATAAAGAAAGCATACCGTAAAAAAGCAATTGAGTTTCACCCCGATAAAAATCCAGGGAATAAAGAAGCCGAAGAAAACTTTAAACTTGCTGCTGAAGCTTATGAAGTTTTAAGCGATCCTGATAAAAAAGCACGTTACGACCAATACGGACATGCGGCTTTTGATGGCGCAGGTGGTTTTGGCGGCGGTGGCTTTAACAATATGGAAGATATCTTTAGCCAATTTGGAGATATCTTTGGTAGTGGTTTTGGCGGCTTTGGTGGTTTTGGCGGTTTTGGCGGCGGCGGCGGACAGCGCCGTGTTAAAGGTTCTAATTTGCGTATAAAAGTAAAACTTACTTTAGAAGACATTGCAAATGGTGTTGAGAAAAAAGTAAAGGTAAAACGCAAAGTGCAAGCAGCCGGTGTTACATATAAAACCTGTACAACTTGTAACGGTTCGGGGCAAGTTATGCGCGTACAAAATACCATTTTAGGTCGAATGCAAACAGCTTCACCTTGTCCTACATGTCAAGGTGCAGGGCAATCTTTAGATAAAAAACCACAAGGTGCCGATGCAGAAGGAATGATAACCGCCGAAGAAACGGTTTCAATAAAAATTCCAGCAGGTGTTTCAGATGGTATTCAACTTAAAGTTTCAGGTAAAGGTAACGATGCTCCGGGTGCCAACAGCGTACCTGGCGATTTAATTGTTGCTATTGAAGAAATTGAACATGAATTTTTAAAACGCGAAGGCGAAAATATTCATTACGATTTGTATTTAAACATTGCCGACGCCGTTTTAGGTGGATTTAAAGAAGTAGATACCGTAAATGGTAAAGTACGCATTAAAATAGAAGAAGGCATACAATCGGGTAAAATATTACGTTTAAAAGGCAAAGGATTACCAAGTTTAAACGGGTACGGTAACGGAGATTTCTTAATTCATATAAACGTATGGACACCTAAAAAATTATCAAAAGAACAAAAAGATTTTTTTGAAAAAATGAAAAATGATGAAAATTTTATACCACATCCGCAGAAAGGCGATAAAAGTTTTTTTGAAAAAGTAAAAGAAATGTTTTCTTAAATGAAAATGTTTTGTACTTTTGTGGTACACTTATAAAACGGTGGATTTTCTTTTTCATAGCAATTTTTCCCATCCTTGTGCAAACAAGGATGGGTTTTTTTTAACTACTTTGTATATTTGTGTATATTTTTAAATTATGAATCATATCTTAACGGTAAATAACGTTGTTAAAAAGTATGGTGATAAAACCGCTTTAAACAATGTGTCTTTAGCCATTCCTAAGGGAAGTGTGTACGGATTGCTTGGACCTAATGGTGCAGGTAAAACTTCATTAATTCGCATTATAAATCAAATTACGTTTCCCGATAGTGGCGAAATTTTCCTTGATGGCGAAAAGCTAAATCCTAAACATGTAAAACATATTGGTTACATGCCCGAAGAACGCGGTTTGTACAAAAGTATGAAAGTGGGCGAACAAGCTTTGTATTTGGCGCAATTAAAAGGAATTTCTAAAGATGAAGCCAAAAAACAACTAAAATATTGGTTTGATAAGTTAGAAATTGGCGATTGGTGGAACAAAAAAATTCAAGAGTTATCTAAAGGTATGGCGCAAAAAATACAATTTGTAGTAACTGTTTTACATCAGCCTAAATTGTTGATTTTTGATGAACCCTTTTCTGGTTTCGATCCTGTAAATGCCAATATTATTAAAGATGAAATTTTAGAATTGAAACAAAAAGGCAGTACCATCATTTTTTCAACACATCGCATGGAAAGTGTAGAGGAAATGTGCGACGAAATTGCCCTAATACATAATTCGAATAAATTGTTAGACGGTTCTGTGGTTGATATTAAAAAACAATTCCGTACAAATAGCTATGATTTAGGTATAAAAGCTAACAATCAACAACAATTAACAGATTTTTTAAAATCTAAATATAAAATAAACCAAACGGCTTTTAAATCGTTAGATAACGAATTGAAATTGGCTGTTTCGTTGGGTGAAAAGTTACCTAACGAGTTGTTAAACGATGTACTTGCTTTTGGTCAAATAACTCATTTTTCTGAAAAAATTCCGAGTGTAAACGATATTTTTATTCAAACCGTAACTGCTAACTAATGAGTGTTTTAGCTTTAATTATTAAAAGAGAATTTATTTCTAAAGTTAGAAATAAATCATTTATTATAATGACGTTTGTTAGTCCGCTAATTTTTGTGGCTGTTGCAGCGCTTATTGGGTATTTAAGTTCTATGAAAACCGATATTAAACATGTTGGTATTCACGATGAATCGGGTATGTTTGTAAACGAATTTAAAAGTAACGAAAGTTATAAATACCACGATGTTTCTAAAATCGATTCTAAAATTTTAAAAGATAGCGTATCGCAAGCTAATTACGAAGGCGTTTTGTTTATCCCTAAAAAAGATAATTTAAAAGAATACGAAACAACTATAGAATATGTTTCAGAAGACAGTCCAAGTTTAGGATTTATTGCCGATGTTGAATCTAAATTGTCAGAAAAATTACAACGTAAAAATTTATCTATTCAAGGTATTGATACCCTTTTGTTAGATAAATCTAAAATCGATGTAAACATGCATCTTACCAAAGCATCAGGCGAAGAAACGGTTAAGGGGCTTAATGAAATGAAGGTTGCAATAGGTTCGGTTTTTGGTTATTTAATCATGATGTTTATTATTATTTACGGCAATATGGTAATGCGCAGTGTAATTGAAGAAAAAACCAATCGTATTATCGAAATCATTGTTTCATCAATAAAACCTATTCAATTAATGATGGGTAAAATTATAGGTACTACGCTGGCAGGAATTTTACAATTTATAATTTGGGCAATTGTTGGTGGTATTTTATTGTTTATTGCTAATTTTGTTTTTGGTTTAAACACTTCAACGCCAACAACCGAAATGGCAATGCAAAATGCACCAGTTAATGAATTAGGAGTTTATTTTAACGAATTTTTAAAACTGCCATTGTTAAGCATGTTGGTTTATTTTCTTGTATATTTTATAGGCGGATACTTTCTATACAGTTCATTATATGCAGCAATTGGTGCTGCTGTTGACAACGAAACCGATACCCAACAATTTATGTTTCCAGTAATTATGCCTTTAATGTTAGGGGTTTACATTGGCTTTTTCACAGTAATGAACGAACCACATGGTACAGTAGCCACTATTTTTTCAATGATTCCATTTACATCGCCAATTGTAATGCTTATGCGTTTACCTTTTGGGGTGCCTTTTTGGCAAATTGCACTGTCTATTTTGCTTTTATTTGCTACCTTTATAGCTATTGTTTGGGTGGCATCAAAAATTTACCGTGTAGGTATTTTAATGTATGGTAAAAAACCAACTTGGAAAGAACTTTTAAAATGGCTTAAATATTAAATATGGCTAAAATTTTAATTATAGAAGACGAAGCTTCAATACGCAGAGTATTGTCTAAAATATTGGCTGAAGAAAATGATAGCTATCTAGTAACTGAAGCTGCCGACGGAGATGAAGGTTTAGAAAAAATTAAAAACGAAGATTTTGATTTAGTGGTGTGCGATATTAAAATGCCTAAGAAAGACGGCGAAGAAGTATTGCAAGAAGCTAAAAAATTAAAACCCGAAGTGCCTTTTATAATGATTTCAGGTCACGGCGATTTAGAAACAGCTGTGAATACCATGCGTTTAGGTGCTTTTGATTATATTTCAAAACCCCCCGATTTAAACCGTTTACTTACTACCGTTCGCAATGCATTAGACAATAAATTGTTAGTGGTTGAAAACAAACGATTAAAGAAGAAGGTAAGCAAAAGCTACCAAATGATTGGTGAAAGTGAGCCAATTATGCAAATAAAGCAAATGGTTGATAAAGTAGCCGAAACCGATGCACGTGTTCTTATCACGGGTCCAAATGGTACAGGTAAAGAACTTGTTGCTCATAATTTACATGAAAAAAGCAATCGTGCTCAATATCCGTTAGTTGAGGTGAACTGTGCTGCTATTCCTTCTGAATTGATAGAGAGCGAACTTTTTGGCCACGTAAAAGGAGCTTTTACATCGGCTGTTAAAGATCGTGCCGGAAAGTTTGAAGCTGCTGATAAAGGAACTATTTTTTTAGATGAAATTGGCGATATGAGTTTGGCAGCACAAGCAAAAGTTTTACGTGCATTACAAGAAAATATAATTACTAGGGTAGGTGCCGATAAAGATATTAAAGTAGATGTTCGTGTAATAGCTGCTACCAATAAAGATTTGCGTAAAGAAATTGAGGAAGGGCGTTTTCGTGAAGACTTGTACCATCGTTTAGCGGTTATCCTTATAAAAGTACCTGCTTTAAATGATCGTCGTGACGATATCCCGTTGTTAATTGAACATTTTACAAAAAAAATAGCGGAGGAAAACGGCAGCGCTCAAAAAGTTTTTACATCCGATGCGATACACCTTCTAAAACAATACGATTGGACGGGTAATATTCGCGAATTAAGAAATGTTGTAGAGCGTTTAATTATTTTAGGCGGTAAAGAAATTTCAAAAACCGATGTTGAATTGTTCGCATCAAAGTAATACAAAATGAATTTAAAAAAGATAAATCCCCATTTAAAACAAGCTTTAGTTGAAAATGGTTTAACCGTTGCGCCAACTGTTATTAACGATGCTTTTGGAACTATTAAATCAGGCAACGATGTAGTTTTGGTTATTGAAAATCAAGAAGAACGTGAACTGGCTATTGCTATTTCAGTAATACAACGCCTTGAAAAAGCTGTTTTGCTTTCACCGCGAGCGTTGGTTATTGTCGAGGATAAGCCACAAGCTTTACAAATGGAAAGTGTGTTTAAAAAATTGGCTAAGTATACCGATTTACGTATTTTTATGACACATGATAAAACCGATTTAGACGAAGATAAAAATCAAATTTCAATTGGAATTGATGTGTTAATTGGCACGCCAGAGCGTTTAAGTTTTATGTTTGGAAATGCAGGTTTTGATGTGAATCAATTAAAAATGTTGGTTTTAAACAACACCGATGAATTACTGCGTTTACGTCATGATTCTCGTATGTACCGTTTGTCTGAAAGTATTGGTAAAACACAAAGGTTGTATATAACCGAAAAAGAAACCGAACGTTTAGAAATTTTTGTTGATAAAACCATGCTTGATAGCTATTGGTTTGCTAATGAAGATGACTTTGAAGATGCAGAAGATATATAATAAAAAAACAGAGCTTAATGCTCTGTTTTTTTATGCTTTATTTAGCAATATTAACCGCTCGGGTTTCTCTAATTACTGTAACTTTTACTTGGCCAGGGTAGGTCATTTCTGTTTGTATTTTGTGCGATATTTGAAACGATAAATTAGAAGCTAATTCATCAGAAACCTTTTCGCAATCTACAATTACACGTAATTCTCTACCAGCTTGAATAGCGTAGGCATTTTTAATGCCTCCAAAACCATAGGCAATATCTTCTAAATCTTTTAAACGCTGAATGTAAGAGTCTAATACTTGTCTACGCGCACCAGGTCTTGCTCCAGAAATAGCGTCACACACTTGAATAATTGGTGAAATTAAAGCGTTCATTTCAATTTCATCGTGGTGGGCACCAATAGCATTACATACTTCTGGTTTTTCACCATGTTTCTCTGCTAACTGCATACCTAACAATGCGTGTGGTAATTCACTTTCAGTTTCAGGAACTTTACCAATATCGTGTAACAAACCAGCACGTTTAGCTAATTTTACGTTTAAACCTAATTCTGCTGCCATTAAGCCACATAATTTAGCAACTTCGCGTGAGTGGTGTAATAAATTTTGTCCGTATGATGAACGGTATTTCATACGCCCCACCATTTTAATTAATTCGGGGTGTAAACCATGAATTCCTAAATCAATAACGGTGCGTTTACCGGTTTCAATAATTTCTTCGTCAATTTGTTTTGCTGTTTTAGCAACCACTTCTTCAATTCTAGCAGGGTGAATACGTCCATCAGTTACTAAGCGGTGTAAAGATAAACGTGCAATTTCTCTGCGAACTGGGTCAAAACATGAAAGTATAATAGCTTCAGGCGTGTCGTCTACAATAATTTCAACTCCTGTTGCAGCTTCTAAAGCGCGTATATTTCTACCTTCACGACCAATGATGCGTCCTTTTACATCGTCTGATTCAATGTTAAATACCGATACACAGTTTTCAATAGCTTCTTCGGTACCAACGCGTTGAATGGTGTTAATGATGATTTTACGAGCTTCTTGTTGCGCAGTCATTTTAGCTTCTTCAACAGTATCTTGTATATAAGCCATAGCCTGTGTTTTAGCTTCAGCTTTTAAACTTTCAACAAGTTGAAGTTTTGCTTCGTCGGCAGTTAAACCAGCAATTTGTTCTAGTTTTTCAACTTGTATGCGGTGTAACTTTTCGGTTTCTTCTTGTTTTTTTTCTAACGACTCAAGTTTTAATTGATAGTCTTTAATACTTTTTTCACTTTCGTCTGCGGCTTTTTTAGCACGGTTTAATTCATTTGAAACTTGTGATTCTTTATCACGCGTTCTTTTTTCAGCTTCTGCAATTTTTTTATCTCTTGATAAAATAATTTGTTCGTGTTCTGATTTTAATTCAATAAATTTTTCTTTTGCCTGAAGTATCTTGTCTTTCTTTATAGTTTCACCTTCGGCTCTAGCATCTTTTAAAATACCTTTTGCTTCGTTTTGTGCACTTTTTATTACAGATGATGCGCTGTTTTTTTCGATATATTTTGCAATTGCAAAACCAATTCCGGCACCAATTATAATTGCACTAATGATTAATATTGCTTCCATTTATGTGTAAATAGTTAATAAAAAAAGCCCACATCAGAAGAGTTGCATAAACTCGGGAAAACAAGTTTTGAGCTATCTTACCGTTCTAGGATCCATTCAAAGATGGCTTGCTATAGTGATAAAGTTTCGCCCATTTTAATTTGTTAGTGTTGAGTTTATCAAACAGTAGCTAATGTGAGCAGTAAATTTAAACCTAAAAATAGGTTGTTACTTTATATGATATTTTAATAATATTGTGTCTAAACTTTTATTAAATTCAACTAATTTTTCTTTAGAATTGTCTAAACCTTCTTCGTTTTGTATTCTATTTTGTTCTACTTGAGAAGCAAATTGTAATGCACAAAAAGCTAAAACATCTTGTTTGTCGCGCATAGCAAAGTTCTCTTCAAGCTGTAAGGTCATTGCTTCAATTTTTTTAACTGCTGCGCGTATACCTTCCTCTTGGTCAGAATTTACGGTAAGGGGATACACACGATCGGCAATTGAAACTCTTATTTTTATTTTTTCTTCCATTACAATTAATCTTTGGTAAGGTTTAATTGTGCTATGCAATGATCTATCTCGCGAACTATTGAATTTATCTTTAGTTTGGTATCTTTTTTAAAATCTTCACTGCCCAATAACGCATTTGCAATTTTTAACTGATCGTATTTTTGTTGTAAATCAATATAACTTTCTTGCAATTCGTTTTGCTGTGTTTGTTGTTGTAAAATTTCATTTTTTAAAATTTCATTTTCTTTAACAACAGTATCTAAATGCTTTATAAGCTTTGTTAACTTCGTTTCAACCGCTTTGGTTATGTCACTTAGTTTTTCCATACCTATTTAGCTTCTAGTTTATACAAAAATACTATTTATTCACCGAAATTAAAAAAAAAAAACCAATAAACCACATTGTTTTCCTTTTAATTTTTTTAGCTTTTTCTTTTGTTGAATCGTTTTTTTTGTGTTATCTTCTTCTTTCTTAAAATTTTATCTATGTTATATCGTTTTTTAATTGTGATGTTATTTTTTACAAATACTTATGGGCAAGTAACTATAGAACAGTTTAATGTACCTATAAAAATACCATTATTAGTTGGTGGTTCTTTTGGTGAGTTACGACCAAATCATTTTCATGCGGGCGTAGATTTTTCTTCAAATTATAAAATTGGTGATCCAATTTACGCTCCTGCCGATGGTGTTGTAAACCGCATTAAGGTTAGTAGTTTTGGGTATGGTAAAGCATTGTATGTAAAACATGCAAATGGTTTTACAACAGTTTACGGACATTTAAGTGCTTACAACGATACAATTGCTACTTATGTTACCAATCAACAATATAAATTAGACCAGTTTGAAGTAGAGTTGTTTCCTTTAGCAAATGAATTACCTGTTAAAAAGGGTGATGTTATTGGATATATTGGCAATACAGGAGGTTCGGGTGGACCCCATTTGCATTTTGAAATTAGAAATACCAAAACCGAACATGTTTTAAATCCACTTTTTTATGCCTTGAGTAGTGCAATTACAGATACTGAACAGCCAATAATTAACGGAGTGTATGTTTACCCGTTAACAAACGAAACAATAATTAACAATACACATTCGTTTTTTGAAGTAGCACTTAATAAAACAAACAATGCTTACCGTAGTGATATTATTCAAGCCAAAGGAACTATTGGTTTTGGCATAAACACACACGATACCCAAAATAACAGTCGAGGTAAAAACGGAATTTTCAAATTAATTACATATTTAAATGGTATTAAACATTTTGAAGTAGTTTTTGACGAGTTTGCTTTTGATGAATCTAAATATTTAAATCAATACATAGATTATAAGTATTATCAACAGTCGGGCAATAGGGTACAAAAGTTATTTGTTGTAAACGATTTGCCTTTAAATTTTATAAAAACAAACAAAAACAATGGAAAAATTGCGGTTGATGACGCCCAAGATTTAAATTACAAAATTGAAGTGTACGATGTGCATAACAACAAACAAACCATTGAAATTCCTATAAAATACAGTGATTATACACCAATTGAGCCTACTAAACCAAGCGGTAAATTTATTGATTATTTAAAAGATTATGCTTTTCAAGATAAAAATATTTCGGTTGAATGGGATGCTCGTACTTTTTTTGAAGATGTGTACATGGATATCAATTTTATTGAAAATGGTATTGTTTTACATAAAGATGAATATCCAGTTCAAAAAAATATAAACATTAAAATTTTAGTACCCGAAAATTACCCAAACAAAGCACAAACTTTTATAGGTAAAATAAATGGTAACAAGATAAAATACATTGAAACTTGGAAACGCGACAACGATTTTCGTATTCGCACAAAAGAATTAGGTACCTATCAATTAGTGCAAGATACCGTTGCGCCTACCATTACTTTTACAAGTGCCAACCAAACTTTTAACCTATCCGATGAATTGGTTTTTGAAATTGAAGATAACCTAGCAGGTATTGGTACCTATAACGGTTTTTTAAATAACGAATGGATTTTATTTGAATATGATTATAAAACAAAGAAATTATTTCATAAATTAAGCCATAAAAAATTTAACACCGGTACAAATACTTTGCGACTAGAAGTTGCCGACCGTGTTGGAAATAATACTACATTTGAACAAACAATAGTGGTTAATTAAAATTGATATTTTGAGAAAAAGCACCTATATAATTTTATTTACTTTATTTACAGCATTTGGGTTTGCACAAACGGCTCAAATTAAAGGAGTTGTGTTGAACGACTTTGATGTTCCTGTAAAAGATGTTTTGGTAAAAGTACAAAACAAGCAAACTGTAACAAACGAGAACGGTTTTTATTTCCTTGAAGTTTCTCCTGCAAATAATGTTTCTATACAATTTCAGGCCGAAAACTATATGCCAGTTGTGTATGTTGAAAATGTACAAGAAAATCAAGCAATAGAATTAAACATTAGATTAAGCCAGCCAACCGAAGAGTTGAAAGAAATAGTTATCGATCAAAATTTAAAAAAACGTTTTGAAGGAACAACTATAATATCACCCGATGTGATAAGACGTATTCCTGGAGCAAACCCTGGAGTAGAAAACCTTTTAAAAACCTTACCAGGAGTTTATTCTAACAACGAATTATCAACACAATATGCTGTTCGTGGTGGTAATTACGATGAAAATTTAGTTTATGTAAATAATATCGAAGTATATCGTCCGTTTTTAATACGTTCAGGGCAACAAGAAGGTTTAAGTTTTACAAATACATCAATGACTGATAAGGTTGATTTTTCTTCGGGTGGATTTCAAGCAAAATACGGCGATAAAATGTCATCGGTTTTAGATATTACCTACCGTAAACCAACACAATTTGGTGGTCAGTTCGATGCCAGTATTTTAGGAGGTGGTTTAACAGTAGATTTGGCATCAAAAAACAAAAAATGGAATGCAATAACCGGCTTTCGTTACCGCAACAATGCCTTATTGGTAAAATCGCAAGATGTTGATGTAGATTATAAACCTCGTTTTTTAGATGTACAATCGTTAATAACCTATCAACCATCGGCAAAGTGGGAGTGGAGTTTGTTACTAAATGCATCAAGCAATGTGTATGAATATACCCCTTTGTTTAAACGTACTAAATTTGGCACCATACAAGATGCTAAAGAATTGCAAGTGCGATACCAAGGCAGCGAAATAGATCAGTATAAAACCTATTTTAGCGCGTTAAAAGGTGTTTTTAAACCTAATTTACAAAATAGTTATTCGGTTATTGCATCGGCATATCATACCAAAGAAGAAGAATATTACGACATTTGGGGTTCCTACGCTATGGGTAATGTTAGTGGCGATTTAGGGGGAAATGCTGGTGAGGTTGAGTATACCGTTGGTTTAGGTTCGCAACTTAATCATGGACGCAATAATTACGATGCGTTAATTGCTAGTGCCGAAATTAGTGGTCAACACAAACGCAACGAAAAAGAAATTGAATGGGGCGTACGTTACGTTAGTGAAGACATTCGCGACCGTTTGGTAGAATGGGAGGTGGTAGATTCGGCTGGTTTTTCATTAGCACACCCGTATTTTTCAACTCCAAACAACCAACCATACGAACCTTACAAAGGGCAATTGTTGCCTTACCAAAACGTTCGCGCAACAAATTTTGTAACTATTAATCGTTTAAACGGATACGCACAATACAGCAAAAGAGGCGTAATTAATGAACACGAAACTTTTGTGAATTTTGGTGTACGTGCCCATTATTGGAACGTGCAAGCAGAAGGGTATCAAAGCAATAACGCACAAGTAACTGTTAGTCCACGAATGCAATTTGCTATAAAACCAAATTGGGAAAACGATATGGTTTTTCGTTTATCGGGCGGTTGGTATCATCAGCCACCTAGTTACCGTGAGTTGCGTGCTATGGATGGATCCATCAACCCTAATGTAAAAGCACAGCAATCTATACACCTTGTATTCTCTAACGATTACAGTTTTAAAATTAAAAATACCCCTTTTAAATTGTTTACAGAATTGTATTATAAAGATATTAGCAATGTAAATACCTATACATTAGAAAATGTGCGCATACGCTACCGTGCCGATAACAATGCAACTGCTTATGTATATGGTGCCGATGCACGTTTAAATGGCGAAATTGTACCGGGTATAGAATCGTGGTTTTCTGTGGGGTATTTAAAAACCGAAGAAAACTATAACAATCGCGGTTTTATTGCCCGCCCAACAGATCAGCGATTAAAAATGGCTTTAATGTTTCAAGATTATATGCCTACCATACCTAATTTAAAATTGTATTTAAACCAAGTGTACAATACAGCATTGCCGGGTGGTTCGCCTTCGTACGTTGATCCATACGATTATCAATTGCGATTAAAAAATTACATGCGTACCGATGCTGGTTTTTCGTACATTTTTAAAGATCAAACTTTTACATCAAATAAAAAATGGTTGCAACCGTTTGAAGAAGTTGCTGTTGGCTTTGAAATTTATAACTTGTTTAATAACGAAAATGCCATTACAAACACTTGGGTTCGCGATGTGTATTCTAAAGTAATGTACGCTATTCCAAACCGTATGACTATGCGTACCTTTAATTTAAAGCTGAATATGCGTTGGTAACCTATTAAAAAAATGTATATTTGAAGGAAGATTTTTAAGCCTATGAAACGTTATTTATCAATAGCAACTATCTGTTTATCTGTTTTTTGTTCATGCACAAAAGATACAGAAAAACCAAAAGTTATTTACGAAACGCAAAAAAGTAAAACCGAAACTACGTATCAAAAAATAGATTCAACCCAAATAAAAATTGCCGATTTACCTATAAAATTTAACGGTACTAATTATTTATTACACCCTGTAGGTAATGTTAGGGTGTATAATACTGGTTCATCGCGTTACGGCAGTTCCAAAATTAACAGTCAAGTAAGCTATAAAATTTCAAATTACGCTACGCCCGAAATCACAGGTTTTATTACCAATGTTATGTTTCAGCATAAAGATTCGTTAAGTTTGAAACCTTTGACCGAAAATAAAATGGAAATTTTATCAATTACCTTTTTAGATGAATTAGCACTTAAAACAAATAAACAATTATTGGTGTATTCTTTGGTTGATAAGGATACAAATAAAGACGGTAAATACGATGATAACGATATTAAAACCTTATATATATCAACTATTAACGGACAAAAGTTTACTAAACTTACAAAAGATTTACACGAATTGCTTGATTGGCAGTTAATTGATACCAAATTGTATTTTAGATCTATTGAAGATATTAATAAAAACGGCGAATTTGATTCGAACGATACCGTTCACTATTCCTTTATTAACTTATTAAACGATACGTGGCAACCCGAAGTTTACAATCCACTGGGATAACATTTTTTATCATATTTAAAAAGGGACTTATAAAATGAGTCCCTTTTTTTGTTTTATAAATTGTAAATTAATTTATTAAACATATTAACTGAATAATTTAGTCGTTAAAAGTTGTTGCTTTTTTAAATCATCAATCCAACTCATCAAACTTAGCTTTCATAGTAGGGTTGCCGTAGGTTAATTTTTTAATGGTTAAATCTTCGGCTTTTTGGTTAGCTAGGCGCAGGTTGTTAACGGAAGACAATAAGGCATCTTTTGTTTTTTGTAAATGAAGAATAGTTTTGTCTATTTCATCAATAGCATTTTTAAACTGTCGGCTAGCTAAATCGTAATTTCTTGCAAAACCTTCTTTAAATTGATTTATTTTTTCTTCAAAGTTGGTAATGTCTATGTTTTGATTGCGCACTAAAGCCAATTCGGCTTTGTATTTTAACGAATTCATGGCAGCATTACGCAACAAGGTAATAATTGGAATGAAAAACTGCGGACGTACCACATACATTTTTGGATATTTGTGCGAAACATCTACAATGCCGGTGTTGTAATACTCACTATCGGCTTCTAATAAAGATACCAAAACGGCGTATTCGCATTTTTTTTCGTTACGGTCTTTATCCAATTCTTTAAAAAAATCTTCGTTTTTCTTTTTAGTAGCTGTTTCATCGCCTTCGTTTTTCATTTCAAACATAATAGAAATGATTTCGTTACCAGCTTCATCTGTTTCTTTGTAAATAAAATCGCCTTTACTGCCAGAGCGCGCATCGTTGTCTTTTTCAAAATAAGCATTTTGAAAAGCAGTAGCACGCAATTTGTTAAATTCAATTTCGCAATGTTGTTCTAATGTTTCGCCGATCATTTTGGTTGAAAGTTTGGCTTTCATATCTTTAACACGGGCAATTTCTTCGTCTTTGTATTTAATAATAGCTTCTTTGGTTTGAATTTCTGCAGCAAATTGATGTTTTAAGGTGCTTTCTAAATTTTGTTTTTCTAGTTCTTTGGTTCTAACTTCATTCAACAAAGCATCGCGCTCTCTTTCCATTTTTTGAACGGCCTCGGTAATGGCTAATTTTTTGCTTACTTCGGCATTATCTAACTGCGCTTTTATTTGCGTTAAAGCATTCATTTTATCGGCCTTCAATTGTGCTACTTCAGCTTCTTTTTGTGCTAATTTCTGAGTTAATTCCGCAGCAGCTTCTGATTTTAATATAGACAATTCAATGTCTTTTTGTGCCAGTTGTTGTTGTAGCGCCTCTTTAATTTTTGCTTCAGCAATTTGTATAGCACTAAGTTTCTCTTTTTCGGCTAACTGTAAGCGATTATGCAATTCTTCTTCAAATTGATGGTCGCGTACTTGTTTTAAAATATCGGCATATCCAGCTTCATCAACTTTAAATGCTTTATGACAGTGAGGACAAATTATTTCGTTCATTTTTTAATTTTTTTATTGATAAAATTTAATTGTTTTACACTTCGGCTTTAAGTTACCCTTCCCAAGAGATCTCCACCCCGGTTTTCACTTTCGTGGTATTTTCCACCACGGTCTTCGACCACCCCTCCGAAGGAGGGGAAGTATCACATTCATTCCCCTCTTTTTAAGAGGGGTGCCCGCAGGGTGGGGTGTTCCTTTGTAAATTAAGCTATTCACCCTTCGCCAAATGTGTTTACAATAAAAGTTTCTAGTTCAAGCATCACATTATCTAAATCGTGTTTTATTCTAAAATCGGAAATTCTGTAAACAGCTAATCCTAAATTAGTTAAAAAATCTTCACGCATAGCGTCATACTCTTCTTTTCCATTATGGCTATTTCCGTCAATTTCAATAATCAAACCTAATGATTTTACATAGAAATCAACAATAAAACTACCAATAATTCGCTGTCTATCAAAATCAATGTTCCAAAAAGTACCGGCACGTACTTGTTTCCAAAAAATAACTTCAGATAAAACGCCTGCTTTTCTTAAAGCTCTTGCTCGATTTCTAAATGCCTGATTAGTAGGTAAAACCGGAATGGATTTTCGAAATATGGGTTTGCTGTTAATGTAAGTTACAATTTCGTTTTTCATTGTCTTTTTCTGTGTTTCACTTTTTATTGTTACATGGAGGTGAATTTTGCACCCCGGCTTTCACTTTCGTGGTATTTTCCACCCCGGTCTTCACCACCCCCCTCCGAAAAAGGGGGAGTATCACGTTCATTCCCCTCTTTTTAAGAGGTGTGCCCGCAGGGTGGGGTGTTCACTTCTCTTTTTAAGAGGGGTGCCCGTAGGGTGGGGTGTTCAATCCTCTTTTTAAACCCTCTTTGTAAGAAAGGTTTTTATCTGTATTTCGCAATCATTTTATAAAGATTAAGCTATCAGCATTGTATTTTAATAATACATAAACTAAAATAAGATTTTTTTTAATAGAAATTATAAGTAAGTAGGGATGTTTGTACGAATGATTTTATAACTTTTAATAAAAGATACTTGGGGGATACTTGGGGGATACTTGGGCCAAATAGGCATAAAAAAACCTAACAAATTGCGTGCAATTGTTAGGTTTTGACTCCTGCGGAGAAAGAGGGATTTGTCATCCATTTCTAACCGATTGATATTGTTGATTTTAATATCTTTTAAATTCCTAGGGTCTCGCTTTTGCATCGATAAATAATGTGCAAATTTTTCGAAATCTTATTGAGACAAATGTATGAATATTAGAGGATTAATCAAAGTAAAAAGGTATAATTATTGTTCATTTATTGAACTGGTTAAGAGTGTAAAAAGAGGTTAAAATGAAGTTTAATAATTACAACTTTCTTTGTCAATCTTATCCAATTATTAAAGGTTCTACTTGTTCAATTTTTAAGCTTGTGTAACTACAGAACTCTTCAATCGATACAAACTCATTTTCAAGCTTTTTAAGGTCAGTTCTTATCTTTTGCAATAATCTTGCACTCTGTCTATAACTCTTCCCTGTAATGCGTTGTATGTCCTTTGGATAGATACATATTCTCTTTTTTTCGATTTTCATACTTTATCTATGCCTTTGACTAGGCTTTGAGTTACTTAATTCATACTGATTATCAGAATTAATTTTAGTAAAAATAATTATTATTTGAACTGGTTCAGAAACGATAAATGAACTTGTTTAGATGTCATATATGTCGAATTTGGACAAATGTGTAATGTGATGACACACTACTTTGAGACTTTCATTTATTGTTTAAATTTTGTTCCTAAATCAATCTGAAAATGTTGCAACGTGATGGAGATTGAAGGAGTTTTTAACTGATTTATTAATAAAATTTTTGAAGTTATGGCTAGACAGAAAGGCATAATTAAATTGAAAGGTACTATCGGGGATATTACCTTTTACAAAACACAAGACGGTCATTTAGCACGTGAGAAAGGTGGAATTGATGCTAGCAGAATTGCGAGTGATCCTGCGTTTCAAAGAACGCGTGAAAATGGTTCTGAGTTTGGTAGAGCTGGAAAAGCCGGTAAGGTTTTAAGAACGGCTTTACGACCATTGCTTTTGAATTCTGCCGATGGTAGAATGGTGAGTCGTTTGACTCAAAACATGGTAAAAGTTATTCAAGCTGATGCTGTGAGTGAAAGAGGATTACGTAATGTAATTGATGGTGAAATTGAATTGGTACTTGGATTCGAATTTAATATTCGTGGAAAATTAGGTACTTCTTTATTTGCTCCGTTTACCTCTGCAATTGATAGAGTTGCAGGAACGTTAAGTGTTTCTATTCCATCGTTTGTACCTGCGAATATGATTGCTGCTCCAAGTGGAACAACTCATTTTAAAGTGATTTCTGGAGGAGCTGAAATCGATTTTACAAACGAAACTTATGTAGTAGAAACTACAGAAACGGCAATTTTGCCTTGGGATGGAACAGCTACAGCTGTAATCAACTTGAGTAATGCCGTTACGGCTAACTCTACTCATCCTTTAGTTTTGGCTTTAGGTATTGAGTTTTACCAAGAGATTAATGGACAAATGTACCCTTTGAAAAATGGTGCTTTTAACCCGTTATCGATTGTTAAAGTTGATGGTGGCGTGTAATGGTTATTTGGTTAACTAGAACTTATTTCCCTGAAGGAACAAATGGAAAACTCGAATGTGAAGGAAAATTGATATGTAATACTATAGAATTGCCTTGGAAGATGAACGAAACAAGGGTTTCCTGCATTCCGGAAGGGAAATATTTTATTAAAAAGCGATATAGCTCAAAATACAAATGGCATTTGGAATTAGTGGATGTACCAAATAGAAAATACATTCTTTTTCATCCTGCTAATAATGCACTTAAGGAATTACAAGGCTGTATTGCTCCAGTTACTAAACTTTCTGGTCCTGGATTAGGTTTGTTATCCAGAAAAGCTTTTGAAAAGCTTAAAAATATTGTTTACAAAGCTTTAGAGAATCAGGAAAGTGTTACGTTAATTGTTAAATCTTAAATTTTAATTATGAAAAATATCATTAATAGAGTTTCGGCTCCCACACCTAAGTTTTTTAAAGTGCTTCGTACAATTGGTTTGGCATTAGCGGCAGTTGGTGGAACTATTTTAGCAGCTCCAGTAGCTTTACCAGTTGTTGTTACAACAATTGGAGGTTATGTAGCGGTTGCTGGAAGTGTTTTGACAGCTGCAAGTCAGTTGACCATTACAAATGACAGCGAATAATCACACGCTAATAGGTACTGCAGGAGGCACATTTTTAAGTATTGCACCGAATATTCAATCTGAAGATATTGCAAAAACGGTTATCTTAGCCACCGTTGGAGCTATAGTCAGTTTTACTATTTCGTTAGTACTTAAAAGGCTGAATAAGAAGCACAAAAAATAAGTTTATCCCTAGTTGTGGTGACCTTTGGGGTAAACAAAGCGAAAGCCTAGTCGTAAGACCAGGCTTTTTTTATTTGTTGCGATACCTCATCAAAATGGCATTTCGAAGCTCGTTGATTAAGTGAATGTTTTTTGCATAATGTGATTCCTGTTGTTGCAAGAGCTGTAGCGCTTTTACATTTTTTTGATGTTGCTCGTGTTCTTGTAGAAAACGATTAACTTTTGGGAAAAATTCCTTTTGAAACTCATAAAGTGCCAAAAATGGAATTACAGAACCTCGCAAATAAGGTATCCAAAATTTTGATTTCCATAAACTAGAAGCAATCCAAAACACGTCTTCTTTGTCTTCTTCTTTTTGGAAGATCAAGACAAAGGAATTCGCAAAAGGTTCATTTTGTGGTTTTCCGCTGTTTAGACCTTTGTTTAACACAAAGAAATGCGGTTTTGAATACGATTTACCGACTACGTGGCTTTTAACAATGAAATTGGTCATAAGTAAAGAATTAAAGGTTAATTCTTCTTTTCTCTCCACTTCTTGGTTACTTCCAGAAGATGATTTGGTTCGGACAGCCCTCACACAAAATTTCTTTTCAAAAGAAAAAAGGAAAAAAAAGAAAGCCATCATTTCATGTGGAAGGTTTCAAAAAAGCAAGTTTTTCAGATGAAATACTACCCCATATAAGTGAGTAGTAATCAGTCGCAGTGTTCAGATAAATAATGTTTATGAGACTTTTGGGGTGGAGATTTTATCTGAAACCGAAGGCTTGAACTTGCTTTTTTGAATACATGGAACAAACCTTTGCCTTCTTTTTTTTACTTTTTTTGTTTTGAAATACTGATTTTCAATTTAAAAGCAATAGCATTTTGTTTGTTGTTATGAAAACTAAACGTGATTTGAAAACGAGTCGTGGAAAGGGTGTGCAATTTTTAATTGTACATCCTTTCTTTTTTGATTTTTAGGGTGGCTAATTGTTGAGTGGAAATTAATACGTGAATATTAAAAAGATTATGTTTTGTGGAAATGCAAAGCCACTCTAAAAAACAATGCAAATACTTACCGCTTCTGGGTGGGAGCTTTGGAGTGCGGATATTTTACATAATAACCCTTATAACTGCCGCTGCCGGAGCGTTGGGATTTTCAAGGAAGGAATTATAAGGTTTATTATGTAACATAGCTTGGGAGTGGTTTAGCCGTTGGAAGACAGCTTTTGTTTTTTAGCGTTGGCAGTAAGTGGATAAAAAAAGGGTTACAGTGTGCGATGGGTTTGGGAAAACTGGAATCCTTTTTTTATTGGCTTACATAGGGAAAAACAAATGCTGTGCGCGTGGGAAATACCACTAGTGCGGTGGGGAGCGTTGGACTGGGTGGGATGAAAAGACCTCAGCGTTAGCGTACCTATTTCTTTTATATGAAATTAACGAAATGAAGCAAACAAAGAATTGATGCTAGGAATACTTGGACTAGGAGCGATTTTTGTGCAGGTGAATGAGGTAATTGAGTTACTTAAAGTGCTTTTTATGGCATATTTTTTGTTGTTTAGTCTAATGAAAATACTATTTGTAGTTTGCTATAGATACATTTTTTATATAAAACTTGTTTTTTGTTATAAGAGTTGATATATTTGCAGAGTCATTTCCCTAGGGAAAAGGACCTGGTCGGCCACAACACCTTAGTTGTGGCATTTTTATTTTACCCTTTTTTCATATTTGTCATTATAATATTTTTGATTCTTATCATCATCAATATGAAAACACGTAACTATTACATAGTCTGGTGTTATTTTTTCCATGACAACTATAAACCCTCCTTCTTTAAACCAAAAATAATCTCTTATTTTACCATCTGCTTCTAAAAATTGAAAACAGGTTACATCTTCACTATCTTTATTATCTAAGATTGGTTTTATCCAATGGATTTTATTTGCCCTTTTCTTATCAAAACATCTCTTACCTTTCACACCTCTAGTTATAATTTTTACAAAAGTATGTGGATATTTTTCGTAGCCTTCTTCCTTAGAGTTTCTAATATCTATGATAACTTTACAACCATCAAAGTAAAATTCATTATCAATAAAATCAGATTTAAATAGTTGATAAAGCTCTTCTAAATGTTCATCTGATGGGTCAATACCTAAATTAGGAATATGATCATCTAAATTTAATAAATCCATTATAGCTTTATTTTAGGTTGATGATCAAAAATATTAAATTTAGATTCCCATGGTGGTGTACCTTCCTCTAGATTAAATCCTGATTTTAACTCTAAATATTTAATGAAATCCATTCTGTTCTTAGTTGGATTTACAATATTATTCATTACAACTCTCGTTTTATAAGTTATAGCTCCAATAAAAAAATCAGCTAATTGAAAGAAATTATTGTCGTGAGAATGTAAATGCTGGAAATGTTTGAATGGACTATTACCTTTATATTCAGAATTAAAAATCTCTTTAATTTTTTTTAGTTTTTCTCTACCACGAGTATTTTGGATATCAATAAAAACCCTATATTCATCTCCATTGTTATTGTTTGGATGTAATAGATAATAGGTCATTTTGTAATAGAAATTATCATGGGAACCTTGATTATAATCGATATGATTTAAACGCTCTTTGTATTTGACTAAAACACAACGAAATTGTAATGATGATCTAAAAAAGTAATCGACCAATTCTTTATATAATTCAATTCTAGCATTTGAAAATTTATTCCATTTTAACTCTGAATTTTGATTATATTTTGCTAGAATTTGATTGAATTCATTTTGTAATTCATTATACTCATTCATTGGTACTTTGATGTAACCAATACACATTACCGGAATTTTGTCGTGTTCTAAATGACAACTTTCATCTATATAAAAATCATATTTATTATTCATTGTGAATTTTTAGAGCTAATTAAAAGTTTAATTTAATTGACCGTTCGTGGCAATTTCTGTTAATTCATTTGAAGCATCTTTATTTAAATTTATTCCTTTTGCTTCTAAGTTTTCGATTACGGCAGATTTGAATTCTAATTTATTAATTAAGTGTTTGTGTTTTATTTTGAACAACATAAATAAATCATCCCAAGTCATTGCATATATTTCGTAATTTCTAATTGATTGAACTAAATATTTTTGTCCTTTATTTTTTTGGTTTTCATATAAATCAATAATATAATCATCTACTTTTTTACCTACTAAAATAAATTTCCAATTTCTTCTTAAGCTATTAAAACGTTCTTCCTCAATAATAAATCTTAAATATCTTTCAACTTGTTGAAACTGTTCTGAACCTATAACAACTGAAGGCCTTTTTAATTCAACTATAATATTTTCTTCAATTGTTAAATCATTATTTGTGGCATCTGGAATATCTGATTTTCTACTAATAAAAATATCTGGACGTTTAAGCTTCTCCTTAGTATCAATTGTTTCGGGCTTTTTATTATTTATTTCAAGATGAGCATAATAATTGTTTAGTAACACTTCAAAGTTTTTATCCGCAGAAACTAGATGAAATTGTTCTCCAAATAACCAATAGTTATCCTCTATAACTTTTTGAATATGTTCTCTCTCATTTGTGAATTTTTCTAAATCATAGATTAATGTTTTTAAAATTTCAACAACATTGAATCTATTTTCTAATAGTTTTATAAGGGCATTAATATGGGATAAGTTTGTCTTCTTTAAAGTTTTGGCTAATTCATCTCTTTCTTCATCAGTGAGTTTTACAACATTTTCAACAATAGACAATACACTTTCTCTTTGATCAGTGTCGAGTAACAAATTTAAAAATCCAATAATTGTTTTACTTTGAGTTGTAGTTAAACTTTGAAAAATTTTTGGTTGTAAACTATATAATTCTTTGATCACATTTTCTAAATCAATTTTTCTTAAATTGTCATAAGAATTATTTTTAAAAGCTGGAAACACCTTGCTTTTATTGTAATTATCAATTAACTCATTTGCTTTTGAATTTCTAATGAATAATTTTTCTTTTTCTGAAACAAATTCATTTAGTAACTCGATAAGATTCCTAAACGTAATATCTGTTTGATTTTTTCCTGAAAAGTCAAATGTAGGGTTATCTTCTTTTGTTATATTAAAACTGTCAAAATAGCTAGATTCAATGTACAAAGAATGGTGAAAGTCTACTGCTTTGTTGTTAAATGAAGTATGTTTTCTAAACACCTGCTTTTTCTCGTCATCTAAGAAATAATAATAGTACTTGTCACCAATTTTTTCTTTCCATCTAATATAACTTACCTTAAAATTATAATCTCCTATTGGTATATTTTTTTCATCTGTATCATCAATAACAGAGAAATAGTCTAAAGAATTATTATTGATAAGTATTTTAAAATCTCTTTCTTTATTTAAATACAGGAACCATCCAAACTCATTTGCTAAAAACTTTTCGAAATCTTCGTTATCTAATAAATCGCTATAAATTTCACTAAAGTCTTCAAAAATTACTGTAGTACCAGTTCTTTGTTGATTAGAAATTGTTCTCTCAAATGTTTCAAAATCTTGGCTACTTTCTTTTTTAATTTGAATGTTATATTCTAAATACTTACCTTCTTTAGATTTAAAAATTGTATTCCATGTTGCCTTATTACAAAAAGTTGAGAAAGAATATCTCCCTTTACCTTTTTTCCCTTTTACAAATCCCGTTTCTGAAAATGAATTGGCTTTTAATGAAACCATAAAATTTCCGAAAGTGTCTGATATATTTTCAAAACTAATACCAGAACCATCATCAGAAATCGAAAAATTTTCCAAAGTTCCAATAGAATTACCTAAGAAATTAATATTTATTGTAGTTGCTCCAGCATCAAAACCATTCCATATATATTCGGCTATAGCTTTCTTATAATCGGATGGTAATCCACTACCTTCAATACTTTTTGATGTTAATTTTGTAGTATGTTTTTTCATGAATTTAATTATTAAACTAATTCGATTGAATAACTTTTAAAGTTTTAAAAGAAAACAATTGCTCAAAAATATAACAAAAAAATCAATAATAAATCACACTCTTTATCATAATTCAAACTCACACTTTGTTCAAATTAGGTTGAAGATGTAAAATAAAGACAATCCTGATTATTTAACTATGAAATATCTGTTTTGTTAATCGTATCGATATAAAACTGCAATTCATACAATTCGATTAATTCTTCATTATTATTCGAAAGTTGTGCTAATTGGACAAAGTTTATATTTTGATATAAAGACTTTTCACCCAATAGATCTTGAAGGATGATGTAGATTATTTGTTGCCATGTTTTTGTATTGCAATTGATGGTGTAGTGTTTTAGGTAAATGATTATATCAAGCTTTTTGATTTTAGCATCGTAGTTTAATGGTAGGAATTTGATTTCGCTTGTTTTAATTGTTATTTTTTGAAAAACGTAGGGTTCGTCTAAACCATTCATGATTTCGTCAATTTTGGCAGTAGGTTGAATGAATGCTGTAAATTTCCAATGTTTTAGTACTGGTGCATTATTAATTAATTCAATGACTTGATTGAAGTAATCCGGATTACCGTTTGCTGTAATGATTAATTCTGCTTTTTGGTTTTCTTTTTTTGGAAAGACTATCATAAAATCTAAATCTTTGGAGTAATAACCTAATTGTTTGGCTAACCAATAGCAGATTTGCTTTTGATTTATTAGTGTTTCGTTGTTGAGGTTTTTGATAGTTTGGTTGTTGTCCTGGAACCAATTCCAAAAGATGTTTATTTTTCTCATTGTTGTACTGTTTTGTTAGCGTTTGTCTAGTGAGGATTTATCAAAAGCGATGAGGTTGAGCATGGCTCGTAATCTTGAACGAACTCGGTTGCCGTACATGGTTTCGATTTCTGAAGCTGAAAGATTTGTAGTAATATGGGTTATGACTTTTTTTGAAATGAATAGATCATATCGTGATAGGATAATTTCTGCCATAACATTACATTCGTTGCCATAGTATTTTAAATTGCTTTCTACTCCTAAATCGTCAAAACAATAATTTTTACAATCTGTTTGGGAATAACTTCCACGACTATACTTGTGAATTATTTCGTAGCCTTCTTTAATGAATTCAAAACTTACATCTCGACAAGTTCGCATGTAGAATTTGTTTTCTTTTTGAGTGATGTATTTCATTATGGTCATTAAGGTTGTTTTACCTGAACCTACTGGTCCAGATAGTAGAATACCTTTTGACAAGTCTAAACCGAATTCAGCTGCCGTTAGTTCATCTTTTAAGAAATAGGCCACAAGCTTCTTAATATTCTGCATATCTTCTTCAATGAAATGGAAATTAGAACCGTAATCTTGTTTTGCTTTTTGTTCTAACCATGTTAGGATTTCTGGATAATTGTATTGTGAAGTCATAGTTAAAAGTTGACGGTTTACAGTTTACAGATGGTTTGTAATAAGAGTAGATCCTGAAACAAGTTCAGGATGACAAGGTTGTCACAATGGTTCTGCATAGTTTTTGTCTTCGGTAACTTGTAATTGTTTGGCTCGTGGTTGTTCTTTTATTTTTGGATTTTGTGGGAGATTGATTGTGAATTTGGCTGTGTTTAATATCCAATTACGAGCTGCTGCATGCCAGTCTATCATTTTGGTTTTTCCGCCAATAAGCCAACCGTTACTGGTGTAATAATTGTAAAATCGTTCAGCTTCAAATTCTGAGAATTCTTCTTGTTTGAAATAGTCTTTGACTTGTTCGATTGATGGAGTTGATTTTTCATTGCGAGACACTTCGAAAAGCTCAGTGTGACAATTGGTATTTTCTTTTTCTTTTTTTGCGGAACTTTTTTCTTTTCTCTGAATTTCTAAAAAATCTTCATCCTTTAAAATTTTGGAATTGCTATTTATAGATATGTTTTTATTGTTTTTAGATGTTTTCTTCTTATTATATATATTGGGTTCATTGACTTGTTCAGTAGCGTTACCATTAGCTTGGTTATTTATTGGTTGGGTTTGGTCAATAATTGAACTGGTTTGTGTTTTAAAAACAGCTTTTCTATCTGACAAATCGTGTAAAATCACTTCAGAACCTGAATAGGGATTATACGATGGTATGTACTCTATAAATCCTAAATTTTGCAGTTCTTTAATGCACTTATGATAGGTCGCTTTTGAAGCTATTCGGCTTGCTTTCATCATTTCATCTCTAGAGATGGCAATTGGGTTTTTGAACCGATTGACGTTCCAACTTTGAAATAAAGCGAGATACAGGCTTATATGTGTGGGGTATATGGTTTCTTCAGCTGCTATGCGAATGAAAAAACCTGTTAGGTGTTTGATGTAGTTCATTTACTAGTGATTAGTAATTAGTGAAAAGTGATTAGAAAAGATTGCTTCGTTCCTCGCAATGACTTTACTTGAACAGAGTAGGCAAAGCATTTACTTTGTTTCCATTTAATAATTTTTCAATATCAGTATTGTTGTAATACATGATGCCGCCTATTTTGGTATAGGAAAGTGTTCCGTTGATGCGGAGGTTTTGGAGTGTTCCTGGAGAGATGTTTAACAGTTTACGGACTTCATTGGATTTGAGCCACTGTTTTGTTTGTTGCGGTTTGGATTGAATGATTTCTTTTAAATCTTTCAAAAGAAGACTTCTGAATTCGTTTAAGTCTTCACGAGTAATAACTTCGATAGCCATAACGTATATTTTAGATTGTTATGGCACAAATTTGTGAAGTTTGGTTTGTTTTATTTCACAACGGAGTTCGTGTTGTGAACGATTTTTGTTTAAATGGCTTCATCTGATTTTTCCATACGTTTTAATAAAGCTTCATTTAAAGTAGTAATGAATTTTGATTTTTCGCTCTTTCTGGCTCTAATTTCAAGGAAAACACGACGGTATTGTCCTAAGTCGATATCAAAAGTATATTCAAAATAATTGGCAATATCTTTTAAATCAGCAGCACCATTATTAAAAACTCCTTCGGTATGCAAGGCATACATTAATTCAATTAACGCTACTTTTGAACCTGTCCACATCAATTTCATGTTGGGTTTGCGTTGTGATTTATCCCCAAGTTCTTTATTATCTATCATAATTAATTGGTCTTCGAGGTATAATTGTATTAAATCGTTAGCTAGAATTCTAGCCACTTTAAAATCATGAGAAGTTGAAAACGAACTATCGGTTTCAAAATAATAACTATCTAATGCCAATTTTATGTCGTACTTTCCTCTTAGGAAATATTTATAATCTAAATAAGAACTACCTGAACGATAATATTTGTAGAAATCTAATTCGTTGTCAAAATAAGCTTTTAACTTTTGTAGTTCATTATTGTAGTATTTTTTTAAAACTCGATTACCACCATTTGGTCTTTTCATTTCAATTTTATAAACCATATTGTAATAAATGAGTTTAGAAGTGAATTGAGGTTTGATATCTTTAAAAAAATGGATTTCCTCAGCATTAGATTTAAAACCTATTTTTGTAACAACCTTTTTTACATTTGCAATAGCTATTAATATTATTTCTATTGCTTTTTCCGATTTTGAAATAGGATTGTCAATTTCTAAATCTATGAAGTTTAGTTGTTCATATAAGTTAGCAATAAGTTGATTAACTTTTAAATTCATTTGTAATAGATACTTTCTATTAAACCGTAAACTTTACAATAAATGTACTTCCTAAACCTAATTCACTTTCAACCGAAATGGTGCCTCCCTGTGCTTCAATAAATTCTTTACTAATTGCTAGACCCAAACCAGTGCCTCCTTTTTTCGTGCCAGGAACTCTAAAATAACGATTAAAAACTTTTTCTTTATATTCATTTGGAATTCCTTGACCGCTATCTTGTACAGAAAAAATGATTTGATTGTTAGAAACAGCGATACTAATGTTAATTTTTGAATTTTCATATGAATACCGAATTGCATTTGAAATTAAATTTGTAACTACCCATACGGTTTTTTCTAAATCTGCTTCTATTTGAGGTAAATTATCAGCGTAATCTGTTACTAACTGAATGTTTTTTTGTTCCGCTTGAATTTTATTTGCATCTATTGCATAATTGACTATTTCTACTGGATTTATAAAACTTTTCTTTAATTGAATTTTACCACTTTCTAATTGCGTCATATTTAGCAATTCACCAGTAATTTTTAACAATCGTTTTGAATCATCATCTATACTATTTATCAGATGTAACTGTTCTTCATTTAGCATTCCTATTTGATTGTTTTTTAATAAATCTAAACTCATTTGAATTGAAGCAATAGGGGTTTTAAATTCATGAGAAACAGTAGCAATGAAATTTGTTTTTGCAAAATCTAATTCTTTGAATAGAGTTATGTTTTTAAGCATTATTACTTGTCCAATAAATTGTGATTTATTTTCTCCCGTGGGCGTAATGTTAATTTCTACAATTTCTTTTTCAAAATAGCTTTCTTTGTTATCCGCAAATATTTTAATGGTATTCTTATTCGTTTGATTCTTTTGCGGTAAAACTATATCTTGACATAAATCTCTAATTAAATCATTATAAATTGCTATATCCTGAATTGGTTTTCCTAATAAATTTTCGAGTTTTAATCCAGCTATTTTTAATGCTTCATTATTAGCAAATAACACAGTCTTGTTTTCATCTAATCCAATTACAGGATCGTGCATATTATTAATTAAAGCTTCTATTCTTTTTTTACTTTTAATAATCTTGTCTAATTTACTTTCAGAATACTCTTCTAGTTTTTCAGCCATTGTATTGAATGATTTAGCTAATTCACCAAACTCGTTGTTTTTTTCAAACTTAACACGTTCTTTATAATTTTGATTAGCAATTTGCTTAATACTTTCTGTTAATTCTTTTATTGGGTTTGCAATGTTTCCGGGTAGATTAATTAGTAATATAAATGCGGTTAAAAAACAAATAGCACCCATTATTGAAATTATCATAATTGCTGTTTCAGCAGTTTTATTTGCAGTATCACTTTTCCTTTCAATAGCCTTCATATTTAAACTCATGACTTCTGTAATATTTTTTCTAATTGATGACTTGAGTTTAGAATTTTTTGGGTTTGTTTTTAGTTCATAAAATTGAATGGTAATTTTATCGGTTAATTTTTTTTCGCCAATCTCTGTTATGTTTTCTTGCTGTTTAATTAGATTTTTTTCAAATTCTGAAAATGTATTATCTCCTTCGTTAATTAATTCAAGTGATGAAATCATATTTCTTGAATATTCAAGCGTGTTATAATTAGCCACTAAAATATTCTTTGTGTCATTCTTCAATTTATATATAAAAAAGATACTTATCACAGATAAAAGAAGTATAATCGTGAATAATAACCCAACACCAGAAATAAGTTTTGTTTTGATTTTCATTTCAATTGAATTTTAGAATTAAGATAAGATTATTAGATCAATACTATTTGTGGATAATTTTTTTAAAAGCGTATTAAATGTATTAGTAGAAAGAATGATTTTCCATAAATTAAAATGAGGTCTTCCTACACAAACAGTTGTAATTTTTCGTTCTTCTACTTGTTGCAAAATAGCACTGGTAATTGATTTGTCTTGAACTTTTATTATTTCAGCACCTAATTCAGTAGCTAGTTTAAAATGATTTATTAAATGACGTTGTTTGTCGAGAGGAATTTTATTCGCATCCTCAGCAGGTGTTTGAACATATAAAACATACCATTTGCTGTGATAATAATTAGCTAAACGTGCTGATTTTCTAATTACTGTTTTTGCCGTTTTTTCATTACTGCTTATACATGCTAGAAATCGTTCGTGTTTTATTGTATGCGGTTTAATGATTTCGGTTTCTACTTTTCTATTTACCTGCGAGGCAACTTCTCTTAATGCTAATTCTCTTAATTGTAGAATATTATCTTCCTGAAAGAAATTTGATAAAGCAGTAACGATCTTATCGGATGAATATATTTTTCCTTCTTTTAATCTTGTTATTAACTCGTCTGAGGTTAAATCAATATTTACAACTTCATCTGCTTGTGCTAAAACATTATCAGGAACTCTTTCTTTTACCTCTATGTTAGTAATGTTTTTAATTTCTTCATTTAAACTTTCTATATGTTGTATATTAATTGCAGAAATTACATTAATTCCAGCATCTAAAATTTCAAATACATCTTGCCATCTTTTTTCATTTTTACTGCCTTCAACATTTGTATGCGCTAATTCATCAACAATAACAACTTCTGGACGTAAGCTAATAATAGCTTGAACATCCATTTCTTCTAATTCTTTTCCTTTGTAGTAAATTTTTCTTCTAGGTATAATAGGTAAGCCTTCTAATAAATCATGTGTTTCTTTTCGGTTATGTGTTTCTATATAACCAATTTTAACATCAATACCACTTTTGAGTAGTGAATGTGCTTCTTGAAGCATACGATAGGATTTTCCCACTCCAGCACTCATTCCTATATATACTTTAAATTTTCCTCGTCTGGATTTTTTAATCAATTCTAAAAATTGTTCTGCAGATTTTTTTTGCTCTTCCATAGTTGATTATACCATAAAAGTACCTAAAAATTAATTTAGGTACTTATTTAATTTTATTTTAAAAAAATATTAAAACGAAACGGCTAAAGCTGTCACTGCAATAAAACTGTTTTGAGCAGTTGTTTCATTTTGATTTAAGAAGATAGCATCTTTACTATTCAGATTTTTTATTTCAGTACGCCAAACTAAATTAGGCAAAATTTTGTAATCTGAGTTTAGAGAGAATCCAAAAGTTTTAAAGCCATTTTCTGTATCAGTAGCAATAATTACACCTGCTTTATCTTGATAATATTCACCTCTAGCAGAAAAACTTAATTTGTCAGACACATTGTACTTAGCAATCAGAACAGGAGCATACCAAGTATTGTAATCACTACTTCCTTTTGTTTTCTGTTGAGCTCCAATATCAAACCCAGCAATTAAAGCAAAGTTGTCGTTACATTCAAATTGACCATATAAATTATGAAAATAGCGCATCAAACGATTTGCATCTGGCTGATCATTGCCAATAAATGAGCTACTGTTTAACGTAACTTTATCAGATGGTTTATACGTAAGTTGATGCCCAAAAGCAGGGGTTGTATTACCATCAATTCTTTGTATTCTTTGCCAACCATTTAAAACTAAAAATGCCATACTCCATTTTTCATTTGTTGTACTGTATGATAATTTTGCACCAGTTTCAAAATAAGGAGAATTATCGGCTAACATACTTCTGGTAAGGGTAAAACAATCTGCACCAATAGCACTTTCAAAACCAATATGCGAAGGCATGATTCCTGCATCTAGCCAAAGGTTGTGTTTTTGAGAAAGTTTTACACCTACATTAGCTTCAAAAATATTTTTTAGGACTCCTTCTTCTGCTGCATAATTTGCATTCATATAAGAACCAACACCAAAGGCAAGATTAGCTCTAAGCTTATCTTTCTCATAGTTTGCTTTAATTAAACCCAAATTTAAACTCACTTCATTATTTCTATTATGGCTGTAAACAAAATTTGGGCGTGTATTATTTAGTGGGCGATTTGCATCGTATTGGTAATATACTTCAGCATAACCACTTATTGTTAACGGTTTTTTTGTTTCTGTAACTTCTTCTTGTGCAGTTACATTTATGATGCTTCCAATTGCTAAAATTGAAGCTGTAAAAATTTTTTTCATTTTGTTTTTATAAAATTTAAAGGTTTATTTATTTTAAATTGTTTAATGCAATATTGAGTTTTAATACATTAATTTTTTCTGTTCCAAATAATCCGAAAAGAGGCTTTTCTATATTTTTTTCAACTAATTCGTTTAATCGTTCTTCCTCAATATTACGTACTTTGGCAATTCTTTTAATTTGGATTCTTGCCGCTTGCACAGAAATATGAGGGTCTAAACCACTACCGCTGGCAGTAACTATGTCAGAGGGAATGTCTGCTTTATCAATATCTGGATTATGTTTTAGAAAATGTTGAATACGCTCTTCTACTTCTTTTAAATAATCTGGGTTAGTAGGACCAAGGTTGCTTCCTCCAGAACCTGCAGCATCATAATCTACAGCTGATGGTCGAGACCAAAAATAGTTGTCTTGTGTGAAACTTTGTGCCACATTAACATGATATGTCTTGCCATTGTCTGAAATTGTGAATCCTTTTCCATTTCCAGGAGCCAATTGAGCAACTGCCCAAACGGCAAGGATGTAAATACCACAAAAGAAAACCAAACAAACCAGAGTTAATCGAATTGCTGGGATAATATTTTTTTTCATTGTTTTAAATTTTAAATGAATAATGTAACGATAAGGTCAATTAGTTTGATACCAATAAACGGAACTAACACACCTCCAAAACCGTAAATGAATAAATTTCTTCTCAATAATGCGCTAGCACCAATTGGTTTATAAGCAACCCCTTTTAATGCTAAAGGAATTAGTAATGGGATAACAATGGCATTAAAAATAACTGCTGATAATATAGCGCTTTCAGGACTATGAAGATTCATAATATTTAATCCTTGAAGAGCGGGAATTGCTGTAATAAACAAAGCAGGAATGATAGCAAAGTATTTCGCAACGTCATTTGCAATGCTAAATGTTGTTAAAGTTCCTCTTGTCATTAATAACTGCTTTCCAATTTCAACAACTTCAATAAGTTTTGTAGGATCATTGTCTAAATCAACCATATTTCCAGCTTCTTTTGCTGCTTGTGTTCCGCTATTCATTGCCACACCGACATCGGCTTGCGCTAGAGCTGGTGCATCATTGGTTCCATCACCCATCATGGCAACCAGTCTTCCTTCCGCTTGTTCTTTTTTGATGTAGTTCATTTTATCTTCGGGTTTAGCTTCTGCTATAAAATCATCAACACCTGCTTTTTCAGCAATAAATTTAGCAGTTAATGGGTTATCACCAGTTACCATAACTGTTTTAATCCCCATTTTTCGTAAACGTTCAAATCGTTCTTGTATACCAGGCTTTATAATATCTTGTAATTCTATAACTCCTAAAACATTTTCGTTTTCCGAAACAACCAATGGCGTTCCGCCATTATTTGAAATATCTTTTACTTTTTCGTCAATTTCTTTAGGGAAAACATTTCCAGTCTTTTCTACAATATTTTTAATAGCATCTGTAGCCCCTTTTCTAATGCGTGTATTATCATAATTTATTCCTGAACTTCTAGTTTCGGCAGAGAATTTTACAAATGTTGGGTTTTGGGGACGAAAATTTAATGCACTTTCTCCAGCTAACTCAATGATGGATTTACCTTCAGGTGTATCGTCGCTTAAAGAACTTAAAACAGCCGATCTCATTAATTGTTTTTCATCTATACCATTAGCAGGATAAAAATGCGTTGCTTTTCTGTTACCAATAGTGATAGTTCCTGTTTTATCTAGTAATAAAACATCTATATCTCCAGCTGTTTCTACAGCTTTTCCACTTTTTGTAATTACATTAGCTCGCAACGCCCTGTCCATTCCAGCAATACCAATGGCAGAAAGTAACCCTCCAATAGTTGTAGGGATAAGACATACAAACAAGGCTATAAAAGAAGCAATGGTTATAGGTGCATTAGCATAATCTGCAAAGGGTTTTAAGGTAACAGTAACAATGATAAAGACTAAAGTAAAACCCGCTAGTAAAATAGTTAATGCAATTTCATTAGGAGTTTTTTGTCGTGAAGCTCCTTCTACTAAAGCAATCATTTTATCTAAAAAACTTTCTCCAGGTTCGGTAGTAACTCTTACTTGGATTCTATCGGATAAAACTTTTGTACCTCCAGTTACTGAACTTTTATCTCCACCAGCTTCTCTAATAACAGGAGCAGATTCACCCGTTATAGCACTTTCATCAATTGTTGCAAGCCCTTCAACTATCTCCCCATCAGCAGGGATTATATCACCTGTTTCACAAAAAAACAAATCGCCTTTTTTCAATTCAGATGAAGATACTAATTGTATTTCATTTGAATACACTTTACCAATTTCGGCTATTTTTTTCGCAGGAGTTTCTTCTCTTGTTTTACGTAAACTATCAGCCTGTGCTTTTCCTCGTGCTTCTGCAATTGCTTCTGCAAAATTTGCAAAAAGTAAAGTAAGAAGTAGTATAAGGAAAACTGTAAAATTATACCCAAAACTTCCTTGAGATGTTTCTCCAGTTAAAGTCCATAAGGAAACCAACAGCATTATAAATGTTCCAATCTCTACCGTAAACATAATAGGATTTAGAAACATTATTTTAGGATTCAATTTCACAAAAGATTGTTTCAACGCTTGTTGTATCATATCTTTTTGAAACAATGATTGATTTTTATTCATTTCTAATTAGATTATTTAGTTATTTCATTGAAAAATATTCAGCAATAGGACCTAAAGTTAGAGCTGGAAAGAAAGATAAAGCCGCTACAATTGTTATGATAGCAAATGTTATTAATCCAAATGTGAACGTATCTGTTTTTAATGTCCCTGCACTCTCTGGAATATATTTTTTTTGAGCCAACATACCAGCAATGACTACTGGGCCTATAATAGGAAGGTATCTACAAATAAACATTGTTATACCACACATAATATTCCAGAAAGGAGTATTGTCGCCTAGTCCTTCAAAACCACTACCATTGTTTCCAGCTGAGGAGCACATTTCATAAAGCATTTCACTAAAGCCATGGTATCCAGGATTATTTAGCCAACCGGCATAAGCTTCGGGATTTCCAGCATATAAATGACTTGCTATTGCAGTTCCGCCTAATATCATTAATGGATGTAAAAGAGCTATAATCATAGCAATTTTCATTTCTTTAGCTTCAATTTTTTTACCAAGAAATTCAGGTGTTCTACCTACCATTAATCCACTTATGAAAACTGCCAATATTATGAAAATATAAAAGTTCAAAAATCCAACACCTACGCCTCCATAAAAACTGTTAATCATCATTCCTAGCATGGTGAACATTCCTGAAAGCGGTGTTAAGCTATCATGCATGGCATTAACAGAGCCATTACTAGTTACTGTAGTATTTACCGCCCAGTAGGCTGATGCTGCTGGACCAAAGCGAACTTCTTTCCCTTCCATGCTTCCTAGCGGTTGTTGGATACCCATAGTTTCAATAGCTGGATTTCCCTGCATTTCATAGAAAACAGTTGGTATAACTAAAGATAAAAAGCCAATGGTCATTACACCGTAAATTACCCATGCTAGTTTTTTTCGTTTTAAAACATATCCTAAAGCAAATACCATAGCAATTGGTATTAGAAAAATAAAAACAGTCTCTAAGATATTTGTAAAATAATTTGGATTTTCCATTGGGTTAGTGGAATTGGGCCCATAAAAACCACCTCCATTAGTACCTAATTGTTTTATAGAAATAAAAGCGGCGGCAGGACCTCTACTAATATTTTGTTCAGCCCCTTCCAATGTTGTAATGGTATCTTTTCCTTCAAACGTCATTGGGGTTCCGTTAAATACTAATAATATCGCTCCTATAAATGCAATAGGAAATAAAATACGAGTACTTGTACGAACAAAATAGCTATAAAAGTTACCTAAAGTTGTTGTTGTTCTTTCTTTCATTGCATTGAAAACAACGGCGCAAATAGCGATACCTGTTGCAGCACTTATAAATTGCCATAACATTAAAATTAATTGTCCTAAATAAGATAAGCCTGTTTCACCAGAATAATGTTGTAAGTTGGTGTTTGAAACAAAACTTGTTGCAGTATTAAAAGCCAAGTCAGGACTCATTGATGGATTTTGGTCTGGGTTTAATGGTAGCCAACTCATATTAGTTAATACTAACATTGAAACGATAAACCAAACGGCATTCACTGTCAACAAAGCTACTAAATGCTGTTTCCAGTTCATTTCTTTTTCTGGATTAATACCACTTAATTTAAAGAACAAGTTGTCTAGTGGATTAAAAATTTTATCAAGCCAAGTGTTTTCATAATTAAAAACCTTGCCTATATATCTTCCCAATGGTATAGCTAATAATACCACAATTATATACATAAGTATAATTCCTAAAATTTCTGTATTCATATTTTTTAATTAAATATTAGTATAAATAAGTAACCTAATAGTTTGATGAAACCCAAAATGAAAAGGAAGATTACACCAATTTTTGCTACACTTTTTATATCGTTTTTCATCACTAACTATTAGTTAAAATTTTTCTGGTTTAAAGAGTACATAGCCTATATAGACAAAAGCTCCAATTGCTACAATGAATAATGCTGTCATGGTTTAATTTTCTAAAATTGTTTTTATATATCCTTTTTTTAATTCCGAAGGGAATAGATGAATGTATTTTTTCAAGATAATTAGAGCTTCTTCTTCTGATAAAACTGTCAAAAACTCATTTTCTATAATATTACGTGTGTATTGATTGCCTCCTTGATATAAAAGGTTGATTATTTTGATGATTTCACGAGCGTTTTCTATTTCTTCAGTTATGCCAGAATTAATTTTCGTTACACATAGATTTGCTGTTTTATTTAGTATGATACAATCTGCAATATTGTTATCATACTTTTGTATCTCCTGTAACCATTTTTGTGATTCTGGGACCCATTGTTGAATTGAATTTAGAATTTTTGTTTTCATTTTAAATTTTTTCAAATAAATCGATAGACTTTAAAAAAAGTAAGAAACAGGCTATTCCTGTTGCGATTAAAATAACTGTGACCATTGTATTGAGCTTAAGTGTTTGTATAATTAAATTCCTGATGCGTAAATTTGTGAGTGGTATTCTTTTTTTAAGCAAATAGGTAACATTGTTAAATATGTTGATCCCCAACTGTAATTCATTTCTAATAATGATGTTAAAGGATAAATGAATTTATTAGCGATTAATGATTGAGAATAATCATTTCCTTTTTTGAAAAGTTTCTCTACTTTTTTATAGAGTATTTTAACTTTTGAGTTTTCTCCGTCTTGAATGGATTGAAGTGTTTCTAGTGTAATTTTTTCAATCTCTTGTTCTGAAATATCTATTTTTTTTGACATGTAAAATGGTATTTTATTAATTTATTTTGATTTCCAAAAGACCAATGTTGTGCCATAAAACAAAATACATATTTATGTTGCTGATTTTCAGAATATAACAATTTTTTACAATAGTTTTGTTTAAAAAAAAAGCCTATCAAAATGATAGGCTCGTTATCAAAATGATAGGCATTTAAAAGTGTACTTTAAAAATTAAGTAATTTTATATTCTTCTAATTTTCTATAAAGGGTTGCAATACCAATTTCTAATAATCTAGCTGCTTCTGCTTTATTACCATTAGTATGGTTCATTACTTTTTGAATATGTAGTTTTTCTACACTAGCCATAGAAAATGCAGAAAGTGATTTTGTAAATGTGTTATTCGAAGATATTATATCTAAAGGAAGGGTGGAAGTATCTAGAATATTATTGTCAGAAAGAATAACACTTCTTTCAATAATATTTTTTAATTCTCTAATATTACCTTTCCAAACATTGTTTTCTAAAGCATTTATATAATCTTCAGATAGTTGTATGTTTTGTTTGTTCATTTTTTGAGCAAAAAATGATGCAAAACTCGAAGCTAATATTTGTATATCTTTTTTACGTTCTTTTAAGGAAGGTAAATTTATTGTAAAAACAGACAATCTATAAAATAAATCACTTCGAAAGTTATGATTCAATATTTCTTCTTCTAGGTTTTTATTTGTTGCTGCAATAATACGAACATTAACTTTGACAGGCGTAGTATCTCCAACCTTTAAAAATTCGCCAGTTTCTAAAACTCTTAATAATTTTGCTTGTAATTCTAAAGCCATTTCTCCCAACTCATCAAGAAAAATGGTGCCATTATGTGCTTCTTCAAAAAGACCTTTAGTTTCTTTTACTGCTCCTGTAAATGCACCTGCTTTATGCCCAAAAAGTTCGCTTTCTAATATTTCTTTAGTAAATGCAGAACAGTTTATTGCAACAAATTTTTTATTATTTCTGTTACTAGCTTGATGGATTGCTTGAGCAAAAACTTCCTTTCCTGTACCTGTTTCTCCTAAAATTAAAACAGTAGTATCTGTTTTGGCTACTCGTTTTGCAAGTTCAATAGCATTGACTATTTGTTTTGATTTTCCTAAAATATTATCAAAAGAATATTTTTCTCCAACCTGTTTTTCTAATTGATGTACTCTTTTTGCTAACTCTACTTTTTCAATAGCCTTATAAATTAAGGGTAAAATCTTGTTATTATCGTCTCCCTTAGTGATATAATCAAAAGCTCCATTTTTAATAGCTTGCACTCCATCAGGGATATTGCCGTAAGCTGTAAGTAAAATTATTTCTAAAAGAGGATATTTCTCTTTGATATTTTTCGAAAGCTCAACTCCATTACCATCAGGTAGTTTTACATCACAAATAACGATATCAATTTCTGATTTTTCTAGTTTGCTAAATGCAGATTTACAATCATTTGCTTGAATAACTTCAAATCCTTCTAAACTAATAATTCTCGCTAGTAAAGTTCTAAGCTTTTCCTCGTCATCTATTATTAAAATCTTTTTCAAAACCCAATTTATTTTTGTTAAACAAAATTAGTGTTTATATTATTAAAAAGCATTAGATACTTGCCGTTTTGTAATCACTCTGATTTTTAGATAATGTAAATTTATCCTTCAAAATCTTCATGTCCTCACTAACTTTTCTATCTAATACTTTTGCATAATGCTGGGTTGTTCTTAAATTTTTATGCCCTAACATTTTGCTTACGCTTTCAATAGGAACACCATTTGTAAGTGTAACTGTTGTTGCAAAAGTATGTCGAGCAATGTGAAAGGTTAATTCTTTTTCGATTTCACAAACTCCAGCTATTTCTTTTAAATACGCATTCATCTTTTGGTTGGATAGGATAGGGAGTAGTTTGTCTTCATTGATACATTGCGGATGATTTTCGTATTTATCGATTATCATTTGAGTAACTGGAAGGATTGGGATTTTGGAAGCTGATTCTGTTTTTTGTCTACGAGTAAATATCCATTTCTCTCCATCAATACCATAGCTTATATGGGATTTTGTTAAGTTTTTTACATCAATATAGGCTAAGCCAGTAAAGCAGCTGAAAAGGAAGATATCGCGTACTAAAGACAATCGTTCGGTTTTAAAGTCTTTTTCAATCATAGCTTGAATTTCATCCTCGTTGAGGTACAGACGTTCCACTTCTTTGACTTTTGATTTATAGTTCGCAAACGGATTTTTATCAAGCCAATCATTAGCCAAACATATCTTGATTATTTTATTGAAATTCTTGATGTATTTGACTGCTGTATTGTTGGCACAGTTTCTAACACTTCTTAACCAGAATTCATAATCAGTTATAAAGGCATGATCAATCTTTGTAATATCAATATCAGAAATATTATATTTCCATTGCATGAATTCAATAGTATGCTTGAGCGAAGTAGTGTAGCGTTCTAATGTTCCTGGAGCGTATTCTTTTCCAACCAATTCTTTTATTTTGTTGTTGTGGTCTTGGAAGATAGGAACTAGCATTCTTTGTCTTTCTTCAGTTCCTAATATTTTGCTTTTGAAGTTTTCGATTGTTAGTGCTTCGTTTCGGTGGAGTAGTTCCATTTGTGCTTCTAAAACTTTCGCTTTCATCAAATCAAGGTAACTATTGATTGAACGTGCTTCTTCTGAAGTACCTTTCATTTTGGATAATTCATTAGACCATTTTGTCTTTTCTACGAACTTTTTGGTACTAAACTCTAATCGTTTTCCATCAACTGTTAATCTTACATAAATAGGAAGTAGTCCGTTTGCATTGGCTTTTGTGCTTTTGGCATAAAAGTGAAGTGTGATTTTTGTTTTCATTGTGGTGACCAATTAATTATTACTCAATTTAATTTCCTGATTGAAAACAAACAAGATGTTTGATGAGTGAACAAGCTATTAAACACGTCATTAAACCGCCTATTTTCAATACTTTTGAGAGTTTAGCGAGACCCTAATTTTGGATTTTTTTAGGGTCTCGATTTTATCTCGATTTAAATAAGATTGAATGAATAATTTGACATGATTGCAAAAGAAAAAACCCTGTAAATCATAAGATTTACAGGGTTTTGCTGCCGTTTAGGATTTTTTCAGCGGAGAAAGAGGGATTCGAACCCCCGGACCTGTTACAGTCAACAGTTTTCAAGACTGCCGCATTCGACCACTCTGCCATTTCTCCTTAACGTTGTTTCCTTCGTTAATTGTGGTGCAAATATAAATTGATTTTTTTAACTAGCAAATAAAAAATTAAAAAAATTAAAAATTAATATATTCTTTTATTTCTAAGCCGTAGCCCACCATTCCTACACGTTTGCTGTGCTGTGAGTTACTCATTAATTTTAATTTGGTAATATTTAAATCGTGTAAAATTTGAGCGCCAATTCCAAAATCTTTACTATCTAATTGTATTTTAGGTGCTTTTACAACTCCGCTTGTTTCAGTTTGTAACTCTTTTAACTCGTTTAAGCGTTTTAATAAATCAAGGGTGTTGTATTCTTGATTGATAAATAAAATGGCACCTTTACCTTCTTTTTCTATTGCCTGAAACATTAACTCAAGTTTTTCGTCTTGATTGTTGGTTAAGTGTCCTAAAATATCGTTGTTTACTTGTGATGAGTTTATACGTGTTAAAACAGTATCGCCTGTGTTCCAAATTCCTTTAGTTAAAGCAATGTGTACTTGTTTGTTGGTTATTTGTAAATAAGCGCGTAGGCGGTAAGTGCCAAATTTTGTTTGTATGTCAAAATCTTCTTTTTTCTGAATCAAACTGTCGTGTTTCATACGGTAAGCCACTAAATCTTCAATAGAAATTAACTTCATATCAAATTTTTTAGCAACTTCCATTAACTGTGGTAAACGGGCCATAGATCCGTCTTCATTTAAAATTTCAACCAAAATACCAGCAGGTTTAAAACCAGCTAAACGGGCTAAATCAACAGCAGCTTCGGTATGACCGGTACGTCTTAAAACGCCTCCTTCTTTTGCAATTAGTGGAAATATATGTCCTGGGCGACCTAAATCTTCAGGTTTTGTATCTTCTTTTACTAAAAATTCAATGGTTTTAGAGCGATCATGTGCCGATATACCTGTTGTGCATCCATGCCCAATTAAATCTACCGATACCGTAAAAGCAGTTTGGTGTAACACGGTGTTGTTTACTACCATGGGTTGTAAATCTAACTCTTTGCAACGTTTTTGGGTTAAAGGGGCACATATTAATCCACGGCCGTGTGTTGCCATGAAGTTAATCATTTCGGGAGTTACTTTTTCGGCAGCAGCTATAAAATCGCCTTCGTTTTCGCGGTCTTCATCATCAACCACTATAATTATTTTACCTTGACGAATGTCTTCTATAGCTTCTTCAATGGTATTTAGTTTAATATCAAGCATTGTTTGTGTTGTTTTGTTTCTTTTTAAATTTTGATTTTAAATAGCTGGTAATAGGATACAGTAAATTATCAATACTGTTTATACCGCGATCTTTTGTGGCTTTGTACGTAAATATAATAGCCAATGGCAATAATACCAAGGTTGATAACCACGCGCCTAAAAATGCTGTAATACCATTTTCTTGCGCTAGTTTTTTGCCAAAAGTATTTATAAAATGATAGGTTATAAATATTAATACAGCAAATACCATAGGTAAACCTAAACCACCTTTTCTAATAATTGCACCTAATGGAGCGCCTATAAAAAACATTAATAAACAAGAAAAAGCGATAACAAATTTTTCGTACAAAGCAATCCAGTGGCGGTTTATATGCTTTTCTTTTTCGGTTATAATGGTTTGATTGTTTGATATGTTAAACTTTATATTTTCAATTACAGCAATGGCATTTGAATATAGTTTTATTTTTTGCGAACGTTTTTTTAATTGTAAAAGCGAATCTAATGAAACGGGATAGTACTTTATTTCATATTCTTTTACAGTGTTTGATAAAAACAAACGCGCATTTTCTTTATCAGCTTCGGCATGTGCGCTATATTCGTTTTTTAAATTTGTGTTTAATGAATCTAAAGTGTAGTTTAATTGCTTTATATTCATCATATTGGCTGTGTTTGATATTTCTTGTAATTCTTCTTCGGATTTATCGAATTCAGAAACATCAATACTCATTATATAGTGTTTGAAGTCTGATTTTATGAATGGTTTTTTTACATTTGATCGTTTTGATGTTACATCTTCGTAATAATTTCCATCAAATAAATGCAATTTTAAAATAGGACTGTTTTCGTTGGTTTCAATTTTACCTGTTTTAGCTTTTATTACTGTTTTATTTAAACTGTTTTGCTGATTTATTACGTGCATGGTAACATTGCGCAGCTTTTCGTCGTTTTCGCCTGATTTTTCATCAACCTTAATGTTAATGGCACCTAAGCTGTTAAATTGCCCTGCAGTTATTGCCATAGCAGGTTTGGTGTGAATAATATCACGACGCATATTAACAAACTTAAATTCTGATTTGGGAGCAACGTTGTTTATAAACCAAAACGATATGCCTGAAAGTAACAAAATGAAAACAATTAAAGAACGCATGGCTCTTTGCAATGAAATACCAGACGATTTCATGGCAGCAAATTCATAGTTTTCAGAAAAATCGCCAAACGTCATGATTGATGCTAGTAATACCGATAAGGGTAATACCATTGGTATCATTTTAGGCGAGTAAAAAAATAAAAACTTAAATATGGTAATAAAATCAAGGTCTTTACCGGCTATATCGCCAATAAAGACCCAAATTCCTTGTAAAACAAAAATAAAGAATAAGATTGCAAATACCGATAAAAATGTTTTTACAAAACTTATTAATATGTAACGATCAAGTATTTTCACGTGTTACTTTAATCTAAATTGTTGATGTAATAATTTGGATATTTTGATTTAGCAAAGGTAAAAAGGTTTTTTGACAATGCTTGATTTGTTTTGAAAGATTTTAACGTAATTATAGTTTTACTTCCATTTTTATTTACATCGGTACGGTTGTAAATAGTTTTGTTCTTAGTATCAATACCTAAAAAAATTTCTTTTACTCCGTTTTTATTTGTTGGAATTAATTTTATGTATTGTATGCTTTTACCACCTATGGTTTGTTTTTTATCCCAAACGTAGGTGTATCCTTTTTTGTAAAACGATAATATACTGGCAATGCTTGCTGTTTGCATTTGGGTGTGTTGCGCACTGGCAATGGTGATTTCTTCTTCGTTTGGGTTAATAATGTACATTTTAGCTCCATCATACATTTGTGTAATCCCCATAAAATCAACCAAGTATTTATCGCCTTGTATAGTGGCTTTTCCGGTTGTTTCTTGTTTACCGTTGTTAAAACTAAATTGCATAACCATGTTTTTATAGGTTTTAGTTTTTGCCGAAACTTCGTCTAACAATTTTTTTGCTGCTGCTGCATTTTGTGCATGGCTGGTAATTCCTATAAATAAAATGGTAAGTAAGGTTGCTATTTTTTTCATTACATTCTTTCTTTTTCGTTGGTTAAAAATTCGTCTAAAGAAACTAAATCAGGTATGTTTACAGAGCGCGCTTTGCTGCCTTCAAACGGGCCTACAATACCAGCTGCTTCTAACTGGTCAATTAATCGGCCGGCACGGTTGTAGCCTAATTTTAGTTTGCGTTGTAATAACGATGCCGATCCTTGTTGCGCAGTTACTATAATTTCTGCAGCTTCGCGGAACATTACATCGCGGTCTGCAATATCAATATCAAGACTTGTGCCACTTTCTTCGCCAACGTATTCTGGTAACAAATAAGCATCGCCATATCCTTTTTGTCCGCCAATAAATTCGGTGATTTTTTCAACCTCAGGCGTATCTACAAAACCACATTGTACGCGCACCATATCGTTACCTTGAGTGAATAACAAATCACCACGACCAATTAATTGATCGGCACCAGGGCCATCTAATATAGTTCGTGAATCTATTTTTGAACTTACCCTAAAGGCAATTCTTGCAGGGAAATTGGCTTTGATAATACCAGTAATTACGTTTACCGATGGACGTTGTGTGGCAATAATTAAGTGAATACCAATTGCACGTGCTAATTGTGCCAAACGGGCAATAGGGGTTTCTACTTCTTTACCTGCAGTCATAATTAAATCGGCAAATTCATCAACAACCAAAACAATATACGGTAAAAATCGATGTCCTAATTCAGGGTTTAGTTTGCGTTGTTTAAATTTTTCGTTGTATTCTTTAATGTTTCTAACCATGGCATCTTTCAATAAAGAATAACGGTTGTCCATTTCAATACATAACGAGTTTAATGTATTGATTACTTTAGTGTTATCTGTAATTATGGCGTCTTCGGTATCGGGTAATTTTGCTAAAAAATGACGCTCTATTTTGTTAAATAAAGTTAACTCTACTTTTTTAGGATCTACTAAAACAAATTTTACTTCGGCAGGATGTTTTTTGTATAATAACGATGTCAATACGGCATTTAAACCAACCGATTTACCTTGACCTGTAGCACCTGCCATCAATAAATGGGGCATTTTAGCTAAATCAAATACAAATGTTTCGTTTGATATGGTTTTACCAATGGCAACTGGTAATTCCATTTCGGCGTTTTGAAATTTTGGTGACAAAATCAACGATTTCATTGATACCGTTGTGGGTTTTGTATTTGGTACTTCTATACCAATAGTTCCTTTACCCGGAATAGGTGCTATGATACGGATTCCTAAAGCAGATAAAGACAAAGCAATGTCGTCTTCTAAACTTTTAATTTTTGAAATGCGTATGCCGGCATCGGGTACTATTTCGTACAAAGTTACGGTTGGCCCAACAGTTGCCTTAATTTGCGCAATGCCTATTTTGTAATTGTTAAGGGTTTCAACAATTCGATTTTTGTTTTCTTCTAACTCGGCTTGATTTATGGTAATGCCACCACTAGCATGTTCAAACAACAATTCGGTAGTAGGGAATTGGTATTTTGATAATTCTAAGGTAGGATCAAATAAACCAAAGTTTTCTACAATTTTGGTAGATAAATCTTCGTCTGAAATAGTTTCTTCTTGAGTAGTTTCAATGATGAATTCTTCGTGATGAGGTTCTTTTTTGCTGTTATCGTTTACAGAAAAATTTGTTGAAAAATCGTTGTTTTCTTCTTTATCAACACTAAAATCTATTTCGGTAATAGGTTCAGGTGTTGCAATAGGTTTTGCAACAGCTACAGGTGGTTGTGTAACTTTTGGTTCGTTATTTACAGTTTGTGGTTGTGGTGTTGGTACAGGTTTTACTGGTTCGGTTTTTATGATATCTTCAGCCTTTTCTAGATTGTCTTTTATTTTAGCGTGTGTATTGGTTACTACGCTTGTAAATGATTTAGGGGTCATTTTTATTCTAAAAATCAAGAAAAAAATCAACATAAAAACCACCACTAAAAGGGCGCCAATTTGTCCAATATAATCTTGTAAATAATCGTTCATTTCAAAACCTACAATTCCGCCTAAAAAAGGGTACGAAGCTCCAAAATAACCAAGTGCTATAGAAAGTACAATAATGGTAAATAAATCCCAAAAAAGCATACGGCGTAAGCTTGTTGCGTTAAAACGAATGCCAAACCAAAGGGCAATTTCGCCAAATATTTTTACAAATAGAAACGATGCTACACCAAAACCTTCAAAAATAAAGGTATGTGCCAGCCATGCGCCCAATTTACCAACCCAATTTTGTGGCTCTAAATCGCGGTTATTTAATTGGTTTACCATGCTTTGATCGTATGAACCGGTTGTGAAATACGATAAAAAACTGCACAATAAAATTAAGGTAAACATTAAAAATAAAGTGCCAAATATAAAACGGATGCGTGCCCCGTTTGTAGCTGTTTCTTTAGGTTGGGCTTGCTTGGTGTTTTTTGTATCTGTTTTTTTCTTTGTGGTCATTTTAAACTATTTTTGGTATGTAAATAATAGCACCTATGATTACGGCTGTTAATGCGGCAAAGGTAACTGCACCTGCTGCGATGTCTTTAATAAAACCTATTTTTTTATCGAAATTGGGTTGTATGTAATCGCAAATTGCTTCAATAGCAGTATTTAAACTTTCGGCGGTTAAAACTAAACCTATTGCAAAAATTTGAAACAACCATTCTATCTTGGTTATTTTAAAATAAAAACCTGCTCCGCACATAAGCACCCCAATTATTAACTGCGTTATTATGCTATGTTCGGTTGTAATTAAAAGGTAAAAGCCTTTTAATGCGTAGGTTATACTTTTTATTCGACCCAATAGAAACGATGTTTTTTTTGGTTTCATTTACAAACAATTTTGGCAAAATTACAGAAAATATTTGGCTTTGCAGAAATAAAAAAACCACGAGTTTTGCTCGTGGTTTTTTGTGTATTTTTAAGTGTTATTTATCAATAGACCCTAATACGCGTTGCATAAAGGTATTTAAAGCTTCTTTTTTAGGGGTGCCTTCTTTAATTAGTTTGTTTACTTCAAGTGCACCGTACATATTTGATATTAGTTCGCCAATTACATCTAGCTCTTCGTCTTTTAACGATGGTATTTCGGTTAATGCTTCTAACACTTCAATAGTTTCGTTAATATAATCTTGGTCGTTATCTTCAATAAATTGAGTAAGGTGTTTAATAACAGGTAGTTTCATAATTAGGCTAATTTGTTTACTAATTCTGCTAAAACATCGGCTTTGTTGGTTTGTGTTTCGTCAACTAAAGTACCATTGTTGTAAATGGCAAAGGTAGGTAAGTTTGATACGTTGGCTAATTTTCTTGATTCAGGAAACTTTTCAGCGTCAACAATTACAAACGTTACGTTTTCTTTTTCGGTAGCCATTTTTTTAAATTTGGGTTTCATAATACGGCAGTTCCCGCACCACGATGCCGAAAATTGCACTGCTACTTTAGGATTTTGTGCAATAATATCTTGTAAATTATCTTGTTCTAATTCTAATAACATCATTTTTTTAGTTTTTGGTTAAGTTCAAAGTTTAAAAACTATGTTTTAAACTTTGAACTATTAAGGTTGATTAGTGTTTTGCTAAGTATTCTGCAGTAGAATTGCGGTTTGCATTCATTGCTTCTTTTCCTTCTTCCCAGTTAGCCGGGCAAACTTCACCATGTGTTTGTACGTGTGTGTACGCATCAATTAAACGGATGTATTCGTTTACATTACGACCTAATGGCATATCGTTTACCGATTCGTGGAAAATTTTTCCTGTTTCATCAATTAAATAAGTTGCACGGAATGTTACGTTTGATCCTTCAATTTGTACCGAATCTAATTCTTCGTTATAAACTTCTGCAGTAACATCTAAAATTCCTAAAACGCTAGATAAATTACGAGTAGTATCAGCTAATAAAGGATAAGTTACACCTTCAATACCACCGTTGTCTTTTGCAGTGTTTAACCAAGCAAAATGTACTTCGTTAGTATCGCATGATGCACCAATTACCATAGTATTTCTTTTTTCAAACTCTGGTAAAGCTGCTTGAAAAGCGTGTAATTCTGTAGGACAAACAAAAGTAAAATCTTTAGGATACCAAAATAATAATACTTTTTTGTTGTTTTTTGTAGCTTCTTCTAATACGTTAATACGTAAATCGTCACCCATTTCAGAAATTGCATCTACCGTAATGTTTGGGAATTGTTTTCCAACTAATGCCATAATAATTCTATTTTTAAGTTTGTAATTTGTTAATTATTTATTTTTTCTGATACAAAAGTACAAGCAATTTTAAGTTCTATCATAAATAATTTATTGTTAATATTTATTAGTTGATAGATTTTGTTTATTTAAACGATTTTACATTTTGTAAACATCTTTCTGTAAAATTAAGTAGATTTACGCAATTAAAAAATAACAACGGTCATACTTTTTACATATTATGAACATATTCCGAAAAAAAAATATTAACGATATTCTTGCTGAATTAAAGCATAACGAAGGTGAAAATAACCAGTTGGGGAAATTTTTAAGTCAAAAAGATTTAATTTTTTTTGGTATTGCAGCCATTGTAGGTGCTGGCGTTTTTAGTACCATAGGGCAAGCTAGTTACGATGGTGGCCCAGCGGTTATATTTTTATTTATGTTTACGGCTTTAGCATGTGGTTTTGCGGCTATGGCTTATGCCGAATTTGCATCAATGGTACCGGTTTCGGGCAGTGCGTACACCTATAGTTATGTGGCATTTGGCGAAGTGATTGCTTGGATAATTGGGTGGTCGTTAATTATGGAATATGCTGTGGGAAACATTACCTTGGCAATTTCGTGGAGCGATTATTTTACGGGTTTACTCAGCAATATGGGTATTCATTTACCCCAATGGATACAAATGGATTATCTTTCGGCTCATGAAGGTTTTAACAATGCAACAGCTTTAATGAGTGGTGGTAAGGCATTTGAAAATTTACCCACCGATTTACAATTAGCTTACAATGCATGGACAAATGCGCCCCAATTAATTGGTTTTCATTTTGTTGCCGATTTACCTGCTTTGGCAATTATTATTTTAATTACCTGGTTAGTGTATCGCGGTATGAAAGAATCGCGCAACGCAAGTAACATAATGGTTTATGTAAAATTAGCTGTAATTGCACTGGTATTAATTGTGGGTGTTTTTTATGTTGATGTTGCTAATTTTAACCCATTTGCACCCAACGGTTTATCGGGCGTTTTAAAAGGTGTATCGGCTGTTTTTTTTGCATATATTGGTTTTGATGCTATTTCAACTACTGCTGAAGAATGTAAAAACCCTCAGCACGATTTGCCCCGAAGTATGATTTGGTCTATTGTTATTTGTACCATTTTGTATATTGCTATTGCTTTGGTATTAACGGGTATGGTAAATTATAAAGAGCTGCAAGTAGGTGATCCGCTAGCCTATGTTTTTGATAAAGTAAACCTAAAATGGTTTGCTGGTATTGTAGCAGTTAGTGCAGTAGTGGCAATGGCAAGTGTGCTTTTGGTTTTTCAAATGGGACAACCTAGAATTTGGATGAGTATGAGCCGCGATGGATTACTACCACCAAAATTTGCTAAAATTCATCCTAAATATAAAACACCATCGTTTGCAACTATAGTTACCGGTTTTGTTGTAGCAATACCTGCTTTGTTTATGAATTTAACTATGGTTACCGATTTATGTAGTATTGGCACTCTGTTTGCCTTTGCATTGGTTTGTGCAGGTGTTTTGGTTTTGCAAGATAAAGCAGTGCCGCGTGGTAAATTTAGAATACCTTATATTAATGGAAAATACATTTTAATTGTTGGTTTTTTGGTTGGTTTAACTGCTGCTTTTATGTGGAATAAAAAAGGAGTAGAAACATTTGTTTACAATACACCACAAGTTTATGAACCAACCCATTTTGTTACTCAACTTTCTAAAAAAGAGGCTTTAAAAATGGTTGATTATGTTGAAACTTCCCATCATATTAATCCAGCTGATTTTAATAATGATTTAGAAGCAATGCTTACTACAGTTAAAGAACATGCACCTGAACAATATGTGACTTTGATTGAAAAAGCACCCATAAATAAAAAATTAAAGTTTGAAACCGGTTTTAGCCTTTTTAAACACAAAATACCTATGTGGTTGTTTTTGTTTGCAATGGTATTTTTGTGTATTTGGAGTTTTAAAAAGAACCTTTCGTTAATACCTATGTTGGGCTTAATTTGTTGTTTGTACATGATGGCCGAATTAACCATTTGGAACTGGCTATACTTTACCATTTGGTTGCTGATTGGCTTGTTAATTTACTTTAGCTACTCACGTTTTCATAGTAAATTACAAAGAAAATAATTTGTGGTTTATAAAAAATAAAGCACTCTTTTTAAGGAGTGCTTTGTTTTTATTTAGATCTTCTTCGTTTTAATTCTTTATCTAACAAATCTAATTCGCGGTTTGTTTGTCCTGCAACCGAAGTGTTTTCGTTGGCACGGCGAATTAAATAAGGTACTACATCGTACACCGGGCCAAAAGGTAAATATTTAGCAACATTGTATTTATGGTTGGCAAGGTTGTAACTAATGTTGTCGCTCATGCCATACAATTGTCCAAACCATATACGTTTATCGGTTTGTGCAATATTGTTTTTGTGCATTAAATCAATTAATAAATAACTGCTTTCTTCGTTATGAGTACCTGCAAATAAAGCCATTTTATTATCTAAATTTTCGGCAATATAGGTCATGGTTTTATTAAAGGTAGCGTCGGTTTGTGCTTTGGTAGCGCAAATAGGTGAAGGGTAGCCTTTTTCTTCGGCACGCGCACGTTCTTTTTCCATATAAGCTCCACGCACTACTTTAAAACCCACATGAAAACCTTCACATAATGCAATTGAATGGGTGTTTTTTACAAAATCAAAACGATCCCAACGATACGTTTGTGCGGTGTTAAAAACAATACATTTTTCTTTATTATATGCACGCATCATATCTAAAACCAAATCATCGGCAGCATCTTGCATCCAACTTTCTTCGGCATCAATTAAAAGCAAAACATCTTTTTCGTAAGCCGTTTTACAAATGCTGTTAAAACGCTCAACAATACGGTTCCATTCAGTTTGTTCATCATCGGTAAACGGTATGTTAGCGCCTTTCTTTTCAAATAATTCAAATCTACCAACGCCTGTTGGTTTAAATACGGCAAAAGGTATGGCATTTTTTTCTTTAGCAAATTCAATTGTTTTTAAAGTCATTTGCAAAGCATGGTCAAATTGTGTTTCGGTTTCTTTTCCTTCCACTGAATAATCTAAAACCGACGAAACGCCTTTTGTATACATTTTATCAACCACTTTTAAGCAGTCTTCTTCGGTAACACCTCCACAAAAATGATCAAAAACCGTAGATTTTATTAAACCTTTCACAGGCAAGTTTGCATTTATAGCAAAATTAGTTAACGATGTGCCCAATTTAACCAACGTATTGCTGCTAATTAATTTAAATAAATAATAGGCTTTATTTAATTCGGTGTTGTTTTTTAATGCAAAAGCAACTTCGGTATTATCAAATATCTTCTCCATTTTGGTTTAAAGTTGTAGCGCAAAGATACAATAGTTCTAAAAATTGAATTATTTTTACAGCAAATTTTTTTAGGCATGCAAATACAAGCATCTAATTATACTGTTTTTTTTGGAACCGATGGCTATGCTTCACTTTCACAGTTTGTTAGCGAAAAAAAATACAGTAAAATTGTTTTATTGGTTGATGAAAATACCGCAGTTCACTGTTTAAATTACGTGATGCAATGGTTGGCTGTTGACGTTTTGTTTGAAATTTTAGAGATTGAAAGCGGTGAAGAAAACAAAAATTTGGAAACTTGTACCGCTGTTTGGGAAAGCCTAACCGAATTAAATATTGACCGTAAAGCGTTATTAATTAACGTAGGCGGTGGTATGGTTTGTGATTTGGGCGGATTTGTTGCCGCAACTTATAAACGCGGAATTGATTTTGTAAACATACCAACCAGTTTATTGGCTATGGTTGATGCATCGGTTGGTACAAAAACCGGTGTAAATTTAGGGGGATTAAAAAATATGGTAGGTAGTTTTACGGCCCCACAAATGGTTTTGATTGATACCGCTTTTTTAGAAACCTTACCCGCAAACCAAATGCGATCAGGCTTGGCAGAAATGTATAAACACGGTTTAATTGCCGATGCATCGTACTGGAATCAACTTAAAAATTTAAGTGAATTAACAACTGAAGATTTAATGTTGTTAATTTATCATTCCGTATCAATAAAAAACGAAATTGTTTTGCAAGATCCACTAGAAAAAAACGTGCGTAAACTGTTAAATTTTGGACATACTTTAGGGCATGTTATTGAAACGTATAGTCATGCGGGTAAAGGCTTAACCCCTTTATTACATGGCGAAGCAGTTGCTGTGGGTATGATTTTAGAAGCGTATATTTCTTACAAAAACAACTTGTTAACAAAAAAAATGTACACTGAAATAAAAGAAACTTTAAATTTGATGTACGAAAATATTGTTTTTACCGAAAATGATATTGAAATTTGCTGCAATTTACTGATACACGACAAAAAGAACGAAAACAACAATATACAGTTTACACTTTTAAACGGAATTGGTAGCGGAATTATAAACCAAACTGTTGATAAAGCATTGATTTACGAAGCTTTCAACAATTATGTAACAAACTAATTTTAACGTTATAACATTTTGTAAGTGAACAAAAATTGTAACATTTATAGTAAAAATATTTTTAAGCCATTCATAAAAAATTTGAGATGGGTAGCAAAGCAATTGCATTTTTTTACTTTGGTTTACAAGCCTTTTAAAACGGTTACCAAAAACCAAACGTACACTGAAAAATTATCTATTGCTTTTGCTAATTTAAGAGTTTGAAAAGGTATTCATAAATACAGAAAAAAACTCATTATTAATTTTTAAGTAAGCTTTTTATGAATACAAAATATTTCGACCTAATAAACCAAACTTTTTACTTTCCACAAGAAGAATTTACATTAAATAAAGATAATTTAATGTTCCATAATATCGATTTAATGAAATTGGTAGAACAATACGGAACACCTTTAAAATTTACTTATTTACCACAAATTTCTAACAACATTAACAAAGCAAAAGGTTGGTTTAGACAAGCAATGGAAAAACATAAGTACGAAGGTAATTATTACTATTGCTATTGTACTAAAAGTTCGCATTTTGAATATGTGATGAACGAAGCTTTTAAAAACGATATTCACGTGGAAACGTCGTCGGCTTTTGATATTAACATTGTTGAAAATTTACTAGAAAACGGTAAAATAACAAAAAAAACCAATATTATTTGCAATGGTTTTAAACGCGACCAATACATTGAAAATATTGCACGTTTAATTAACAATGGTCATAAAAATACCATTCCAATTATTGATAATTACGAAGAATTAGATTTGTTACAAGAACAAATTAAAGGTAAATTTCAAATTGGTATTCGTATCGCATCAGAAGAAGAACCAAAGTTTGAGTTTTATACATCGCGTTTAGGTATCGGTTACAAAAATATTTTACCTTTTTATCGCAAAACGGTTGCCGAAAACAATAAAGTAGAACTTAAAATGTTGCACTTTTTTATTAATACTGGCATACGTGATACCGCATATTATTGGAATGAATTAAGCAAATGTTTAAAGGTGTACACCAACCTTAAAAAAGAATGTCCTACGCTTAATAGTTTAAATATAGGTGGTGGTTTTCCTATAAAAAACTCGTTAAACTTTGATTACGATTACGCCTATATGGTAGACGAAATTATTAATCAAATAAAAATGGCGTGCGAAGAAGCCGATGTTGATGTACCAAATATTTTTACCGAATTTGGGTCGTTTACAGTAGGTGAATCGGGTGGTGCTATTTACAAAGTATTGTATCAAAAACAACAAAACGATCGTGAAAAATGGAATATGATCGACTCATCTTTCATTACCACATTGCCAGATACATGGGCAATTAACAAACGTTTTATTATGTTAGCAGTTAACCGTTGGAACGATTCGTATGAGCGTGTACTTTTAGGAGGTTTAACTTGCGATTCAGACGATTATTACAATTCAGAACAAAACTGGAACGCTATATATTTACCTAAATTCAATAAAGAAAAACCATTGTATTTAGGCTTTTTTAACACTGGTGCATACCAAGAAACCATTGGTGGGCAAGGTGGTATTCATCACTGTTTAATTCCGCAACCAAAGCACATTTTAATAGATCGTGACGAAAACGGAATTTTAGCAACCGAAGTATTTTCTGAACAGCAAACAGCCGATGATGTTTTAAAAATATTAGGATATTCAAACAACAAACAAACAAAATAATAAAGTAAATAATAAAGTAAATAATAAAAACATGAAGGGTCCAATTTCTCAATTTATCGAACATAATTACCGTCATTTCAATGCTGCTGCTTTAGTAGATGCTGCTAAAGGATACGAGCAACATTTGTTAGAAAATGGTAAAATGTTAATTTCATTAGGTGGTGCCATGTCAACTGCAGAGTTGGGTGTGTCGTTAGCCGAAATGATTCGTCAAGATAAAGTGCATTTTATATCGTGTACGGGTGCTAATTTAGAAGAAGATGTAATGAATTTAGTAGCACATTCACACTACAAAAGAATACCAAACTGGAGAGATTTAACCCCAGTAGAAGAACGTGAATTATTAGACGCACACTTTAACCGTGTTACAGATACTTGCATACCAGAAGAAGAAGCTTTTCGCCGTTTACAACAACATTTAGAAGATGTTTGGAACGCAGCCGAAGCTAAAGGCGAGCGTTACTTTCCGCACGAATTTTTATATCAAGTAGTAAATTCGGGCGTTTTAGAACAATATTATGAAATTGATCCAAAAGATTCATGGATTGTAGCTGCAGCACAAAAAAACTTGCCAATTGTATGTCCAGGTTGGGAAGATTCAACAACAGGAAACATATTTGCTGCAAACGTAATTAAAGGAAATTTACAAGCATCTACCGTAAAATCGGGTATTGAATACATGATTTATTTAACAGAATGGTACCGTGCAAACTCTGGCGGTAAAGGGGTAGGTTTCTTCCAAATTGCAGGTGGTATTTCAGGTGATTTTCCAATTTGTGTTGTACCAATGATGTATCAAGATTTAGAGTGGGAAGATGTACCATTTTGGTCGTACTTCTGTCAAATTTCCGATTCAACAACATCATACGGTTCATACTCAGGTGCTGTGCCTAACGAGAAAATTACATGGGGTAAATTAGATATCGATACACCTAAATTTATGATAGAATCTGATGCTACCATAGTGGCACCACTTGTATTTGCTTATATATTAGGACAATAAAAAAAATAAAAAAAAGTTTCAAAACATTTGCATAATACCTTAATGCTATAGTATTTTTGAAGCACCTAACTAGTACAATAATGAAACGAATAATTGTTGATTACGCAAAATTAACAAACGAAATTTTAACCTTATTAGTCGAGAAATTTCCAGACGGATACGATGATGCCGATGTTATCCAATTTACCAATGCAAAAGGCGAGTTAATTGAAGCGGTTGAGGTACGTACAGAAGATACTATTTATTTAGTAAAAGTAAGTACTAAACTACAAGATCGTATTGAAAATTTTGACGAGGAAGAAGAAGAATTACCTGCAGTTGACTCTATCAACGTTAAAGACATTGATTTAGAAGAAGAAGAAGAGGAAACTAAACCTAAAAAATCGTCAAAGAAAAAAGCAAATAAAGCTAATGATGATGAAGAGCAAGACGACGACGACGATGAAGATTACGACGACGACGATGATTATGACGATGATGAAGATTACGACGACGATGAAGATTTTGACGACGACGATAAATAATAAAAAAAATCTAACTTTTTTAAGTTAGATTTTTTTTATACATAAAAATACCACTTAAACTGCTAAAAAAATTAATTATAAAATTGTAATTTTACAGCCAAACTACACATCGCTATGAGTTCAAAAATATTGTTAAATTCACAAGAAGTTAATATCATCTTACACCGTTTAGCATGCCAATTAATTGAAAAACACAACGATTTTTCAAACACTGTACTAATAGGTATGCAACCACGTGGTAAATTTTTAGCCCAAAATTTAACAGAAATACTAACAAACCATTACGGAATTGAAAACGTAGCTTTGGGTTATTTAGATATTACTTTTTTTAGAGATGATTTTCGTAGAAACGATAAACCATTAGAAGCCAACAAAACCCAAATTGATTTTTTAGTTGAAGATAAAAACGTTGTTTTTATAGATGATGTTCTATATACTGGGCGCAGCATACGTGCAGCACTAACTGCTATACAATCGTTTGGTCGTCCTAAAGAAATTGAATTATTGGTATTGATAGATCGCCGTTTTAGCAGGCATTTGCCCATACAACCAGATTACCGCGGCAGACAAGTTGATGCTTTTAACAACGAAAAAGTTAAAGTACAATGGATAGCCGAAGGTGCATCAGCAAACGAAGTATTTTTACTTTCAAATCCATCTTAAATAATAAACAACATCCAACAGCAAATTCAAAATGAAAGAATTAAGCGTTAACCATTTATTAGGTATTAAATACATAAACAAAAATGATATTGATTTAATATTTGAAGCTGCAGATCAGTTTAAAGAAGTAATCAATCGTCCTATTAAAAAAGTACCTTCGTTACGCGATATAACCATTGCAAATATTTTCTTTGAAAACAGTACGCGTACTAAATTGTCGTTTGAATTAGCGCAAAAACGCTTATCTGCAGATGTTATTAGCTTTTCTGCAGCACAATCATCCGTTAAAAAAGGTGAAACGTTAATTGATACCGTAAACAATATTTTATCAATGAAGGTTGATATGGTTGTAATGCGTCACAGCACACCAGGTGCGGCTCATTTTTTATCGCGCAATGTTAATGCAAGTATTGTAAACGCAGGCGACGGTGCACATGAACACCCTACACAAGCGCTTTTAGATAGTTTTTCTATTCGTGAACGTTTAGGTGAAGTAGGAGGTAAAAAAGTGGTGATTGTGGGCGATATTCTACATTCACGCGTGGCACTTTCTAACATTTTTGCACTACAAATGCAAGGTGCCGAAGTAATGGTTTGTGGTCCTAAAACACTTATTCCACGTTATATAACTAGTTTAGGTGTCACATACGAACCTAATTTGCGCAAGGCTTTAGAATGGTGCGATGTTGCCAATATGTTAAGGGTACAAAATGAGCGTTTAGATGTAAATTATTTCCCATCAACACGTGAATACGCGCAACAATACGGTGTAGATAAAAATTTATTAGAATCTTTAAACAAAGAAATTGTAATTATGCACCCAGGGCCTATAAATCGTGGAGTTGAAATAACATCAGATGTAGCCGATTCACAACAATCGGTTATATTAGATCAGGTTGAAAATGGAGTTGCAATTCGCATGGCTGTAATCTATTTACTTGCATCTAAAATAAAATAATTGTATTTTTAAAAGAAAAAAATGAAAGTAAAGGAAAAAAATAATGTAGTTATTTTTAAAAAAAGCGCTGAAGATTTTACAGTTTTTGCAGATAAAATAATAGAAAACGATCATGTTTTTAAAAACAAAAATGTATTAATTGATTTAGAAGAAATAGATTTGCGACCTTCACAAATTATACCTTTTGAAGCAATTGCAGTGATGCAAAAAAAGCAAAAAAAATCGTTTGTAATTGTTGCTAATGTTGATTTTGATGAAATTGGCGAAGAAATAATTGTAGTGCCTACCGTACAAGAAGGTTTTGATATTATTGAAATGGAAGAAATTGAAAGAGATTTAGGTTTTTAATCCACCTCTTTTATAAAAAAAGCATGAAAGTTAGTATTTTAGGTTGCTATTCTGCAACACCACGTACCATAACAAACCCAACAGCACAGGTTTTAGAAATTAACAACCAAATGTATTTAATTGATTGTGGCGAAGGTACGCAAGTGCAGTTACGCAAGCATAAAATTAAATTCTCACGCATTAACCACATTTTTATATCGCATTTACATGGCGATCATTTTTTTGGATTAATAGGTTTAATATCAACCTTTTCGCTTTTAAATCGCCCAAATGATTTACATGTTTATGGACCAAAAGGCATTAAAGACATTATATTACTTCAAATAAAATTAAGTAAATCGTACACCAAATACAATTTGCATTTTCATGAATTAGAAGCAACACAATCTGAACTCATTTTTGAAGACGATAAAATAGCGGTATATACTTTACCTTTAAAACACCGTGTTTACGCCAATGGCTTTTTGTTTAAAGAAAAACCAGGTTTACGCCGAATAAATTTTGAAGAAGCTAAAAAATATCCTATCGAAGTATGTTATTTTAACAAATTAAAACAAGGTTTTAACTTAACGCAAAAAAACGGTGATGTAATTAAAAATGAATGGGTAACGTTTGACCCGTTACCAACACAATCTTACGCATTTTGTTCGGATACCATTTATAACGAAGAACTAATTCCGTTAATTGAAAATACCGATGTGTTGTATCATGAAAGTACTTTTTTAGAAAAAGATATTGAAAAATGTATTCCTACAGGGCATTCAACTGCTAAGCAAGCGGCAAGTATTGCCAAACAAGCAAATGTAAAACATTTAATTTTAGGGCATTATTCTACCCGTTATGCAGATATTCAACTATTTAAACAAGAAGCTGAAGCAGTTTTTACCCCAGTTTTATTAGCAGACGACGGTTTGGTTTTTAAATTTTAAAGCAATGAACGATTTAAGTAATTACAGAAAATCATACGATAAAAGCGAATTGTTAGAATCGATGATTGATGAAAATCCAATGATGCAATTTCAAAAATGGTTCTACGAAACCGAGCAATTTGGTGGAGTAGATGAAGTAAATGCCATGAGTGTTTCAACAATAGGGTTAGATGGTTTTCCTAAAACGCGCATTGTTTTACTTAAAAAGTACGATGAAAACGGCTTTACTTTTGTAACTAATTACGATTCTGAAAAAGGAAAGGCTTTATTGCAAAATCCGCACATTTGCTTGTCGTTTTTCTGGCCTTCCATTGAAAGGCAGGTCATTATTAAAGGATTAGCCGAAAAACAATCTGAAGCTTATTCAGAAGGATATTTTCATTCACGCCCCAAAGGCAGTCAGTTAGGTACCGTTGTATCGCCTCAAAGTCAAGTAATTCCAAACCGAGAATTCTTAGATAACAAACTAAAAGAACTGGAAAATCAATATGAACATTCTGAAGTTAATAGACCAGAAAATTGGGGTGGTGTTTTAGTACGCCCTGTTTCAATAGAATTTTGGCAAGGTCGCCCAAACCGTTTACACGATAGAATTATTTATACATTGTTACCAACGGGCGATTGGCGTATTGAACGCTTGGCACCGTAACTTTTTTTAATTAAATTGTACGTTTACAATTCGCAATTCGTTAGCATCAATAATTTTATTAGCGTTAAAATCGGTTAAAAAAATAAAAGTTAAACGGTTGGTTTTTAATTGTTGCATTGGTAAATCTTTACCATTTAAGTAGATTCTATTTATTTGCCATTCAAAAGTACCCCAATCTGTTTTGTTTGTAACCATTTCGGTGTTTCTACTCATCTCATTTTCGTAAAATAGCAAATGATGCATATAGTTATCTACTACAGCCGAAAAATAAAAACCATCTTCTTCAACAGCTATTCTGTTTGAATTTTCAAAAAAAGGAATCAAGCTAATGGGCATGCCTTCTTCAATATTATATAAAGGCATTTTTTCTTGAATAATTGTAGCCTTTAAACCTTGATTTTCATCATTAAATTTCCGGAAAATTTTACTTGTAAAACGTATTTTAAAAGGTTGCTTTTGCAATGTTATTGTTTCGTTTTCTTTAAAAACAACTTGTGTTTTGTTGTTTTGTATAAAAGTAATTTCGTTATCAAAATTTTGAGCAGTTGTTAGCTGAACAAAGCAAATTAAAGCAAATAAGTAAATGTTTTTCATATAGTTATAAAAATTACAATATACTTTAAAAAGGATGAGTTTCCAAATGAAATATAAATAAGTGTATACGTGGTGTTAAATTATATATAATGCAATAAATGTTTAATTTTAGATGTGTTTATTACATAATTTGCAATAAATATTATATTTGTATAAATTTAGAATTATGAAAATTGTATTAAAATTAGTTTTTATTTTAATAAGCACATTTGCTTATTGCCAACCCAAAGCCATATTAAACAAAACTACGTATCAATTTTGGTTAAACGAACCTAAAAAAGTAACCGATAAAATGCCTCTAATTGTTTTTTTACACGGGCGCAGTTTATCTGGAACCAACATAGAAAAAGTAAAACGATACGGTGCTTTAAAAGGGGTAGAAAAAGGGCTAGATATACCTGCTTATTTAGTGGCGCCACAATTACCTTCGGGGCCATGGAACCCAGAACGAGTTGACGAAATTGTTAATTATATGGTTAAAACGTATAATATTGATGAAGAAAGAATTTATGTTACCGGTATGAGTTTAGGATCGTACGGTACCATGAAATACGTTGGGGCATATCCTAATAAAGTAGCTGCAGCAGTATCTATTTGCGGTGGCGGCGATGTTAACGACGCATGTAATTTAGCGCAAGTGCCTATAAAGGTAATTCACGGCGATAAAGATTTTATTGTGCCGTTATCAGAATCGCAAAAAATTGTAAATGCCGTTAAAAAGTGCAATAAAAATGCACCAATAGAATTTCAGGTAATTAAAGGGGGCAGTCACGGTAGTGTAGAAGATTTTTACCGCCATCAAGAACTTTATAATTGGTTGTTACAACATTCTAAAACTAAAAATACATTATAAAAAAAGTGAACTCAAAAATGAGTTCACTTTTTATTTATTCATTTTCTTCCAATTTTTTACATAATCAAAAACTTGGTTATATGAAAACTCTCCAAAATACGCATTGTAATCTCCGTTTGGAAAAATAATTACAAAGCTTGCGAATTGATGGTGAAATTCACTAAAAAAACGCTTTTCAATTTCGTGATTTGGGTCTTTTTTCCAATCAATAAATTTGTTTCCTTCATATACATTTGTTGATTCTTTTTTAAATACAAATAATGTTTGCCCATTTATAGTTTTTTGTAATTTATTTTCAAAAACATTGGTTTCATCTTTAAAAATTTGCAAACCATTCAAATCGGGATTTCTAGATATATTTGTAACATCAGGCCCGGGATAATAGTAAATAAATAAGGGTTTTTTAAAGTCTAATTGAGTTTTTAAATTATTGTTTAAATAAATTACAAGTTCTGTATAATCTTTTATTTTTCCAGATTTTTCGCGGTTTTTTATCAATCTATAAACAGTACCATCGTCATTTTGACCAACCAAAACGCCTTTGTTATGATATTTTTGAAATTCATAATAACTTATTTCTTTTCCATCAAAATTTAAATAAGAAATTTTAGATTTTTGCGCAAAACACAAAACAGGAAAAATCAATAAAAGTAAAAATGTAAAGTTTTTCATAATAAGTAATTTATATCAAATGTATCTATTTTATTATAAAATCCAAACTGTTAGTTTATTGCTTACAAAATCCAATTAAAAACGATATATTTGCACCGTTTAAAAAATCGATATAAAATAGCACAATTATATGAAAGCAGGTATTGTAGGATTACCAAACGTAGGAAAATCAACTTTGTTTAACTGTTTGTCAAACGCAAAAGCACAAAGTGCAAATTTTCCGTTTTGTACCATTGAACCAAATATTGGGGTTGTAAACGTACCAGATCCTAGAATTAATAAATTAGAAGAATTAGTAAAGCCAGAACGTGTGCAAATGGCCACTGTTGATATTGTTGATATTGCAGGTTTGGTAAAAGGTGCTAGTAAAGGCGAAGGTTTAGGTAACCAGTTTTTAGGAAATATTCGCGAATGTAACGCTATTATTCACGTGTTACGTTGTTTTGATAACGATAATATTGTGCATGTTGATGGTAGTGTTGATCCAATACGCGATAAAGAAACCATTGATATAGAATTGCAATTAAAAGATTTAGAAACGGTTGAAAAACGCTTAGAAAAAACTAAAAAAGCGGCTAAAACGGGTAATAAAGATGCACAAGTTGAAAGTGCTTTACTAGAACGTATTCGCGAAGCTTTATTGCAAGCAAAATCGGCAAGAACGGTTGTTCCTCAAAATCAAGACGAAGAAAGTTTAATGCAAGATTTTCAGTTAATTACATCAAAACCAGTGTTGTACGTGTGTAATGTAAATGAAGAAGCTGCAGTAAACGGTAATGAATACGTTGAAAAAGTAAAAGAATTGGTAAAAGATGAAAACGCCGAAGTGATTGTTCTTTCGGTTGGTGCTGAAGCTGATATTACCGAATTAGAAAGTTACGAAGAGCGTCAAGTTTTCTTAGAAGATATGGGATTAACTGAACCAGGTTCGGCGGTATTAATTCGTGCAGCGTATAAATTATTGAATTTACAAACGTATTTTACAGCAGGTGTGAAAGAAGTACGAGCTTGGACCATTAAAATTGGCGATTCTGCTCCAAAAGCAGCTGGTGTAATTCATACCGATTTTGAAAAAGGGTTTATACGTGCCGAAGTTATTGCTTATGATGATTATGTAAATTACGGATCTGAAGCTAAAGTTAAAGAAGCAGGTAAATTACGTGTAGAAGGTAAAGAATATATTGTTAAAGACGGCGATATCATGCATTTCCGTTTTAATGTATAAAATTTTGTAAGCCGAATTTTTAATTCGGCTTTTTTATTTAAAACACATCATAACATCCTATTTTTATGTACAATCGTTTCAACTTTTTTAAAAATACATTTGCCGTTTTTACAAAGGTACATCAGCCAAATAACTACACCAAACCGCATTATAAAAGCAAACACAGTAGTAGCTATTTTTTTACAAACGAGGGTGTTTTTAGATTTTCGAACCATTGGGGTAGAGTAGGTAATTGCCGTTGGCGACTTGATGAATTAGATTACAAACAACAAACATACTATTGGGGGTTTTGTAGCTGGGATAATTTTTTTGCTAATAACGAAGATGAAAAACTGTATTTTATTGAAAAAGTAGCCCAAGATAAATATACGTTTAATCATAAAAGTAATGCAAATAACACAAATGTAGTATTTAGATCGGCAACAGAATCAGCTAAAGTTTTAAAAAAAATTAACGAGCTTAACGAAAGCGATGCTTGGGCAAAACACTTACAGTTTTCTGATTTTAATTTTTTAAAAGATTATTTTATAACGCAATTAATCACTACCAACAAATCGTTTGTTAAAATAAAACAAGATTATATAAATGATATCTAAAAAAGCTGTGTGTAAATAAAATATTTGTATCTTGTAATTCAAAAAAAATGAATTACAATTGAAAACATTTAAAAAAATTGTGACGTATTTAGCATATGTATTAGGTTTCTTTATAATTTATTTGGTTTTTGCTACAGCGGCATCATATATAGCAACAAATAAAAACCAAGCAAAAAATGCAAACCAAAATTTATCTATTTATATAAAAACAAACGGTGTACATACCGATTTGGTACTTCCTTTTTTTAATGAAACGTATGATTGGCGTACGTATTTAAACCCAACACTTACCCCAAACAAACGCAACACTGCACAATGGGTTAGTTTTGGTTGGGGCGATAAAGGTTTTTATTTACAAACACCCGAATGGAGTGATTTAAAGCCAAGTGTTGCGTTTAAAGCAGCTTTTTGGTTAAGTGAATCGGCCATGCATGTAACGTATTACGATACGGTTAAAGTCTCGGATGATTGCATAGAGATTAAACTAAATGAACAACAGTATAAACAACTTTGTACATTTATTTTAAATAGATTTGATAAAAATCAAGATAAACTACAGCTTATAAATACCGATCAAAACTACGGCCCTAACGATGTTTTTTACGAAGCAAAAGGTCGTTATAATTTGTTTTACACCTGTAATACTTGGGCAAATAATGGCTTAAAAGCAGCTGGTTTAAAAGCAGCATTTTTTACCCTATGGGATAAGGGTATTTTTTATCATTACAAGCAAAAATAAGGAGCAGTTTAATTATTTGCGCAAAATTTTATCCATACTTCTGCCTTTTGCTAATTCATCAATTAATTTGTCTAAATAACGTACTTTTTTAAAAATATCATCTTCAATATTTTCAATTCTATCACCGCAAATTACACCTGTAATTTTGTGAGCATTGGCATTTAATTCAGGTGCATTGTTAAAAAAATCGGCAAAAGTAGTTTCATTATTTAAAATCATTTCTAACGCTTGAGCGTTGTACCCTGTAAGCCAAAAAATAATTTCGTCAACTTCTTCTTTCGTTTTTCCTTTGCGTTCTGCTTTTGTAACATAATGTGGGTAAACCCCTGCAAATTTCATGTTATGTACGCGTTCAACCGGACTTTTCATATATAATATTTTAAGCTAAAGTACAAAATTATTAAAAAACTGCGGTTGCAACATTTTTAACTGTATCCGATTTTCCCATTGAATAATAATGAACAAATGGTATACCTGCTGCAATAATTTCTTTACTTTGTTGTATACACCATTCTATACCAATTTGTTTAACGGCGTTGTTTGTTTTTGCTTTTTGAACTTCGGTAACTAACGCATCAGGTAAATCTACTTTAAAACGATATGGAATTATGTTTAATTGATTTTTTGTTGTTAATGGCTTTAACCCAGGAATAATAGGTACTTTAATACCAGCTTTTCTGCAACTTGCAACAAAATCAAAAAACTTGGTATTATCAAAAAACATTTGTGTAACTATGTAATTTGCACCTTTTTCAATTTTTTGTTTTAAAAACTGCAAATCTGTATCAAAATTAGGTGCTTCCATATGCTTTTCAGGGTATGCCCCAACCCCAATACAAAAATTAGTATTGTGCGTGTTTTCAAGTTCATCATCTAAATAAATACCATTGTTTAATTGGGATATTTGTGTAACTAATTCCGAAGCATATTTATGTCCGTTTTTTTCAGGTTTAAAGTAAATTTCACTCTTAACAGCATCGCCACGCAAAGCAACTACGTTGTCAATACCTAAAAAATTTAAATCAATTAAAAAATTTTCGGTATCTTCTTTAGTAAATCCCCCACACAAAATATGTGGTACTGCATCAACCTTATATTTATTTTGTATAGCAGCACAAATACCCACCGTTCCGGGGCGTTTTTTAACAATTTTTTTCTCAAGCAATCCGTTTCCAACATCTTTGTAGGTATGTTCTTCGCGGTGATACGTTACATCAATAAACGCGGGGTTAAATTCCATTAACGGATCAATTGTATCAAAAATACACTGAATGTTTTGACCTTTTAAAGGTGGTAAAATTTCAAACGAAAATAAAGCTTTTCCGTTTGAATTTTGTATATGTTCGGTAACTTTCATTTTTTATAATTATTTAGGCGTTACCCTTTCGGGTCGGGCAGAACTTCGTTCGCAAGTTTCGGTAAAACAACATTTAGTTGCTTTTTCTCATTTGTGCTACTAGTTTTTGTTCATTCTTCACAAAAAGCTTTTCACTTTAATCCCTAACGCAAATTTTTGTTAATACTTAAAATTCGTTATTCATTAATATTTGGACCAAGCCATTTGGCAGCTTCGTTAAAACTGATGCTTCTACGTTGAGCATAATCTTCCACCTGATCGTTTTTAATTTTACCCACACCAAAATATTTAGCTTCTTTATTAGCAAAGTAATATCCCGATACCGATGAAGCTGGCCACATTGCCAAACTTTCGGTTAGTGTTACACCAATTTCCTCAGCAACATTTAAAACGTTCCAAATAGTGTTTTTTTCTAAATGATCAGGACACGCTGGATAACCAGGAGCAGGACGAATGCCTATGTACGATTCATTAATTAAATCGTTATTGGTTAATTGTTCTGTAACAGCATACCCCCAAATTTCTTTTCGTACTTTTTCATGTAAATATTCAGCAAATGCTTCTGCAAATCTGTCGCCCAATGCTTTAACCATTATTGCGTTATAATCGTCTTGTGCAGTTTCATATTCTTTGGCTTTTTCTTCAACTCCAAAACCAGTACTTACACAAAACAATCCAACATAATCGTTTATTCCCGTTGATTTTGGAGCAACAAAATCTGCTAACGCAATATTTGGTACATTGCCCGATTTTTGAGCCTGCTGACGCAATGTTAACAACGTTGCTATTACTTCGTTTTTTTTATTTATCAAAGCAATATCATCATCGTTTATTTGGTTGGCTTTGTAAATTCCAATAATTCCTTTGGCTTTAAACCATTTTTCTAAAACCACTTTGTTTAACATTTTTTGAGCATCGTTAAATAAAATGGTAGCTTGTTCGCCCACAATGTTGTCGTTTAAAATATCGGGGTATTTACCAAAAAGCTGCCACGATCTAAAAAAAGGTGTCCAATCTATATACGGTACCAATTCTGATAAATCCACGTTCACCTGTTTTTTACCAAGAAAATTAGGCTTGACAATTTGTTGAGAATTCCAATCTATTTTGAATTTGTTTTTGCGGGCATCGGTTATTGAAATGTATTTTTTTTCATGAGCACGATTTAAGAAATCAAAACGTAATTTTTCGTATTCGTCTCTAATGTTTTGTTTGTAAATTTTGTTTTTATCGGGTTGTAATAAATTGTTAATTACCGTTACAGCACGCGAAGCATCGTTTACATGTACAACTGTTTGTGTATATTCGGGTGCAATTTTTACGGCAGTGTGTGCACGTGATGTTGTTGCACCGCCAATCATAATTGGAATGTTGGTTTGTTTTTTTTCTAATTCTTTTGCTAAATGAACCATTTCATCTAATGATGGAGTAATTAAACCGCTTAAACCAATAACATCTACCTGTTCTTTTATCGCTGTTTCAATGATTTTTTCAGGTGGAACCATGACACCTAAATCAATAATTTCAAAATTATTACAAGCTAAAACTACGGCAACTATGTTTTTGCCAATATCGTGCACATCGCCACGAACTGTTGCCATTAGTACTTTACCAGCCGATGAATTTTTTGTTACACCATTCTTTAATTTTTCTTCTTCAATAAAAGGCAATAGATAAGCAACTGCTTTTTTCATTACCCGAGCCGATTTTACTACCTGTGGCAAAAACATTTTTCCCGAACCAAACAAATCGCCAACTACATTCATACCATTCATTAAGTATTGTTCAATTACTTGAATAGGTCTTTCTACAGTTAGCCTTGCCTCTTCTACATCGGTGTTAATAAATTCCTCTATACCTTTAACCAAAGCATGTGTGATACGTTTTTGTAAACTTTGTGATCTCCATTCTAAAATTTTTTCTTCTTTAATTTTAGTTTCACCTTTTAAATGTTCTGCAAAATCAAGTAATCTTTCGGTTGCATCGCTTCTACGGTTTAACAACACATCTTCAACAAAAACAAGCAATTCGGGGGTTACTTCATCGTATATTTCTAGTAGTTCAGGATTTACAATTCCCATGTTCATACCGTATTGAATTGCATGATACAAAAATGCAGCATGTAACGCTTCGCGCACACTATTGTTGCCGCGAAATGAAAAGGAAACATTGCTTACACCGCCCGAAACATTTGTGTATGGTAGATTTTTACGAATCCATTTTGTTGCACGAAAAAAATCAACAGCATTATTATTGTGTTCTTCCATTCCTGTGGCTACTGGGAATATGTTTGGATCGAAGATGATGTCTTGTGGTGGAAAACCAACTTCGTGAACCAAAATGTCATACGATCGTTTACAAATATCAATTCGTCTTTGATAGGTGTCTGCTTGTCCCGTTTCATCAAACGCCATAACAACAACTGCAGCGCCATAACGCTTAATTAATTGAGCTTGCTGAATAAATAGTTTTTCACCTTCTTTTAAACTAATAGAATTTACAATTCCCTTGCCTTGAATGGTTTGTAAACCAGCTTCTATAATTTCCCATTTAGAACTATCTATCATTATAGGAACTCGGGCAATGTCTGGTTCAGATGCAATTAAGTTTAAAAAATTAACCATTGCTTCTTTGCCATCTAACATTCCTTCGTCCATATTGATGTCGATAATCTGTGCGCCGTTTTCAACTTGTAAACGCGCAATATCTAAAGCTTCTGAGTAGTTTTCTTCGTTTATTAATCTCAGAAATTTTTTAGAACCTGTAACATTGGTTCGTTCGCCAATATTTATAAAATTTGATTCTTTTGTTACAAAAAGAGGTTCTAAACCAGAGAGCGTTAAAATAGGTTTCGGTTTTATTTCATCAATTTCCCTATTGTTTCTTAATGCATTGTACTGCGTAACGGTATTGGCAATTAAACGAATGTGTTCGGGATTAGTGCCACAACAACCGCCAATTATTTGTACCAAATCTTCCTTTAAAAAATCGGCAATAAATTGTTGCATTTCGTCTGGCGATTGGTCGTATTCGCCAAAGGCATTTGGTAGACCTGCATTTGGATGCGCCGAAATATTTACAGATGTGTGCTGTGCCAACTGTTTTAAATAAGGTTTAAGTTGCTCTGCACCTAAAGCACAGTTAAAACCGATACTTAACAACGGAATATGCGAAATTGAAATTAAAAAAGCATCTACTGTTTGTCCTGATAACGTTCTGCCTGAAGCATCGGTAATTGTTCCAGAAACCATGATTGGAATATCGATATTTCTTTCGATTTTTACTTCTTCAATTGCAAACAAAGCAGCTTTTGCATTTAAGGTATCAAAAATAGTTTCAACCAAAAGCAAATCACAACCACCGTCTAGCAATGCTTCAATTTGTTGTTTGTACGCTATAAGTAAATCTTTAAATGTAATAGTGCGATATCCCGGATTGTTTACATCGGGACTCATTGATGCTGTGCGGTTTGTAGGTCCAATTGATCCAGCAACAAACCGAGGTTTGTTGGGCGTGATTTTATCAAATTCATCACAAACTTCTCGTGCAATTTTAGCCGACTGATAGTTTAATTGATATACATAATCTTCTAAATAATAATCGGCCATACCTATTGTTGTAGATGAAAAGGTATTGGTTTCAATAATATCGGCACCAGCTTGTAGGTATTTTCGGTGAACTTCTTTAACTGCTTCGGGCTGTGTTATAGAAAGTAAATCATTATTTCCTTTTAACGGATGTTTAAAATCTTGAAATTGCTTGCCACGAAAGTCATCTTCGGTAAACTGATATGCCTGTAACATGGTACCCATGGCGCCATCTAAAACCAAAGTTTTGTGTTTTATAATTTCGGTAATAGATTTTTTATTACAAATTGTTTCCATTATAAAAAGGCATTATTTAGTTCGGTTATAATATCATCAATATGCTCTAAACCAACGGAAATACGTATTAAACCTTCGGTTAAATTAGCTTGGGCAAGTTCGGTAGCGTTTAACTTACTGTGTGTTGAGGTAGCTGGATGGGTAACAATAGTACGCGTATCGCCTAAGTTTGCCGATATTGAAAACAATTTTGTTGAATTGATAAACTTTTTACCAGCTTCTTTACCACCTTTTAACTCAAAAGCAATAATGTTTCCACCTAATTTCATTTGTTTTTTTGCAATTTGATATTGCGGATGTGATGGTAAAAATGGATATTTCACAAAGGATACCGCCGGATGGTTTTCTAAAAATTGAGCTACTTTAAACGCGTTTTTGCAATGTTTTTCTACTCTAATAGCTAATGTTTCTAAACTTTTAGAAAAAATCCAGGCATTGAAAGGTGCAAGGGAAGGCCCTGTGTTACGCGAAAAAAGGTAAATTTCGCGTATTAAATTTTTTAAGCCAACCGTTATACCACCTAATGCTCTGCCTTGCCCGTCGATTAATTTTGTAGCCGAATGAATTACCAAATGGGCGCCAAAATTAATAGGGTTTTGTATGATTGGGGTAGCAAATGTATTGTCAACAATTAATAAAAGGTTGTGCTTTTTAGCCAAATTGCCTAAAAATTCTAAATCAATTAATTCAACACCAGGGTTTGTAGGTGTTTCAACAAACAAAATTTTAGTGTTTGTTTGTATTTTAGATTCAATGGTTTCAACCTTATTAATGTTGAAATATGTTGTTTCTATGTTCCATTTTGGTAGATATTTAGTGAATAAAGTGTGTGTTGAACCAAAAAGGCTACTTGCCGAAACAATATGATCGCCACTGTTTAAAAAAGGTATTAATGTATTGTAAACAGCAGCCATTCCGGTTGCAAAAGCAACACCATCTTCGGCATTTTCTAGCATTACCATTTTTTCAATAAACTCTGTTACGTTCGGGTTGCTAAAGCGTGAATAAATGTTTCTGTCTTTTTCTTCGGCAAAAGAAGCACGCATATCTTCGGCGTCTTCAAAAACAAAGCTTGATGTTAAAAACAAAGGCGAACTATGTTCTAAATAATGTGTGCGTTCTGTTTGTTGTCTTATTGCTAATGTTTCTTTTTTCATAATTATTTTTTTTCTGCTAAACGTAAAATATCTCCAAAAACCCCGCGAGCTGTGACATGTGCCCCCGCACCTGCACCTTGAATAATAATGGGTTTTTCGCCGTAAGATTCGGTATAAATCTCAAAAATACTATCTGAGCCCGATAATTGGCCAAGAGCCGAATTTTTATTAACTTTAATTAGTTTAGTTTCTAATAAGCCTTTTTGTTGTTGTAAATCGCCCGATAATTCACCAACGTATCGCAAAACTTCGTTTGGTTGCAGTTGTTTTTTAAGATTGTTATAAAAGGCATCTAAACCATTTAATTGTTCTAAGAAATTTGAAACTGATAGCGTTTGAAATTCGTTTGGAATTAAGTTTTGAATTGTTATATCGTGTAATTCATTTTCTAAATCTAATTCACGAGCAAGAATTAATAATTTACGTGCAACATCTGTACCCGACAAATCATCACGTGGATCGGGTTCGGTATATCCATTTTTAACAGCATCTTTTAAAACTTCTGAAAAAGGAATTTCTTCAACAGAAAATCGATTAAAAATGTAACTTAAAGTTCCAGAAAAAACACCTTTTATTTTAGTAATGTTTTCGCCGGATAAATGCAATAATTTAATATTGTCAATTAAAGGCAAACCTGCACCAACATTGGTTTCGTATAAATATTGTTTTTGATTTGTTTTTAAATTTTCGCGTAAATTTTTGTAAAAATCAAATGATAAAGTATTTGCAATTTTGTTTGATGAAACAATATCAAATCCATTACTTATAAAATTATTGTAACAATTTGGAAGTGATGCTGCAGCTGTATTATCAATTAAAATTAAATTTTCTAAATGATGTTCTTTTGCATAATTAATAATTGTTGAAAGCGAATGAGGTTGTGTTTTTTTAAAATGTTCTTGCCAGTTTTTGTTGAACCCATTTGAGTTAAAGTAAATAGACTTTGAATCTGCAATTGCAAAAATGTTTAAATCGATGTTTTTACGTTTAGAAATTTGATCTTTTGATGCAATAATTTGATCAATTAACACGCTACCAACAGTTCCTTTACCAATTACAGCTATGTTTACCGTTTTATTTACACCAAAAATTTGTCCATGAATTACATGCAATGCTTTTTTAAATTGTTGTTTTTCTATTACTAAGCTTATGTTTTTGCCAGAAACTGAATTGTTAAATAAGATAGGAGTAATGCCGTTTTTTACCAATGCACTATAAGGTTTGTGAAACGATTTTAAATCCTGACCAATAATTGAAACAACAGCAATATTGTTGTTAATGCTAATGTTTTCAACATCTTTGGTATAAAAGTCATACTGAAATTCTTGTTCTAGTAATTCTTTTGCTAAAAGGGCTTCTTCGTTATTCACAACAAATCCTAGACCACGTTCAGACGAACCTTGTGCAATTACGCTTACACTAATGTTGCTTTTTGCTAATGCATTAAAAATTCGGGCATCAACACCTACTTTACCAAATAAACCTTTGCCATGAAAATTAATTAAAGCCACGTTTTCAAGTACAGTTAACGATTTTACTCCAATTGGTGTTGGTTCATCAGAAATTAACGTTCCTGTGCTTTGTTGGTTTAAAGTATTTAAAATACGTAAAGGAATTTTCTTTTCAATTAAAGGAACAATGGTTTTTGCATGTAAAATAGATGCACCTAAAGTTGCTAATTCATTTGCATCACTGTAGTTAAGCTGTTCAATTCGTTTAGCCGATGCTACCCATTCAGGGTTTGCGGTATAAATACCATCAACATGAGTAAAATTTAAAAATTCTTCTGCTTGAATAAAGTTTGCTATTAGTGACGCCGTTAAATTGCTGCCATTTCTGCCCAATGTTGTAATGTCGTTTTCTAAAGTACTACCAACAAATCCACCTAAAATAATTAAGTCATTGGTTGTTAATTGGTTAAATAATTTTGTGGTGGCTATTTCTGTCACCGTTTCGTTTACGTTAGCAGATCCAAAATTAGCATCGGTTTTAATTATTTGCGTACTATCTACGTAAGTGGCTTTTAATTTGTTGTTTATTAATAATTGTGTGATTACTTTGGAGCTGATGAGTTCGCCTTGGGCTAACAATAAATCTTGTACTTTTAAGCTGTAATCTTGAATTAACGAAACGCCATGTAAAATGTTTTCAATTAATTTAAAATGCTCATCGGTATTAATTTCAGGGTAAAAGTTTAATGCTTTAAGTTTTTTTAAATCTTTGGTGTAAGTTTTGTTTTCTTTTGCTTTTTTTAGCATTTCTAATAACAAATCGGTTGTATTTCCAATTGCAGAAACAACTATAATTAATGATGATTTTTGTAAATGGCTAATTATAATATTTATAATATTTTGGTTAGTATGTAAACTAGCTAATGATTTGCCTCCAAATTTTAATACTTTGCTCATAAATAAGGTGTTAATATGTTGTTTAATTTTTCTTGTTCTATTAAAAAAGCGTCGTGCCCGTGTGTTGAATCTAATGAATGATATGAAACATTTTTGCCGATTTTTTTAAGTGATTTAGCCCATTCTAATTGATAATTAGGATGAAACAACCAATCGGAAACGATGCTTATAATTACAAATTGCGTATGGGTATTTTGCGCTGCTTTTAAATAATGCTTTTTACTGGTTGTTTTTCCTATTGATCCTAACAAGTGGTTCATTATTTTGTATGATTTTTTAGGAAAACGTTTTTTTAAAGCTTTGCCATGGTAAAGTAGCCACTGTTCTACAGTATTAGTATTTACTTTAAATTTATTGTTTATATCTAAAGCGTTTCGGTAGAACAACATCGACCACATTCTACTAAGTTCGTATCCCTTTTTTTGCTCTAAAAGCGCACTTTGTAAATACGTAACAGCTTTAATCCAATCATCTTTAAATGGACAAGCAGCAATACTAAACAAAGCATCAAATAAGCTAGGTTGTTCTTTCCACATTTCCCAAGCAATTACGCCGCCTAAACTGCCACCAATTATTAAAAGATCTTTTTTTAATTCTAATTCATTCAACAACCATAAGTTAATTAAAGCAATATCTTTAATTGTTACTTTTTTTATTGAATGTATATTTTCGTGGGTATTTGTTGCAAATCCGTTTCCTAAAGTATCAATACATAAAAGGTTGTATTTATTGGTATCAATAACTTTTAACGATCCCACTAATTCTTTCCACCAACCGTTTTCACCGGTAACTGTACTGTTTCCAGTTAGTGCATGTAAAATAATGATTGTTGGTTTAGGTTTGTTATAATCACAAATCCACTGAAAACTAATTTCGCAGTTAGCATCAGAAAAGTGATTGGTAAAATTTTTAGGAATTAATTTTTTGTTCATGGTTTGTTCCATAAAAAAATCCTTCATGGCTATACCTGAAGGATTTTATAAAAGGTTTATAATTAGGTATAGGTCAACTTGATGCTTTACGCATCATTCGCATTGTTGATCCCATTAGGTTTTTAGATGTTGTCATTATAAATATATAAATTACACTGCAAATGTAATGTAATATTTTCTGTGTGCAAGTTATTTATAAGAATATTTTTCTTTTAAACAGGTTGTTGTGTTGTTTTTGTTAGAATAAAAATCTATATAAGTTGTTTATTTTAGATTTTTTTACATATAATTTTTTTAATTACAAATAACTTAATCTATTAAAAACAATGTTATCTGAATTAATTTTTTTTTAAACGAAGTTTAAAGACATAAAAAAAAGGAGAAACTATTAATTTTTCCCTTTATTGTAATATCGTAGACTTTAATTAAAAGCTGTCATTATTCAATTATTTTTTTTAACTCTAAAAAGTTTTTATTATCAATTTTTATAGTTTCTAGATTTGATTTTAGGGTAAATTGCATTTCACAATCAAAACAAATTTTGGAAATAGCCACAATTGAATCATTTTTTTTGAAGATCAAAATATCTCTATAAATAGGAATACATTTTGAATCTTCAAATGAAATTTTATTTTTATAAATCCTTTTTACTTGTAAAAATAATTCTGGATTAATATGTTTCTTTTTAGGATAATTTTTTTCGATATCCTGATACGTTTTATTAATGTCTGTGATATAATTTTCACTTAATAATTTAATGAGGGCATAACTTTTATCTCTTATTTCAGCAGTTTCAATTAAATTATTAAAGGTTTCGTCTGAAATTTCTTTTTAAAAATGTTCAATAGAATCAAATTCAAGATTTTTATTTTGACATGCGATATTTATAAATAAAATAAAAAATATAAATATTCAAAGTTATAAAATAGTTTACTTTTTTCTATTAAAGGTTAGTTGCACAACTTTTAACAAATCTTAAATTTTTTTAAAGTTAATAAAATGTGAATTTTTAGCTATGTAAAAGTTTTTTTTGAGTTGTTTTAATTTTTATTTGCTTTTTTGTTAAAAATAAAAGTTATTTCGTGTTGTTTTTTGTTTAATTTTATAAAGCGTTTAATTGTTAATAATTACTTAAAATATTAAAAAGTTTAAATTTTATGAACTGTTTTTTTTCAAATGCTGTTTTGTTTTAAATTGTTCATTTACCTAGTGATTAAAAGCCCTTAAACTGATATTTATCATATTTTAAACCAACACATAAAATTAACTTTGAACAAAGATTTTAGGTATGGGCGTAATTTACATTTTAATATGCATTAGCATATTTGTTGCAGCCATTTTTCTGGTTCTCTTCATTAAATCAGTTAAAAGTGGACAGTTCGATGATCAATATACTCCTTCTGTAAGGATGTTGTTTGACGACGAACTTCGATCAAAAAAAGAAAAAAATAACAAAAACAATCAAATTAATTAGTATTTATGGAAGTACAACAGTTTTATTATGACAACAAAATTGTTAAAAAATTCCTCTATGCTGCAATTCTATTCGGAGTTGTAGGTACTTTAGTGGGTTTGCTTTTAGCAGTAATGTTTATTTTTCCGAATATTACCGATAATATTCCGTGGTTAAGTTTTGGTAGAATTAGACCATTACATACCAATGCAGTTATTTTTGCCTTTGTAGGAAATACCATTTTTGCAGGGGTATATTATTCATTGCAACGTTTGCTTAAAACGCGTATGTACAGCGATGTTTTAAGTAATATTAATTTTTGGGGGTGGCAGTTAATTATAGTTGCCGCTGCAATTACTTTACCGTTAGGTTTTACATCATCAAAAGAATATGCCGAATTGGAATGGCCTATTGATATTGCCATTGCCTTTATTTGGGTGGTTTTTGGTATTAATATGATTATGACCATTTTAAACCGTAGAGAGCGCCATTTATATGTAGCTATTTGGTTTTATTTAGCAACTTTTGTTACGGTAGCTGTTTTACACATTTTTAATAATTTAGAAATGCCTGTAAACTTGTTTAAATCGTATTCTGTTTACGCAGGGGTACAAGATGCTTTGGTGCAATGGTGGTATGGGCATAATGCAGTTGCATTTTTCTTAACAACACCTTTCTTAGGTTTAATGTATTATTTTTTACCTAAAATTGCCAACCGTCCCGTTTACTCTTATCGTTTATCAATTATACACTTTTGGTCGTTAATATTTTTATACATTTGGGCAGGTCCTCACCACTTATTATATACAGCATTACCAGAATGGGCACAAAATTTAGGGGTTGTATTCTCTGTAATGCTAATTGCTCCGTCTTGGGGTGGTATGATTAATGGTTTGTTAACTTTACGTGGCGCTTGGGACAAAGTAAGAACCGAACCTGTATTAAAATTCTTTGTAGTTGCTGTTACAGGTTATGGTATGGCTACTTTTGAAGGGCCAACGTTATCTCTTAAAAATGTAAATGCCATTGCCCACTATACCGATTGGATTGTTGCTCACGTACACGTTGGTGCGTTGGCATGGAATGGATTTATGGCTTTTGCAATCATTTATTGGTTGTTGCCACGTATGGCTAACACGCAATTATATTCTAAAAAGTTAGCAAACTTTCACTTTTGGATTGGTACATTAGGTATTATTTTATATGCAATTCCATTATACGTTGCTGGTTTTCAACAACACATGATGTGGAAACAATTTAACCCAGATGGTACTTTAAAATACGGTAACTTTTTAGAAACTGTAACGGCTATCATGCCAATGTATGCAATGCGTGCAATTGGTGGTACCTTATATGTAATTGGTATTTTAGTTTTGGTTTACAACATTTACAAAACAATGTCGGCAGCCGATGCAATTGAAGACGAATTAGCAGAAGCACCAGAATTAACACGTATAGCACCTAATCGCATCAAAGGAGAACGTTTCCATGCTTGGTTAGAGCGTAAACCAATTCAATTAACGGTTTTAGCAACAGTAGCCATTTTAATTGGTGGTATCATTCAAATTGTTCCTACTATTGTTGTAGATTCTAACATTCAAACTATTTCAAGTGTTAAACCTTATACACCGTTAGAATTAGAAGGACGCGATTTATACATACGTGAAGGCTGTGTAAACTGTCACTCGCAAATGGTTCGTCCGTTTAGAAGTGAAGTAGAGCGTTACGGCGAATATTCAAAATCGGGTGAATATGTATACGATTATCCATTCTTATGGGGTTCTAAACGTACAGGTCCAGACTTACACCGTTTAGGTGCAAAATATTCAGATAACTGGCATTTTAACCATATGTACGATCCACAAAGTACATCGCCTGGTTCTATAATGCCTGCTTACAAATGGATGTTTAAAAACCAAGCAATGGATGTTTCAGAAATTGAAACTAAAATGCGCGTTATGCAAAAATTAGGTGTGCCATACACCGATCAAGAAATTGCTAATGCTAAAACAAATATGAAGAAGCAAGCTGAAAAAATCGAGAAAAACTTAATGAATGATCCTGATTTTGTGAAATCGTACAACGAAAGTAAAAAAGCAGCAGCTGCGAGTGGCGATCAATTTGTACCAATGAGCGAACGTGAAATTACCGCACTTATTGCATATTTACAGCGATTAGGTACCGATATTAAAGTAAATGAAAAAAAATAACGAATCATGCTTAAGTTTATTAAACATAATATGGATACCATTTCGGGTATAGAAATCTATCCAATTATAGCGTTACTTATTTTCTTTTTATTTTTTGTTGGATTACTTTTTTGGGTATTTACCTACAAAAAAAATACACTTAACGAATTAAGTAACTTGCCATTACAAAATAATGACGAAATACAGGGTTCAAACAAAATAAATACATAATTATGAAACGATTTTTTCCAGTATATATACGCGTACCGTTACTGTTTTTTGCCTGCTACGGTATCCTTGATTACTTTATAGATTCGGGAGATAAACCAATGATTATTCAATATCCATCGGTTTTAGCTCTTTTAGGATTGATATTATTAGTGTTAATTGCTATTGAAATTGTTGCAAATGCATCAAACAATATCATTAATCAATTAATGTCGCCAGAAGAACGTGCGCAAAAAGAAGCATTAGATAATTTGCCTCTTTCAGAATTGCCTTTCGTTAAAAATTTATTAAAAAAACTAACTAAGTCTAGATCTATCGATGAAGAAAAAGACATCGAATTAGAACATGATTACGACGGAATTAAAGAATTAGATAACGATTTACCGCCATGGTGGGTGTATTTATTTTACGGGACAATTATTTTTGGTGTGATTTATCTTGGTAAGTATGAATTGTTTGGTGGCGAGAACCAAATACAAGAACTTGAAAAAGACATGGCTATTGCACAAAAAGAAATTGAAGAATACAAAAAAACAGCCCCTGATATGCTTACAGCCGATAAAGTTGTATTATTAACCGATGCGGGTGATATTGCAGCTGGTAAAGCAATTTACGATACTAACTGTGTGGCTTGTCACCGTGCCGATGGTGGTGGAGGTATTGGCCCTAACTTAACCGACGATTCTTGGATTTTAGGTGGAGATGTTAAAGAAATTTTTAATACCATTATGGAAGGTGGTCGCGATGGTAAAGGTATGGTTGCATGGAAACAGCAAATTAAACCTTCAGACATCCAAAAAGTAGCTAGTTATATTTTAACACTACAAGGTACCAACCCACCAGATGGCAAAGCACCAGAAGGTGATAAAGTTGCAGGAGCAAGTGCTGCAGCTACACCAGCAAATGGCGCAACAAAAGACACGTTGGCTAACACAGCCACACCTGCACCTAGTGCACCATAATATTTTCCATAAACATTTGGAGAGTTTTAGTTTTATTTTTCTTCCACGGCTCTTCTTTTAGAGCTGTGGTTTTTTTAAAACTAAACTAAATTAAAAAGAAATATGACTAAAGAAGAAAATAACAACTTTAGAGACAGATTAGGTACTGTTGATAATGATGGAAAAAGGGTGTGGGTTTACCCTAAAAAACCTGTTGGTAAATTTTACAATAAACGCAAATGGGTAAGTTATATATTACTTTTAATGCTGTTTTCAGCTCCGTTTATTAAAGTAAATGGCAACCAATTATTTTTATTTAATGTACTTGAACGTAAGTTTTCCATTTTTGGATTTACCTTTTGGCCTCAAGATTTTTATATAATGGTTATTGGAATCATTATTTGTGTACTATTTATTGCGCTTTTTACAGTTGCTTTTGGTAGGATTTTTTGCGGATGGATTTGCCCTCAAACTATTTTTATGGAAATGGTTTTTAGAAGAATTGAATATTGGATTGAAGGCGATCGTGGAGCTCAAATAAGATTAGATAAACAAAAATGGGATTCAGAAAAAATTAGAAAAAAAGGTTTAAAATGGTTTGTGTTTTTTATTGTTTCGTTTCTAATAGCTAATATATTTTTATCATACATTGTAGGTAGCGACCACGTGCTGGAAATGATTTTAAACGGACCAACTAAAAATCTTTCAACCTTAATTTCGCTAATCATTTTTACGGCTGTTTTTTACTTTGTGTTTGCTTGGTTTCGTGAACAAGTTTGTATCATTGCTTGCCCGTATGGTAGACTTCAAGGGGTGCTTTTAGACGAAAAAACCATTGTTGTTGCTTACGATTACAAAAGGGGAGAAGCCGAAAATGGACGTGCAAAATTTAGAAAAAACGAGAACAGAACACAAAGCGGTAACGGTGATTGTATTGATTGTAATCAATGTGTAAATGTGTGTCCTACAGGAATTGATATTCGCAATGGAACTCAATTAGAATGCGTTAACTGTACGGCTTGTATAGATGCATGTGACTTTATGATGGAATCGGTTAATTTACCTAAAGGGTTAATTAGATATGCGTCTGAAAATGAAATCGCTAAAAAAGAAAAATTTGTATTCACAGCTCGTATGAAAGGATATACCGCTGTATTAGTAATTTTAATTGGTTTATTAAGCGGTTTGTTGTTTATGCGTAGCGATGTGGAAGCTAAAGTTTTAAGATTACCAGGGCAATTATTTGAACACAAAGGGATTAATATTAGCAACGTATATACATATAAAATTGCTAATAAATCAAACCGAGATTTTGATAATGTAACCATAAAATTAGCACATCCTAATGGGACTATTAATTTAGTCGGAAAAACGTCTATTAAAATTTTAAAAGAAGACATGGCACAAGGTACTTTGTTTATAGAAATTCCGCAGGCTTCTTTAAAAAGCGATAAAACAGAAATACAATTAGAAATTTATAATAATAACGAATTAATAGATCAAACTAAAACTAATTTTATGAGCCCACGAAGCTTTAATTAAGAAAAATAAAAAAAACTAAAACTAAACTAAAACTACAACAAATGAAATTTAATTGGGGAACAGGCATTGTGTTTGGTATTGCTGCATTTATGATTTTCATCTTGCAATACGTAATTCGCGTACAATTAGATACGCGTTATGATAATGAATTGGTTACTGAAAAATATTACCAAAAAGAAACTGAAATTAACGGCAACCGTTTAAAACAAGAAAATGCCAATAAATTAGGTGCCGATTTTAAAGTACAAACTACAGCTAAAGGAATTGAAATTTATTTTCCATTGGCTTTTAATCCTAAAGAAATAAAAGGAAAAGTATCCCTTTATAGGCCGTCTAACCAGGCTTTTGATCAAACAATTCCTTTGGAATTGTCGTCAAATCACTTGCTTATACCTAAATCTCGCTTGGTAGATGGCCGTTGGGATATTGCTATTGATTTCACTTACCAAGGCATGGCCTATTTAAAACAACAAACATTGGTGTTATAATGTTAGTGCCTTTAACGCTGGGTTTATTAGCTAGTTTGCACTGCGTGGCTATGTGTGGTCCTATTGCAATGGCTTTACCTGTACACCAGTTTAATGCAGCAAAAAAAACGGTACTTATTTTGTTGTATCACTTGGGTAGAATTTTTGTCTACACCTTATTAGGCGTGTTTTTTGGCACTTTAGGAAAGGGACTTTTCTTAGCAGGTTTACAACAAAAAACGTCTGTTATTTTAGGGGTGCTATTAATAATTAGTGTGTTTTTGTTTTACATTAAAGGTGGTACAAATGGTGCTTTAAATTTTAATTTAGCAGGTTATGCAAAATTTAAAAGTTTATTTGGTACATATATTCAAAAACGCAATCCTTTATCGCTTTTTGTGTTAGGGGTATTAAATGGTTTATTGCCATGTGCAATGGTTTATATGGCATTGTTTGGCGCAACTGCAACACAGGGTGGCTTGTACGGCGGTTTGTTTATGTTTTGGTATGGTTTAGGAACGATACCTTTACTAACAGTGCTAATTTGGTTGAGTAGTTGGGTAAACAAAAATTTTAAAAATAAACTTCAAAAAGCAATACCTGTTTTTTTGCTTTTAACAGGTTGTTTGTTAATTGTTAGGGGCTTAGGACTTGCAATTCCATATGTTTCGCCTTCTACTTTACAATTATTCATTACCAGTAATCCACAATGTTCTTAAATAAAAAACACCTTCTAGATATACATTTAGAAGGTGTTATTATTTAAAAAAACGTAATCAAACTTACTTAGTAGATAAAATTAAATAGTTAATTTACTAGTTATATATTATTTTTCAAACTCAAACGACAAATGGTTAATATACTTTTTGTTATTCGTTGAAATGGTGTGTTTTTTTATTATTTTCAGAACTTCATAAATCTTATGTTGATTATGATAATCTAAAATTAAGAAATCATCTGTTGAAAATTTTGTGGAATCGTTAGCAAAATTGATTCTATATCTTTTTCCTTCACCAAACAAGTATTTTGGAGTATTCTTATCTTTCGAATAGTTAGAATTAAATTTTTTAATATCCGATATGAAATTTTTATCAAATAAAATATTAATTTCATTAAAATCCTTTTCATTAAATTTTATATATTCAAATTCAACTGAAGATTTTAATATTTCAAAGGCGCAAGCACAATCCTCTGGAATAATAGTCATTTGAGTTAGATCACTAAATGAAATGGATTTACTTTTAAAATCTACTGTTATTGATGAAGGAATGTGTAATTGACCAGATATAATATCAATTTTCAAGAAATTCATTTCTGTTTTAGTTTCTTTAGAATCACAACCGATAAATAAAATAAGAATTAGTATTTTAAAAAACTTCATTTTTTATATAAAGATAAAAAAAAAACGACTTCATTTTGAAGTCGTTCCAATATTAAGCTTTTATCGTTTCAACATCTTTATTGATTTTATTAATCAATCCCATTAAAACTTTACCTGGACCTACTTCTGTAAATGATGTTGCACCGTCGGCAATCATTTGTTGTACCGATTGTGTCCATTTTACGGGTGCAGTTAATTGTGTAATTAAGTTCTTCTTTATTTCTGAAGGATCAGATACAGCACTTGCAGTTACATTTTGATACACCGGACAAATTGGGTTGTTAAATGTGGTAGCTTCAATAGCAGCTGCTAATTCTTCACGAGCAGGTTCCATCATTGGTGAGTGAAATGCACCACCTACAGGTAATATTAAAGCACGTTTTGCACCTGCTTCTTTCATTTTTTCACAAGCTAATTCTACTGCTTTTGTTTCGCCCGAAATTACTAATTGCCCAGGACAATTGTAATTTGCAGCAACTACAACTCCGTCAATTGAAGCACAAATATCTTCTACTACTTTATCGTCTAAATTTAAAACAGCAGCCATTGTTGAAGGTGTAATTTCACATGCTTTTTGCATTGCTAAGGCACGTTTTGAAACTAATTGCAAGGCATCTTCAAATGATAGTGTTCCATTGGCTACTAATGCAGAAAATTCACCTAACGAGTGTCCGGCAACCATTTCTGGGTTAAAGTCAGGTAATGTTTTAGCTAATATAACCGAATGTAAAAAAACCGCAGGTTGCGTAACTTTTGTTTGTTTTAATTCTTCATCAGTTCCATTAAACATTATTTCGGTAATGTTAAAACCTAAAATGGTGTTGGCTTTATCAAATAACTCTTTTGCTATTTCAGAAGATTCGTATAAATCTTTTCCCATTCCTACAAATTGAGCACCTTGCCCTGGAAATACGTATGCTTTCATTTTTTATTAGTTTGTTGTTACAAAAATAACAAATTTAGGTATAAAAAAAAGCCCGTTTTAAAAACGGACTTTTTTATGTTGTTAGCGCAATAAAACTTTTGCGCGGTTGTCTTCAATTTTTGCGTTTTGAAACATTGCGTTAAATACCATGTTATCAATCATTTGTCTGTTGTTAGTACCAACTTTTTGTTTGTACGTTAAATAATTAGGTAACGCTGCGGCTTTAGTAATGTTTTTAGTTTTTACCATATATACACCATTACGACCGTTAATTAACTGCGATGTTTCATTTGCTTTTCTTCCTAAAGCATTACCAACTACTAATGGTTCTTGGAAACCGCTAACCATTGGGTTTGCTCCTGTAACATCCATTGCATTTGCAATAGCAGTTTTGGTATTTTTAGCAACTTCTTCTAATGTTTTACCGTTCATTTTTTTACGAATTAACTCGGCTTTTTTCTCATTCATTAAAATAGGTTCAACCATTTGGCGTGCATCATCAGCATGCATTAAATCAGAATCATTAATGTTAACTAATCTTATAATTAAGTATCCATCAGCTGAGTCGAATTTTTTAATATCTCCAACACTTGTATTTTTGCTTGATGCCCAGCTAATAGCTGCAGCTTGTGTACCTTCAACACCTGTTAATTGGTCGTCAAAAGGATCAATTTTTGTAGCTGGGAAAGCTAATAAACCTTGTGTAGTTGCTTGTTTTGTGAAATCTTTACCGTTTTCAACGTTTTCTAAGAATTTGTTAGCTTGTGCATAAATTAAATCTTCTGTTTTTGTAGACGATTCTATTTTTTTAGCAACAGTAGCTAATTGAATTCCAGCTTTTTCGTTTACTTTATCAACTTTTAAAACGTGGTAACCAAATTCAGATTCTACAATACCTAATTTACCAACAGGATTGTTAAAAATGTAGTTATCAAATGAAGGTACCATTTGACCTTTTTTAATTGCAGGATACTTACCACCCGATGCTTTTGAACCCATATCGTTAGTATTAGCAGAAGCAAGTGCAGCAAAATCGGCACCACCTTGCGCTTGTTTTAATAACGCGTCTGCTTTAGCTTTAGCTTCATCTTTTGTTATTGTAACATTAGCATCAGCTCTTTGTGCACCTTTGTATGCAATTAAAATGTGTGATGCATCAACTGTTTCAGCTACATTCTTGTTAGCAACCACTTTTGATACTGCATAATAATCGTTAAATACATAAGGGCCATAAATACTACCTACTGGTGTGCTAAATAATTTTTCAGCATGTTCTGCAGGTAATTGATCTTTTGCATAATAAGTACTATCAAAAGGTACATCAGAATTTTGATTTACAAATGCTTTTACATCTGTAGCTTTAGCAAATCCTGAAATGGTATCGTTTTTATTTGTATTCTTGTTAAAAACAACCGATGGTTTTAATAAATCATCTATTATTTGTTTAGCAGCAACTTCGTCTTCTTTTGAAGGTTTATTTGCAATAAAAACATACTCTACCTTACGGTAAGGTGATGTTTTAAATTGTTTTGGATATTTTTTAACGTATGCGTTAATTTCGTCATCAGTTACTTTAACATCTTTATCGTTAATAGTATTGTAAGGTACGGTTACAAAATCAAACGACACTTTTGTAGCTTCGTTTTGGTAAGCCATTTTAGCTTCGGCATTAGTTGTAACAACAGCACCTTTAATCATGTTCATATACATTTGCTCTTTTGCAAACGTACTTAATTCTTGCTCGTAAGCCAACCATGCATTCCACTGTTGCGCGCCTGTAGCTTTCATTTGTGCCAAGAAAGTGTTGAACTTATTCATGTCAAACATACCAGCTTCGTTTAAAAACTGAGGGTTTTGCGAAAATGTAGGGTGTGATTTAATTACGTTTATTAATTGATCTTTACCTAATCGTAAACCAGCATTTTCTAACTGTTCGGTAAAAAGTATGGTACGCACTTCGTTAGTCCAAACTTGGTTGTAAAGTTGCGAACCTTTTCCTTGACCATTTTTTTCTAGGTTTTGTATTTTATTAGTATAATCGGCTGCAGGAATAGCAACACCATTTACTTCACCTACATTACGCGATGTAAAATTAATGCCTCCTTCTAATAATCCGCCAATAATAAAAGCGAATAAACTTAATCCGATTACCCCAATTAGTAACCCAGACTTCTCTCTAATTTTCTGTAAAACTGCCATTTTGTATAATGTGTAATTTTTTTCAATGAGCGAAAATACAATTATCTGTTAAATAAAAAAATTAGAATAAATAAAAATGTACTTTTTTTACTGATTTATTGTCTTTTTTGTGAGTGCTACCGTTTTTATTCGTGTATTTGTTGCCGAAAGAATTTTTATTTTAAACGATTTTATAGAAACCGTTTCTTTTGTTTTTGGATGACGTTTAAGATTGTGATAAATAAATCCACCTAATGAATTGTAATGTTCTGATGTAGGAATTTGTAGGTTGAATTTTTCGTTAATATCATCTAAATCTAATTGTGCCGAAAAAATGTAATTGTTTTCACCTATTTGTTTTGCAATTAACGTGTCGTCGTGTTCATCGGTTATTTCACCAAAAAGCTCTTCAATGATGTCTTCTAGAGTAATTAAACCTACAATATCATTCTCTTGGTTTTTAACTAATGCAATTGATTTTTTGCGCAAAGTAAGTGTGTTTAGTAAATCTTTAATTAAAAGATCTTCGTACACATAAATAAAAGCACGAATGGTTTTGTCTATAGGTTGTTGTAGTTGTAGTAAATCGTAAGTGTGTAAGTAGCCAATGTAATGTTCGTTGGTTGTGTTTACAACAATTATTTTAGAAAAACCTGTATCAACAAATTTTTTGCGAATGATATCGATAGAATCGTTTTCATTTACATATTCAAATTCATTCTTAGGAGTCATTATTTCTTTGACTTTTACTTTTGGAAACGAAAGTGCATTTTTTAATATTTCAAATTCGTTTTCTAATTGTTCCTGCTGATTACTTGCTTTTATTTGTTGTGATATATAGGTACCTAGATCGCCCGAACTTAATAAATTAAAATTTGTAGTGCTTATTGATGTTTTTCCTGGTAGTAATTTTTCGCTTATTTTTATAAAAATAGCTGCGGTGTTACCAAAAATTTTTAATAGAATTTCTATAATTGGTTTTGATGCAATTAACGTTTCGTTAGCAAATGGTTTAAAAAGGGTTTGTGGTATAAATTTGGTAAATAAATACGTGAAAAATATGTAAATTATTGTTAACCAAATGTTTTTGAAGGTTGATGGTTGGTAAAAATGAGTAAAAAATAATAAAGCGTGTAAGGTTACAAACACGCTAATACAAATTTTTAATGAACCAATAAATAAATAGGGTTGTTCTGTTACAGTTTTTAAATAGTTGTTATTTGATTCCGTTTTTTTTGATTCAATATTTAAATAAATTTTATTTGCATTTGCATAAGCAACCATTAATCCGGAACAGATTATGATGCAAATACTAAGAAAAACAAAGCCAAAAACAATCATAAAAGTGGTTATTGTTTATTTTGGGGCAATTTATTAATACTTCTTATTCTAAAAATAAACATAAATAGCGCCATAGCGGCTAAAGCCAATTTTAACCAATAATTTTCGTTGTTGGTGTATGCTACGTAAGCATCATAAATAAAAAATAAAACAAAAACTAAATAAACGTAGGCAATAATTTTATAAATTTTCATTAGAAACTTCTTTTAATTCTGCACGGTTTTGTTGTGCGTTTACAATTTTAAAATTTTGATCGAAATCTACACCAATTCCCTCAAAAAAACTCTTGTTTTTATCGGTAACTTTAAAGTAGTATTCTGTAAAAAACCAATTGTTTTTTTGGTCGTAATACATTTGTTGGGTTTGCATTACTTTACCGTCGTGCGATGTAATTTTTACATCGCCCATAAGGTTAATAATACCTGTTTTATTGTGTACAGTAGCTTGTTTAGCTACAATGTAATTTTTGTTTTTATTGCCGTCGTAAACTACAATTTTAACACCATTAGGAAAATGATTGTAAGGGTATTTTGCTTTGCTGTAATCAAGCATTTTTACCGTGTATAATTCGGCTTTAATTTTTGTTGAATCAGTATATTTTACGTTAATCGAATCGGCTTCGCCCGTAGCGTACAATTGTTTTTTGTTTAGTTTTTGAATGTCTTTTAAATCATTTGAACATCCAACAAAAACAAAAGAACTAACAGCAATATAAGCAAGTAAATTTTTCAATTAATCAAATTTTCTGCGTTTAAACCAAATATCGTTAAATGAAAGCCCAATGTTAAAGCCAACGTAGTTTTCTTTAATTAAGCCCATGTTAGTATTACCTTTTTGACCGTATTCTACACCAAAATTAATGTTAGAGTTAAATCTACCAACCGGAAATCCTAATCCAACATTTGCATTGATACCTTTAATTTCTTGATTTTTTAAAACAAGACCTGTGTTCTCATAATTAAAACCAGCGCGATAGGTCATACGCTCAAAATAACTAGTAAATGAGTTGTATTTAGGTGTGTAAAAACCACCTAAACCAATTTTCATATAATCGTTATAACTTGCGTTTTCGTACTTATAAAAACTGTTGTATTTTGATGTTTGCGCTGTTGTGTATTCTGCACCTGCAAACCATTGTAAGTGATTGCCAATACCTGCACCAACCGAAAAATTCATTGGCAACAACATTTCTTCGTTACTGTTTTGTGTTGTAGTTGCATTAATTTCTATTAAACCAATACGGCTGTCTACTTCAACAGTAGCTAAAGTTTTGGTTTGGTCGTTTTTTAATTTCATTTCAGGACTAAAAGTGGCACTTGTGTACAACTTTAGTTTTTTGCTTAAAGGTTGTTCGTAATTTAAACCTGCAGTAAGTGTTAATCCGCTGTAATTGTTTACATTTCTTATACGGCTCCCACGGTCAAAAATTACACCATCATTATTATCTAATATAAATTTTGTTAAACTAGTTTCGGTATCGCCAAAAATGTACGCTCCGTTCAAACCAAAACTTAAATTTTTGTTTAGTTTGTAACTAAGACCTAAAAAAGTACGGTTTAACCCACCTTCGCCAATGAACTGGCGCGATTCTTTGTACTCACTTGTGGTATTAATGTTTTGTATGTTGTATCCAACAAAAGAGTAGGGCATAATACCCAATGCTACATTAAATTTTCCGGCAGGGAACGCAAGTGCTAAATAATCAAACGAGCCACTTGTTGTTTTTTCAGAAGTGCTTGTGTTTTTTAACTGAGTGCCTTTGTACGATGCGCCCAATGAAAAGGTTACAGTTTGTAATTTTGCGTACGATGCTGGATTTAAAGTGTTTATGTGTAAGCTGTCGCTATAAACTGCTAAGCTACCCATTGATTTTATTTCGTTTGAACCTTTAAAATGTTGGTCACCAAAGCCATAATAAGAATAAGGAGAAGCGGTACCTTGCTGCGCAAAAGTGTGACAAGTAGTTGCCAAAGCTACCCCTAATATAATTTTTTTAATCATTTGATTTTATGTATTGATGTAACAAAAATAAACTTTCTAGTAGAAAGTTTGAATTGGCAAAGATGCTATTTTTTAAACGGTTTACCAAAAATTCAGCGTTTCCGCCTGTTAAAATTACTGTTAAATTCTCATCTTGATGCCTAAAATGCTCAATAAATGCTTCAATTTCTGCAATAACTCCGTTAAGAACCCCTGAATGAATAGCTGTAGAAGTTGAATTTCCTACAAACGGATGCAATTCAGAAATTTTTTCTAAAGGTAAATTTGCAGTATAATCGTTTAAACTTTTGTATCTAAGTCCAATTCCTGGTGAAATTGCTCCACCGTGGTATTGGTTGGTGCTGTTAATAAAATCGTAAGTGATACAAGTGCCAGCATCAATTACCAATTTACTTTGTTTAGGAAATTTTAAAGTAGCACCTGCCGCTAAAACCATTCGATCGATACCTAGAGTAGTAGGGGTGGTGTATAAATTTTTAAAAGGCACAGCCGTGTTGTGTGTAACAACCATTAAATTTCCTATTTTTTTAAGTGCTTCTATGGTTTCTGTTGACAAATTTCCTACCGATGATAGGATAATATCTACACAATTTTCAATTCCTTTAATTTGTTTTGAAATATTTTTTACTAATTTTTCATTATTGGTAATCACCAGTTGTTGCAATGTACTATTTTCATACACAGCTACTTTGGTGCGTGTGTTGCCAACATCAATACAAATAATCATAATTTTTTAAACATGTTTAAGCAAAGGTAGCTAAAAAAAAATATGAAAATATTAGGAAATGTTTAAAAAAACGTACTATATTTGCAATCGCTTTTGAAAGGTAGTTCACCTTACAAAACGGTACCTTAGCTCAGTTGGTAGAGCAACGGACTGAAAATCCGTGTGTCCCTGGTTCGATTCCTGGAGGTACCACAAAAATAATTGAGTTTTATAACTCGGTACCTTAGCTCAGTTGGTAGAGCAACGGACTGAAAATCCGTGTGTCCCTGGTTCGATTCCTGGAGGTACCACAAAAATAAATTGAGTTTTATAACTCGGTACCTTAGCTCAGTTGGTAGAGCAACGGACTGAAAATCCGTGTGTCCCTGGTTCGATTCCTGGAGGTACCACAAAAAATAATCCGTATTAAACTGTTAATGTTTTTTACGGATTTTTATTTTTTAGAAGTTTTAATTTAAATTACAAACTATTTTAGACCATATCGTACTTAATTTGATGTTTATTTAATAAATCAACTATTATTTGTGGATGAACACCAATACCTACATTTAAAAATTGATTTTCTTCTATAATTTGGTTGTTTATTATAATTGATCCTTTATAACCCAACGGAAAAGTTAAATTTTGCGACTGTATAGCATAAATAGTTCCGTTTGTATCGCAAATAGGTCCGCCACTTTGACCTTTTAATCCCGGTGAAGATGTTTCTAAAAACAATATATCCATACTTTGATCTGCTGTTTTACCTTGATTGATGTTTCGGGTGTAAATGCCATCAATTGGAAAAAATGGTATCGGGAAAAAATTTAAGGGTAATTCAAAGGTATTAGATTGTTCGTTAAATGTTGCTTTGGCCTCTATAAAAGGATACCCTAATTTCATTAAACTTGTACCAGGAGTTATTGTTGATGGATTAATAAATGTTGGAAAAATCTTTTGGTCTTTAACAGCTGTTTTATCTACCCTTAGTAACGCAATATCGTTTTCTTTATAAATATGGTATTCTAAAATATTAATTGGATGCCCTGAAAAAAAAATAGAAAAATTAGTAATCCATTTTGCGTTAGGAACTGCATAAGTTTGATAATTGTTTGCTAAATTGTCTTTTTCAAGCTGTTTGGTTCTTAAATTAAACTCATTTATTTCTTCTGCGTGTTTTTGGTGCGTAAGTAATGTAGTAAGGTTGTGTGCAGCAGTTAAAAGCCAACCATCGCTATTTATAATTATAAAAGCACCTAAGCCGGTTTCTATGGTTTTATCATAAAATCGAGTACTTACAACCAAAGGATGCGTAAATTGTGTTGCTGTTTGATATGCTTTTGAAAACATAATGCGGGTTTAAATTATATAATTCACGAAATTTAATACAAATTTTGCTTATGTTTTGCGTTTGTAGTTTAAAATAAGATTTTAAATTTACTATATTCTATAATTATAAATTAGTTAAAAGGGTTACATCCTAACTGCCATAACTATACTTTTTGGGAGCGTTTACGGTTTGTTTTTTAATAATTTAAGTTTCATCAATTAATCAAGATGGATATTCATCTACATAAATCCATTTGTTTTTTTCTTTTTTTATAAAGATAAAACTTCTGCAAATTTCATTACCTCTACAATAAAACGAAATTAAATAACAGCCTTTTGTGTTGTCATTGTTAAAAACAGCGCGATATATTTTACTTGCCTTAAAGCAAAATTCGTCTTTACAAGTTAGGTTTTCTTTTTTGAATTGATAAAATCCGTTGTTTAATTCTTCGGGTAAAAATGATTTGTTTTCTCCTTAATAGTGTATTTGTTTTTTAATTAAATCAATATATTCTTTACCAATAATTGTATCAAATCTGGCCAAATGATTTTCTGCAAAGTCAGGAATTAAATAGGGTAGATATTGTTCCCACTCGCTTTCTTTTTGCAAATTTTTGTTTGCAGCAATGTATTTATATGCATATAGCGTATCGCTAATTTGAGCGCTGATTTTTTTTGTTTTAAGGATATTTGAAAATGAATCGGCATAAGTATCTAAAAGCACTAATTCTTTTTTAAGATTTTCTTCATTTATAGAATCTTCTTCAATTACGAATCTCATTTTTAAACCAAATTTTAACATATGATATCCTTTGTTTTTTTTTGATAACTTGCTATTGAATTTGGGTTTGTATCTAGGTATTGACTTAGTGTTTACTTTATAATACTTTTTTCGGTTTCAAAATCGATAGATTGTGAAAAGGAAACATTGAAATAAAATAGAAGAAGTAAAATAAAGGGTAGTCTTATTTTGTTTTTGGTTGGTTTTTTTAAAGTGTTTTACTTTAAACTATTCTGTATTTCATCTTTTCTAATTGCAACCATTTGCTTAATAAGCTCTTTAGGTAAAGGTTGGTTTAGTTTAAACTTTACGGTACCTTTCCCTAAATCAAAGCCTTTAAGTTCGTTTGTAAAATGGTCTATAGTTGCTTGAAAAGGATAAAAACTTACATGTTTTGCATAAGCCACAATCATTAATTGTTGAGCAGGTTTTGAACCAGGAATAAGCGTAAAGGAAGGAACTTTATAGTTTGGCAGTTCAATTGCTTCGGGTGCAACTTCTTTTATAAGCGAGCGTAATTCATGTAAAATAATTTGCGATTCCTTTGATTGGTTGTTTATATAGTCATCAACACACGCAAAGCTAGCCATTGCACCTTTTTTTGCCATTTTATAACTGGTTTTAGTTTTTTATTTTTTGGTTTAATATTTTATTTATTTCAACAGATTTGTTAAGTGTCATTAAATGACCACCTTTTTTTATTTTTAAATTACAATTTACAAAATATAACGGTAAAATTTTGTCGTTTGTACCGTGAATATGTAATATGTCTTTGGGTTGAATTAAGTTATCCCATTTTACGATTTTATCAATGGCCCATTTTAAAAAAGTAGGGTTGGTGTTTATAAGAATCTCTTTTAGAAGTTGTTCTTCAAATTTAGAATTTGTACCAAAAAACCAATTTGTAATAAAGTTTGCGCTTTTTAAAATTTGAGTTGGTATTAGTTTATGAAGGCCTAATTGACCAGCAAAACGAAAGTAAAAAGGGATTTCATTTTTAGTTTTTGCTGAAGCAATTATAATTACTTTTTCAGTTTCAATTTGTTTTGCAACTTCAACAGCTATAATTCCGCCAAAAGATAGCCCAATTAGTATTGGTTTTGTTGTTTTAATTTGTTTAAGAATTCGACTTGTATAATTTTCAATTGTTTCATTTTCATTTGGAATAATCCATTTTATAAAAGTTGTTTCGAATCCTGAAAAATCAAGTTTTTGAAAAACACTTTCATCGGCTCCAAGTCCACTAAATATGTAAATTTCTTTTTTCAATTTGTTTTTTCTTTTTTTTAAAATATGCTGTTTTAGTAATCTTCGTACATTTAATTTAATCTAATTGTTGAAGAAAAAAAATGGACTTCGGGTTGATGACTTTACTTTTGAGCGGTTTTGAATCACAAAACTGTCGACTAGTAATGAACTTAGATCGAAGTATATCTTAAAGTTACACTTCCTTAACTCATACAGCATAATAAGCTTCCTATGGTGGGCCTGCTTTGGGTTTATCAGAGAGTTCAATGGGCTTTACTTCACTTGTTTATTATTTGTTTTGGTGTTCAGTGATTTTCAATTCATCTAGAGCCATCGGTGCTTGACGATCCAATGACTCTGCCTGAACAGAGCGAAGTTAAAGCTTAGTTATTGTGCGCAGTACTTATTTGAATTTGTATTTTTCTAATTCAATTGCCTCTTCATCAAAATAGTTTTTGAATTTTTCTGATAAATCTTTGCTTTTAAATTTCATAATCGTGTATGAACTATCCCAAGCTGTAATCTCGAAAATTGAATTTTTTATTTGGAAATTATTTACTTCCCATACATCGTCATTTCCTTCTACAAATGGAAAATTATGTTTGTCAAAAATTGGTTTCTCATTTTTATTAACCGCAGAAATAATTCCCCAGATTATTTGTATATCTGATTCTACAACAGTTTTAAAATCTTCGATTGTCGGTGTAAAATAATCTTCACGAAAATCAATAGGTAAGGTTACTCCTAGGTAATCAGCATAATTGATTACGTCTAAATCTGAAAGGAACCAATTATATTCTGAAATATCTATCCAATCAGATGCTAACAGATTGTATAAGTTGGTATGATATCTTAATTTTTTAGTATTCTTTATTATCCAATTCATAGACGATAGTTATCAGTTAGTGAGGTAGTGTTGCGCACAACGGGGCGTCGGCTTTGCGAAGCTCGCGAGGAAACAAGCGCATCGTGCGGTGTAGGTGCTACATTACCCAAATATACAAAAGTTTTTTAGGAGTTGTTAAATTAAAAAATTATGAAAGTAGGGGATAAGTGTGTTTTTTAAAACTATAAATAAGAAAGTAGTTAAAACAAAAAAATCTGAAGCTTAGCTTCAGATTTTTTAAAACTCTATTAAATGGTCGTAGTACTCAAGGCGGGACTTGAACCCGCACGAACATTACTGTTCACTGGATTTTAAGTCCAGCGTGTCTACCAATTCCACCACTCGAGCAAATGAATAGAATTTGAGCGAAAAACGGGGTTCGAACCCGCGACCTCAACCTTGGCAAGGTTGCGCTCTACCAACTGAGCTATTTTCGCAAATACATAAAAAAAAACGTTAGTACTCAAGGCGGGACTTGAACCCGCACGAACATTACTGTTCACTGGATTTTAAGTCCAGCGTGTCTACCAATTCCACCACTCGAGCAGTTGTAGTAACGTGAGCGAAAAACGGGGTTCGAACCCGCGACCTCAACCTTGGCAAGGTTGCGCTCTACCAACTGAGCTATTTTCGCAATTCATATTTTTTTTTGAACGTGTTGCAAAATTATTAAAAAAAATAATATTTGCAAATAAAAAGTACTCAAGGCGGGACTTGAACCCGCACGAACATTACTGTTCACTGGATTTTAAGTCCAGCGTGTCTACCAATTCCACCACTCGAGCAAAGAACGTGCAACAAGTTTGTTTATTACTGTATTGCGAGTGCAAATATATAAGCTTTATTTTATTTTACAAGGGATTTTTTAAACTTATTTGTAATTATTTTTTAACGTTTTGATTTTCTTGTATATATAAATTAATTTTTTTTTGTGTTGTTTGTTTTTTTTGCTGTTTGTATCAAAAAAAGAAGAAGCATTGCGGTGTGCAATGCTTCTTTTTTTATCGGATAGGTTGGTTTAAAACCAAATCTATATAAAGGTTTACTTTGTCTTTTAGTTGTTTTCTGTGAACTACAAAATCTAAAAATCCGTGTTCTAACAAAAATTCCGATGTTTGAAAACCATCTGGTAAGTCTTTACCGGTGGTATCTTTTACAATACGTGGTCCTGCAAAACCAATCAATGCTCCTGGTTCGGCTATATTTATATCACCTAACATGGCATATGACGCAGTTGTACCACCAGTAGTTGGATCGGTACATAACGATATGTAAGGTATTTTAGCATCGGCTAACAATGATAATTTTGCCGAAGTTTTTGCCATTTGCATTAATGAATAAGCAGCTTCCATCATACGTGCTCCACCTGATTTTGATATCATCATAAACGGGATGTTGTGTTTAATAGAATAATCAATACCGCGGGCTATTTTTTCACCTACTACAGATCCCATTGATCCGCCAATAAAAGCAAAATCCATACACGCCACTACTAAATCGGCACCTTTTGATTTACCTACTGCAACACGTACCGCATCTTTTAATTTGGTTTTGTCTTTCGCCTCTTTTAAACGATCTACGTATTTTTTAGTGTCGGTAAACTTTAAAGGGTCTTTGGCTGTAATTGTTCCAAATAATTCTTTAAATTCATTGTTATCAAACAATATTTCAAAATATTCTTTGCTGCCAATACGTACGTGGTAATCATCTTCTGGTGAAATCCAAAGATTTCTAGCCAATTCGTCTGATTCTATAATTTTTCCGGTTGGCGATTTGTACCACAAACCTTTGGGCGTGTCTTTTTTATCTTCGGTTGGGGTTGTAATTCCCTTTTCTTTTCTTTTAAACCAAGCCATATTATTTATTTTAAGGTTTTAAGTTGTATCGTTATAAAGTGTTTACGTTGTTTAAATCGGCAAATGCTTGTTCTAAACGTGTGTTAAATGTTAATTCAGCTTCACGCATCCATTTACGTGGATCGTAGTATTTTTTATTAGGTACATCGTCGCCTTCTGGATTTCCTATTTGTGTCATTAAATAGTCTTTTTTAGCTAAAATGTAATCGCGGGCACCTTCTGTAAAAGCAAATTGTAAATCGGTATCAATATTCATTTTAATTACTCCATATGAAATTGCTTCACGAATTTCTTCTAAAGTTGAACCTGATCCACCGTGAAATACAAAATCTACAGGGTTGTTTTTTGTATTGAATTTTTCTTGAACGAATTTTTGAGAATTGTCTAGAATTTTCGGAGTTAATTTTACGTTTCCTGGTTTGTAAACACCGTGTACGTTACCAAAAGCAGCTGCAATGGTAAAACGTGGCGATATTTTCATTAATTCTTCGTAGGCGAATGATACTTCTTCTGGTTGGGTGTATAGTTTTGATGAATCTACACCAGTATTGTCTACTCCGTCTTCTTCACCACCTGTAATTCCTAATTCAATTTCTAAAGTCATACCCATTTTGCTCATGCGCTCTAAGTATTTTTTAGAAATAGCAATGTTTTCTTCTATTGGTTCTTCAGATAAATCAATCATGTGCGATGAAAATAATGGTTTACCTGTTTGTTTAAAGAATGCTTCGCTGGCATCTAATAAACCGTCAATCCAAGGCAATAATTTTTTTGCACAGTGGTCTGTGTGTAAAATTACAGTAGCACCGTATAATTCGGCTAATTCATGTATTTGTTTAGCACCGGCAATAGATCCTGCAATAGCTGCACGCTCGTTTTCGTTACTTAGGCCTTTTCCTGCCATGTACAAACCGCCACCGTTTGAGAATTGAATAATTACGGGTGCGTTTAATTTTGCAGCTGTTTCTAAAACACCGTTAATAGTGCTAGACGATGTTACGTTTACTGCTGGTAAAGCAAATCCTTTTTCTTTTGCGTAATTAAATATTTCTTGAACTTGATCGCCTGTTGCTACACCGGGCTTAATAGTATGTGCCATATGAATAGGTTGTGTGTTTTTAATTTTAATATAATTTAGCTTACAAAAATAGTAATTTTATTAAAACGGATAATTAATTCCGACATTTAAAACGGTTTTACTTAAATTCCACTCTTTAAACCATTTATTGCCAGGGTTATTTGCGGGGTTGTAGGTTTTAAATCCTAAATCACATCGAATTACAAAAAAAGAAAAATCGTAACGGATGCCTAAACCGGTTCCTAACGCTATATCTTGCAACGATTTTAGTCCGTTAAAGGTCATTTCTTCATCTTTAACATTGTCAAAAGCGTTCCAAATATTACCTGCATCGGCAAAAAGGGCTACATTCCAAGGACCTGTTACATTAAAACGGTATTCGGCATTAAAAGCTAATTTCATATTTGCTTCGTTAAAATCTAAAATTCCGCCGCTGCGTCCAGGGCCTAAACGGTATGATTGCCAAGCGCGGTTATCATTTGTTCCGCCTGCAAAATAACTGCGTGAAAAGGGAATATTGTCTGAATTGCCTACGGGTAGTGCCAATCCTGCAAATGCACGTAATGCCACTATTTTTTGTCGACCTAAATCTATGTATTTAACAAAATCTACTTCACCTTTAATATATTGTGAATAAGCTACATCTAAAATAGTGGTTTTGCCTGCTGTATTTACTTTCGCGTTTGATTTGGTTAATAAATTTAATAAACTACCTGCCGACTCAATTTTTGTTCGAAAACTTATAAAATCTTGATCTTTATAGTTAAATCTATCTGAATAGGTGTAAACAATGTTGCTGGCAAGTATTAAGTTGTTCTCTGTTAAACGCGTTTTACGTTCGTCTATACTTAATACACTGTTGTATTGGTCATTATTTGTTGGTGTGCTTCTATTTAAAACATCGGTTATAAAGGCATCGGTACCTGGGTTGCCAATTATTAAATTGCCGTTTGCATCAACATAAGCTGGGTTAGTATTTGTGTTTTGTGCTATTTCATTTAACCTGTTGTAACTTGATCTGTAAATATTGAAATAGTTGTTTGGATTCATGTTGCGTACAAATTGCAAGTTAAAAACATCAAAAGTAATGGTGTTCCTGCGTTTGTATGACCACGTGTAATTGTACACTCCTGTTACGTTTTGCTTATCTAAACCTATATTTTGTTGGTTAAAAAAACCTATACTTAATGTAGTGTTTGGAAATGAAGTTCTATCTATTATTTTTTCTATTTGGTTAGAAAAAAATAAAAATCGTGGAAAGGTTAATTTTACATTTGCTCCGTACTCAAAAATATCAAAAAACGTATTTTGATTACTTCGGTATCTTGATGCAGACGAACCAATATTACCGCGTATGCCAACATCTAAAATTTCGGCACCTTTAAATAAATTTCTAAATAAAAAACCTACACTACCTTCTATACCAAAATCTTGAATGGTAGAATGACTTAAATCGATAGTTGGGTTAAATTGTATTCTTTTACGTGGGTTTAACGTAACGTTGGCAATTAAACTTTGTCCTAAACTATCTGTAGTATCAGGAACATACTCTATAGTAGGGTAGTTAAAAACCTTTAAATTACTTAACGAGCGCGAAGTTATTAAACGGCGTGTATCTGAAAAATAAGTATCTTTATCAATAAAAATGGCGTTGCGCAATACTTTTGGTTTGTAACTTAAAGTTCCTTTACTGTATATATTTATGTTTTTATAGGTTACAGTATCGGTTATTTGTGTAGCTTCTTCGGCTACATTACTTGTATAAAGGTTTACGCTGCTAATTTTATAAAGTTTAAAAGGCTCGGTAGTTAAAGTATCTCCTTGTTTAATTGTTTTATCGTCAATAGTTAAAAAAACATCGGCTGTATGGTTGTTTTTTAAGGTATCAACTACATAGTTAATATAAGTTCTTTGAAAATCGTAACCGCCGTTGTTTCTAATAAAAGTAGTAATTCGGTCGCGTTCTTCATCTAACTTTGCGGCGTTATATGTATCACCTTTTTTTAATATACTAGGGCGTTTGTTGGTTTTGTAAAGTGAATCTAATGCTGCCGATTGTACTTGCACCGAAATACTATCGTACACATAAGGCTTACCTGTTGTTACGTGGTAGTTTGCTTTTATTTTTTTTGGATGTAAGCTATCTAATGTATAACTTACTTTTGTGTTGAAATATCCTTGATTAAAATAATAATTTTTTAAACGAATAAGTGATTTTTTAGTGCGTTCGTTATTATAAAGCACAGGTGCTTCGCCTAAATCTTTTAAAGTTCTACTTAAACCTGATACAAAAAACGATGTTCCCAAGCGATCTACTTGTTTAGCCGATAGTAAATTAGTTAAAAAACGTTCGCTTTTGCGGTGTTTGTCTAACCACGCTTGGTAGCTAGAGTCGGGATTTACCTTTGCAGCATTATACATTTGCAAACGCAAGCGATACCCTAACACATTGCTGTTTGGTTGCTGATACAGTAAATTAGTAATGTTTTCGTTGGTTTCTTTTTTATTATTTATAATAATTTCGTTTTCTAAAAGCAGGCGTTCATTACTAGGCACACGCTTTGTAACCGAACAAGCTAAAAAAAAGCTGGTTATTATAGCAATAAGTACTATTTTTGATAAATTATTTTTCAAGTTAAATCTATTTCAATAGGTAAAATTACAATTTTTTACGAATGCTTACTAAGAACCAAATCAAATATATAACACAATTCAAACAAAAAAAGTTTCGCGATACCCATCAGGTTTTTGTTGCCGAAGGTTTTAAAGTGATTCATGAATTGCTACAAGCTAACATTTCTGTAGTGCAAATTTACACTACAAAGCAATTGCAATTTAATGTTTTAAAAGAATTTGTTACTGAAATTACCGATTCTGAATTAAAAAAAATATCATTTTTAACAACACCTAACGAATGTTTAGCCGTTTTTAAAATGAAAACAGTGCAACCACCAGCTAAAAATTCTTTAAAAGTAGCTTTAAGCGATGTACGCGACCCAGGTAATTTAGGAACCATTATACGTTTATGCGATTGGTTTGGTGTTACCGATTTAATTTGTAGCAACGATACGGTTGATGTGTACAACCCCAAAGTGGTACAAGCAACCATGGGTTCGTTAACGCGTGTTAATGTATTTTATACCAATTTAGCTGATTATTTAAAGAATACAAACGAACCTGTTTTTGGTACGTTTATGAACGGCGATAATATTTACAAAACCAATTTGCCAAACAACGGAATTATTGTAATGGGTAACGAAGCTAACGGAATTTTACCCGAAATTGAAACTTTAGTTACGCAACGCATTTCTATACCGCGTTTTGGCAATTTACAGCAAACCGAAAGTTTAAACGTAGCTACAGCAACCGCTGTTATTTTAAGCGAGTTTAAAAGGAATGAATAGTTTTTATTAATTATGTAAACCAATTAATTATGAAGATATTTGTAACCCTTGCAATAGTGTTTATTTCACAGTTAGGAAATGCTCAAATTTATAGTACCGAAAAACAAGCAGCTCAGAATAAATTTAAAAAAAAGAATGCTTATAAAGAATTTTTTGATGATGCAGTAAAATCAAATGCCTATCATTTGATAGTAGCGTTAATTGAGGAAAATCCGCAGGCAGTGATTGATCAAATTGAAGGTAAAGGGCAATTTTCATATCAAGGTTTTCTTGAAATGTCTACTACCGTTAAAGTTGAAAAGGCATTGCAAATGCTAGAAAATAATCGTTTAAAAGGTAGTATTTATAAAGATTTAAAAAAATATTTGAAGAAACACATTAAAAAACAAAAGAAAAATCCTGCAAGTTAAATTTGCAGGATTTTTTTATCTTTTGGTTAAAAACTAATAATTAAAACCATTAATGAACAGTGAAATTAATAAATACACCACGTGTTTTCATTGATTCAATATCGCCAGTCCATGGGCTGTTCGAATTTTTATCACGAATTAATTCGTCTTGTAAACCAAACACTCCACGTATAGAAGGTGTAAATTTAAAATGTTCAAAATAAAAATCAATACCAACACCTAATTCATAATTAGCTGTCCATTTTTTCATTCTAAATTGGCCTTGGTAGTTATCGTCTTTAGATGTTTCGTTGCTGCTTAAATTTAAAGTTTGCGATAAACCTGTTAAAATGTACGGACGAATGTTTCCGGCTCTTAAAGCGGAAAATTTAAGCAATAACGGAAAATGTATGTACGTAGCTGGTACATCGCGTGTGTTTTGATCGGGATTTGTAATATGTGGATAAATTAACTTTCTACGGGTATAATACAATCCAGGTTCAAAACGCAAATCTAAATACTCCATTAAACGTAAATTGCCCACTAAACCTACATTAAAACCGGTTGAAGGTTCTACTAAAATTTCATTACTTCCATTTTTATCGTAAAAACTTTTAGAATAATCAATCTTAAAATTATACGAACTACAACCTAGAAAATATCCGTAATGCACACGTTGTTGGTCCCAGTTTTGCTGGTTACGGTAAGGGTTTTTACCAAACATACCTTGTGCAAAAGTGTTTGCAGATACAAATAAACAAAAGGCAATTAATAAATTTTTCATATTTTATTTTGATGCTGAATAAATTGTTGCAACTCCCATGGTTTGTGGGTTATGCTTTACATTTTTAAATCCTACTTTTCGTAAAATGGCATTTAATTGTTCACCATACGGAAAATTTTGTGCCGATTCTGATAAATATTCGTAGGCTTTTTTATCTTTTGAAAACATTTTACCAATTAATGGCATTAGGGTTTTCATATAAAAATTGTAGCCCTGTTTAAACGGAAATTTAGTTGGAACCGAAGTTTCTAAGATAACAAAAATTCCGTTTGGTTTTAACACTCGTGCAATTTCAGATAAACCTTTTTCTAAATTTTCAAAATTGCGCACACCAAAAGCAACGGTAATTGCATCAAAAGTATTGTCTTGAAAAGGTAAATTTTCAGAATCGCCTTGAATCATTTCAATAGTTTGTTGAAGGTTTAAAGCCTTAATTTTGGCTTTACCTACTTCTAACATACCAGCCGAAAGATCTAACCCAACAATGCGCTTTGCATTTGATTTTGCCAATAAAATAGCTAAATCGCCTGTACCAGTTGCTATATCTAAAATAGATTCGGGGTTTGTGCTTGATACCATTTTTAATACGTTACGACGCCAACCTTGATCGGTTCCTAATGATATCATACGGTTTAAACTGTCGTAATTTCCCGAAATAGTATCGAACATTTGTTCAACTTGCTGTTTTTTACCTAAATTAGAATCTTTATATGGATTGATTTGTTCCGACATTTTTAATGAAATTTTTACAAATATAATTATAATACTTAATTGCTTAACGGTATTGTGTAGGGTTTTAGTTTATTGATAAATGAATTTTAAAGCCTTCGTAGCTTCGAACATTAAAAACAGTTCCATCATTAAATAGTAAGTATTGGCCTTTAACGCCAACTAATTTACCTTTATAGTTAGGTGTTTTATCTAAATTTAAACTTTTACATGTGGTTGGATACTGCTCAACAGGATAGTTTAATTCATAGATTTCTTGTTGAGTTTTTTCGTAATAAGGCATAATTTCAGCAGGTAAAAAAGACTCGGTATTTTTTACAGCTTGTATTAAATCTACATTAATAATTTGGTTTTGTACCATTTTTCGCCAGTTGGTTTTATCTGTATAATGTTGTTTTAAAGCAACTTCGGTTATACCTGCTAAATATCGGTTAGGCACTTCAACAATTGGAATAGCTGCCGATGCGCCTTGATCAATCCAACGTGTTGGCACCTGGGTTTTACGTGTAACACCTACTTTTAAATCACTTGCAACTGCAAAATATACAATATGTGGTTGTAGTTGTACTTTTTGCTCGTATGCCAAATCGCGGTCGGCAATGCCTAAATGTGCTTTACTTAGTTCAGGACGCATAATCCAATCGCCTGCAGCTGCACTGCTTGTAAAACAATCGAAACAAAAACCTTGTCTAAAAATTTTCTTTTCTTTTGCGCAATTTAAGCATTGGTAGCCAATGTGCTGTATTTCAATATCTTTATTAATTATTTGGTTGATATGTATAAAAGCTTGTTCAAAAACCAAGTAATATTGTATAGGATTTGCAAATTCTGTATGCATTTTATTTAAAACTCCTTCGTATTGCATAAGATTTTTTTTATTTTTGAATGAATTGCAAAAGTACAAAGTAAATAGAACACTTTGCATTTTGCGCAGTTAAAAAAACATGGCATTATCTATAATCAACTCTTTTGTATCGTGGATTTTAAAGAAACGCATACATCAAATAGAGCTTTTTACAAAGTATCCGCACGAGGTTCAAAATGAGCTGCTTTTGAATTTAATTCAAAGGGCAAAACAAACCGAAATAGGGAAGAAATATGATTTTTCTTCAATTAATTCGTACCAAACATTTGCCCAGCGCGTTCCTGTATCGTTTTATGAACAAATTGAGCCATTAATAGAACGCAGTCGTAAAGGTGAAAACAATATTTATTGGCCCGAACCTATTAAATATTTTGCAAAATCAAGCGGAACCACAAATGCAAAAAGTAAGTTTATACCTGTTAGCGCCAACGCTTTAGAGAATTGCCATTACAAGGCCGGCAAAGATATGCTTTGTTTGTATTTAAATAATAACGAAGATTCTCAACTTTTTACTGGAAAAAGTTTAAGGTTAGGGGGTAGTAAGCAGCTTTATGCAGATAATAACACTATTTTTGGCGATTTATCGGCCATTTTAATTGATAATTTGCCTTTTTGGGCCGAATTAGGTTCTACACCAAATAGTAAAGTTTCATTAATGAACGAATGGAACGAAAAAATGAAAACTATAGTTAAAGAAACCAAAAACGAAAACGTAACCAGTTTGTTAGGGGTGCCTTCGTGGTTGTTGGTTTTGTTAAATAATGTGTTGCAAGATACTCAAAAAACTAATTTATTAGAACTTTGGCCTAATGCTGAAGTGTATTTTCACGGAGGCATTAGTTTTGAACCTTATAAAGAGCAATATCAAAAATTGTTCCCTAAAGAATCTTTTCGTTTTTACGAAAATTATAACGCATCCGAAGGTTTTTTTGCTATTCAAGATCGTAATAATGCTGATGATATGTTGCTGATGTTAGATTATGGTATTTTTTACGAATTTATTCCAATGGATACTTTTGCAACATCTAATCAAAAAACTGTATCTTTAGCCGATGTTCAGTTAAATAAAAGCTATGCAGTTGTAATAACAACCAACGCAGGACTTTGGAGGTATATTATTGGTGATACCGTTAGGTTTACTTCATTAGATCCATACCGAATTAAAATTACAGGTAGAACAAAGCATTATATAAATGTTTTTGGCGAAGAATTAATGATTGAAAATACCGACAAAGCTTTGGCTTTAACTGCAAAAGCGTTTAATGTTGATGTGGTTGAATATACCGTTGCACCTGTTTTTATGAAAGACAACCAAAAAGGAGCACACGAATGGATAATTGAATTTAAAGAAGAACCGACTGATTTATTGGCTTTTAAAAAGCAATTAGATGAAAATATTCAAACACTAAACTCTGATTACGAAGCCAAAAGATATAACAATATGACATTGAATGAATTGGTTATAAATGTTGCAAAACCAAACCTTTTTCATTTATGGCTAAGTAAACAAGATAAATTAGGCGGACAAAATAAAATACCACGCTTATCTAACAGCCGTATGTATTTAGAAGAATTAATAAAATTGAATAATTAAATAGTAATAAATATTATGAATGAACAACCAGTAAATATTAATTTTAGATTAATTAATATTACAACCGAAGATTTTAAAATGTATGAAAACGATACTGAAAATGGAACATTAGATTTAAATTTCGATTTTCAGTTTGGTGTAAATAATGAAAAACGTTTTGTAAAAACTATATCAAAATTCAAATTTTTATTAGATAAAGCTGAAGTTATGGAAATAGCAGTTGCTTGTGAATTTGAATTTGAACCTACAGGTTGGCAGTTTTTTGTAAAAGGCGATCAGTTAATTTTACCAAAAGGGTTATTACATGAATTGGCTATGTTTACAATGAATACAACGCGTGGTGTATTGCATACAAAAACCGAAGGTCACAAATACAACCGTTTGTTTATACCAATGATTAATGGTGAATTTATAAACCAAGATTTAGCTATACCAGCAAACCCAACTGCAGTAAACTAAAAAATAGAAAAAAAGGATATGTTAAATATCCTTTTTTTTGTACCCTAAAACTAAAGTAGGAGTGGGTAAAAAAATAAAAGCCTTGCGTTGGCAAGGCTTTTTTAACTTTAATCACTTAGATATTAGTGAGCAGCTGGAGCTTCAGTAGCTGGAGCAGCTTCAGTAGCTGGAGCTTCAGTAGCTGGAGCAGCTTCAGTAGCTGGAGCAGCCTCAGTTGCAGGAGCAACTTCTTCAGTAGCTGGAGCTTCTTCCATAGCTGGAGTTTCAACTGTAGTTTCTTCTGTAGGTTCTTTAGCTGTATCTTTACAAGAAACGAATGCAACAGAAGCTACTAATACTAATGATAATGCTAATTTTTTCATTTTTTTAATTATAAAAGTTAATTATTAATTCTCTACAAAGATATGAATTTTTTAATACCGCAAAATATTTTTGCATTTTTTTTTAAAAAATATTTTTAAGAAGTAAAATGTTGATTTTTAACGCTTTGTTTTCTTGGTGTTTTTAGGTTTTACAATTTTCATTTCTTCTATAAGGTGTTTTGAGTTCGCAAATTTATCAATTACAAACAAAATGTAGCGTGCATCTACCATTATGTTTCTGCAAATTGATGGGTCGTAATGAATATCGCTCATAGTTCCTTCCCATACGCGATCAAAATTTAAACCTATTAAATTTCCGTTTGCATCTAAAGCTGGCGATCCTGAATTACCACCTGTTGTATGGTTGGTTGCAATAAAGTTAACTGGTAATTTACCATTTTTATCGGCATACGGACCAAAATCTTTACTATTATATAAGTCTATTAATTTTTTTGGTACATCAAACTCATAATCTCCTGGAACATATTTTTCCATTACTCCGTCTAAATAGGTAATTGGTGCGTAAGTAACTGCATCGCTAGGTTGGTAGCCATTAACTTTACCGTAAGTAACACGTAACGTAGAGTTTGCATCTGGGAAAATTCGTGCGTCAGGGAACATTTCTAACTGTCCTTTCATATAATTGCGTTGTAAACCTTCTAATTCTAACGCCATTTGATCGTATTTAGGAGCAATGTTATTAAAATAGTTTTCAGCAAGATTTTTTGCTAATACATAACCAGGATCTGCTTGCATTTTTTTAAGTACATCTTCGGCAGAACCGTTAAGTAATTTTTTTAAACCATCGTATGATGTTAATGTCGATTTACTATAAATTTCGTTAGCTAATTGGTTGTAATCTTTATTTTGTATTACAGCAGGTGTTAAGTTTGCAGGCGCTTTTGTGCCATACAATTTAACTGTTTCTGCAAAAATACCTTTATCAACATCACTATTATAGTCTTTGTATAAAGCCTCTAATCCTTTTATAAGATTTTCTTTTCTATCGTTAAAACCTTGCGCTCCAACTTTAGCAAATGCATTTTCTAATTGATACAAACGGAAACCAACCGATAATAACTCGTTGTTTCTTAAAACAACTTCCATAAAATAATCGCGTGCTAAGGCATACGGTTTAATATCGGCATAAATTTTTTCAAATTGCGGTAATAAATTGCGGTATTCGGTAAATTTAGCATCGCTGTTAGCTCGTTTTAAAAACTCTTGTTCGAAAGTTTTTTTAATAGCAACTGCATTAGTTTTCTTTAAACCTTGACTTTCGCCAATCCATTTTTTCCAGTAGTTAGCAATACCTGCATATTTAGAAGCATATTGTATTTTAATAGCTTGATCTTGTCGCATAAAACCATCGGCAACTTTTAAAGCTTTATCACGAATTTCAATTTTAGCTGGGTTTAAATCGTTTACTATTTGTTCTACAGCAAACGATGGTAAATATTCTTGAGTTTTACCTGGATATCCATAAACTAAAGTAAAATCGTTGGGTTGAATTCCGTTAATTGATACAGGAAAAAAGTGTTTAGGTGTATAAGGAACGTTATCTTTTGAATATTTTGCAGGACGATTGTTTTTATCGGCATAAATTCTAAATAACGAAAAATCCCCCGTATGGCGTGGCCAAACCCAGTTGTCTGTATCTGAACCAAATTTACCAATAGACGAAGGCGGTGCACCTACTAAACGAACATCTTCAAACGATTCGGTTACGAATAACATGTATTGATTGCCTTCGTAAAACGTGCGAATCATTACATTTTGCCAAGCTTCACGTTTAAATGATTTTTGTAATTGGCTCATGTTTTTTTGAATAGCAACTTTTTTGTCGGCTTCGGTTTGTAAAGCTGCAACTCCATTCATTATTTCTTTAGTTACATCGTGAATACTCACAATAAATGTAACTTCTAAATCGGGGTTTGGTAATTCTTCAGCATATGATTTTGCCCAAAAACCATCTTGTAAATAATCGTGTTCAACTGTAGAATGCGATTGAATTTCGCCGTAACCACAATGGTGGTTTGTTAAAAGCAATCCTTTAGATGATATCACTTCGGCAGTACACCCACCATTAAATTGGGGCACAGCATCTTTTAAGCTAGAGTTGTTTACATCGTAAATATCGGTAACCGACATTTTCATTCCTAAACTTTTCATTTCTTTTTCGTTCATTCCTTTTAATAAAGAAGGAACCCACATACCGCCTTGTTGGGCAAAAATGGGAAAAGAAATTAATAATACGAACGAGCGTAGTAATTTTTTCATTTTAATATTTGTTAAAAGAGTAAAAAATTAAAGTGCCCAAGTTACAAATTTTATATCGAATTTTAGGTGTTAAAAAGGGATTACCAATTTAAATAGCTTTTAAAAAAAAGGGTTTGATTATATTTGTAAAAAAGTAATATTTATGGATACAATTGTGAGCGATTTTAGTTTAGGGCTTTTTATTTGGCAATTTTTTATTGTTTTAACGCTAATTTCGTTTGTTTAGGCTTGTGTGCTTTTAATTAAAAATAAGCAAGAAACGTCTATTTCTAAAGCAATTTGGATTATTGTTTTTTGTTTTGTACCAATAGTTTCTTCCCTTTTTTATATTGTGAATTTTTATGTGAACCAAAAAAAAATTAAAAATTTTTCGTAATAAAATCTATTACCACTTTTGTAGCGTTTTTGTTTTTAAGAACAAATCCTTTGTTTTTTGAACCTAACTCATTTCTGAATGATTCATTGGTAATTAAACGGTTAAAAGTTGTTGTTAATTCTTCTGTATTATTAACAACCAAGTAACTCCTAATATAATTTAATTTAAATGCTAAATAGTTTTATTTTTACTAAAAAAAATAACTTAAGATTTATAAAATTAATCATTAGGTTTAGAACACCCATAATGATTCGTTGGTAAGTACTTCAAATTTTATAATATTTGTTATTATTTATTAGATATGGAAAAGAAACAGAAAATTCTGAAAATATTAAGTATTGTTTCAATGGCTTTTACTTTGATTTGCTGTATTGGTGCAACACTAGTAGTTATTAAAAATAAAATGTTACTTAATAATCCAATCTTTTCAGATAATTTAGTAAATAATATAGTTTTTCAAGATGCACTTAAAGGTATAATGATTTTTGCTGTTTTTCTCTTTCAATTGAAATTATATAAACGAAAAGAATATCTGTTATCAATTTTACTTTATTTAATGGCAATATTTATTTATAACCTTAACTATTTCTTTTTATAAAATCCATTACCACTTTTGTAGCGTTTTTGTTTTTAAGAACAAATCCTTTGTTTTTTGAACCTAACTCATTTCTGAATGATTCATTGGTAATTAAACGGTTAAAAGTTGTTGTTAATTCTTCTGTATTATTAACAACCAAGCAACTACCAAATGCTACTAAATCTTTAGCTTCTTGAAATTTGGTATACTTAGGGCCAATAACAACAGGAATACCATAAGTTGCAGGTTCTAAAATATTGTGTAAACCTGTTTTAAATGCGCCACCAACATAAGCAATATCGGCATATGCGTAAATTTGAGTTAAAATACCAATGGTATCAATTATAAAAACATTGGCATTTGCTAAATCTTCAGGTTTGCATTTTGTGTATTGTATAACTTTTTTATTAATTTTTGAAATTAGTCTAGAAACATCTTCTTCTTTAATATTATGTGGAGCAATAATAAATTTTACGTTTGTACTATTATTAATATAAGGTAAATAAACAGCTTCGTCATCAATCCATGAACTTCCAATTACAATAGTGGTTGTGTTGTTTTTAAATTGTTCAATAAAATCTAAAGGTTGCACACGGTTTACAATCTGTGCTACGCGATCAAAACGTGTATCACCATGAACGGTGCTGTTGTTAAAACCAATACTTTTTAGTAGATTTTGAGAGGTAGTGTTTTGTACAAAAAAATGATTAAAACTTTGCAATGCTTTTCTGTAAAAACCACCATACCATTTAAAAAATAATTGGTTTTCACGAAATATTCCGGAAATTAAATAGGTAGGAATGTTGCGTTTTTTTAATTCGATTAGATAATTTGGCCAAAATTCATATTTAATAAAAAATACCATTTTGGGTTGCACAATATCTAAAAAGCGCTTCACATTTTGTTTTGTGTCTAATGGTAGATAAACCGTAACATCAGCTATTTTGTTGTTTTTTCTCACCTCAAAACCCGATGGCGAAAAAAATGTCAATACTATTTTATAATTTGGAAACTGCGTTTGCATTTGTTCCATTACAGGCAATCCTTGTTCGTATTCACCTAACGATGCCACATGAAACCAAATGTAATCTTGTTTTGGGGTTAAGTGTTTTTTTAATTGAGCAAAAGTTTCTTTTCTACCGTTAATAAAAAGCTTCATTTTACTACTTAAATAAGCAGTAATTGGTATTAAAAAACCGACTATTGTAATAATTATTTGATACAAAAATTGCATGTAATTTTGTTAAAAAGGTAAAAGTACAAATTACCTTTAAATGTTTTATGAAATGATATTTAAACTTTGTATTTTTATCGATACAAAAATATTTAGAAATGATAAAAAATATCTTTAATGTAGATGTTGCTAACGAAGTTGTTGCTCGTATTAACACTTTACAACCTAATACTTCAGCTAAATGGGGTACTATGAATGTATCACAAATGTTGGCGCATTGCAATGTTCCTTTTGACTACACTTATGAACCTACAAAATTTAAAAAGCCTGGATTTTTAATGAAATTTATGCTGAAGACTTTTGTAAAAAAGTTAGTTACAAGCCCAAATCCGTACAAACATAACGAGCGTACTGCGCCTAATTTTATTATAACAGATCAGCGCGACTTTGCATTAGAAAAAGGTAAATTAATTGCCAATATTTTAAAAACACAGGAATTAGGTGCTGCTTATTTTGAAGGTAAAGAAAACTTTTCATTTGGTAAAATGACTGCCGAAGAATGGAATACATTACATTATAAACATTTAGATCACCACTTAAACCAGTTTGGCGCTTAAACTTTTATACTATGGAAAGATTACAATTTAAAATTGAAATTAACGCACCTGTTAATAATGTGTATGATGCTTTATTGGGTTTAAGTAATAAACAAACTTATAGCGCTTGGACTGCTATTTTTAATCCAACATCAACCTATGAAGGAACTTGGGAAAAAGGCAGTAAAATTTTGTTTGTTGGAACAGATGAAAATGGAAACAGAGGAGGTATGGTTTCAAAAGTTGAAGAACATATTCCCGCACAATTTGTGTCTATTTGTCATTACGGATTTATACAAGGCGATCAGGAAGTTACAACAGGAGAAATGGTTGAAAAATGGGCAGGTGGACATGAAAATTATACGTTTACATTTGAAAACAACAAAACAACTGTAACGGTTGATATTGATGTTATTGATGAATATTTAGACTATTTTCATAAAATGTATCCCGCAGCTTTACAAGCTTTAAAGGAAATTGTAGAAAATTAAACGATAATATAAACATCTTGTTACAAACAAGGCGTTTTTAAAAATAAATATAAAATCAAAATGTAATAAATTGTTTTTTAGTCACTATATATAGTTAACAATTTATAAATCAATTTTAGTATTTTTGCTTATCAAATATTCAATAATGAAACAATTACAAATGGTTGACTTGAAAAGTCAATACGAACATATAAAAAATGCTGTAAATGAGGGCATTCAAGAAGTTTTAAATACTACAACCTACATAAACGGACCTAAGGTTCATGAGTTTCAAAAAAATTTAGAGCACTATTTAGGCGTTAAACACGTAATTCCTTGCGCGAATGGTACCGATGCATTACAAATTGCCATGATGGGCTTAGGTTTAAAACCTGGCGATGAGGTAATTACTGCCGATTTTACTTTTGCTGCTACTGTAGAAGTGATTGCTTTGTTACAATTAACTCCAGTTTTGGTTGATGTTGAGGAAGATACCATGAATATTTCGGTTGAAGCTATTGAAAAAGCAATTACACCTAAAACTAAAGCAATTGTACCCGTGCATTTGTTTGGTCGTGCTGCAAATATGGAAGCAATTATGAATGTAGCGGCTAAACATAATTTGTTTGTAATTGAAGATAACGCACAAGCAATTGGTGCTAATTATACGTTTTCAAACAATAAAAAAGTAAAAGTAGGTGCAATTGGTCATGTGGCTGCAACCTCATTTTTTCCATCTAAAAATTTAGGTTGTTATGGCGATGGTGGTGCTATTTTTACAAACGATGATGCTTTGGCACATACATTACGCGGAATTGTTAACCACGGTATGTACGAACGTTACCACCACGATGTTGTTGGGGTAAATTCACGTTTAGATAGTATTCAGGCTGTAGTTTTAAATGCTAAATTGCCGTTGTTAGATAGTTACAATACAGCTCGCCGAAATGCCGCTAAAGCTTATAACGACGCCTTTGCTGCTTGTGAACACATTATAACACCTGCTTTTGATATAAATGGCGATGATCATGTTTTTCACCAATATGTAATGCGTATTACTAATGGAAAACGAGATGCACTTTTAGAGCATTTGCAACAAAACGCAATACCTTGTGCTATTTATTACCCTATACCATTACACAAACAAAAAGCATATACCGATGGTCGTTACAACGACAGCGATTTTGCTGTTACAAATAAGTTTGCAGAGCAAGTAATAGCATTGCCAATGCATACAGAATTAGAAAAAGATCAAATAGATTTTATAACTTCAACAGTCTTAAATTTCTTAAAATAAATAGGACTGAAATATTAATTTAAAAAAACAAAATTATGGGCAAATTTGTTGTAAGTAAACGTAAAAACGATGAATTTCAGTTTAGCTTAAAAGCTACTAACGGTCAAATTATTTTATCAAGTGAAGGGTATACTACCAAAGCTGCTTGTATGAATGGAGTTGAATCGGTTAAGAAAAACAGCCAAACAGAAGCAAGATTTGAAGTATCTGAATCAAAAAACGGAAAGCATTATTTTAACTTAAAAGCTACTAATGGACAAATAATTGGTTCAAGCCAAATGTATGAAACCTTAGCAAGTTGCCAAAACGGCGTAAAATCGGTTATGAACAATGCTCCTGAAGCAGAAATTGTTGAAGAATTGTAAAAATTCATTAGAAAACAAAATGCCCCAAAATAGTTTTAACTTTTTGGGGCATTTTTGTAATAATGCTTTTTTATAAAATCAATTCGTGATAAAGTTTATTAAAAGTATCGTCTAAATTAGCCGATAACCCAGGATGAGGACGCGACGATTGTATACTTGAACTTTTTACAGCAGTAATCCATCTAAATTTTTCATCGGGTTCTAAAGCAGCTATTGGACCACCGTTTTTTGCACCTGTACAAATTTTAGCAAACGATTCTAAATTTTCTTTTAACTGAATTAAATCGAAATCTTTACAAAAAAAACGTATTTTTTCTTCGGGTATTTGGTAAGCAAACCGAATGTATCGTTTTCTTTTGCTGAATAAAATCAAACCAATATTTATAAATTCTTCTCGTTCAACCTTGGGAACTACTCGAATAACTGCGTATTCATAAACAACTTTATCTTGCATCTTGGGCTGCTTTTAAAAAGATATCGGCATGAGCCAATCGGTTTAACAAAAATTGGTAATACACATCACGAATTTCTTGGTTGGATGGGCCTTCTTCCCAATTTAAAAAATCATCGGGTATGGTATCTACAATTTTACGCAATACCTCACTGTTTAATTTTGAGGTAAATTCGATGTGAACTTCTTGCAATTTTGTAGCTTTTTGAATAAGCGCATGATCTTTAATTAAAGGAAAAGGTGTAACCGATGTTTTTTCCCAATTATTCCAAGAATGTTGAAAGTAAAACGATGCACCGTGATCTATTAACCACAATTCTTTATGCCAAATAAGTAAATTGGTGTTGCGAAAAGTACGATCAACATTGGTAATAAAACTATCTAACCAAACAATTTTAGAAGCCAAAAGTTCGTCGCAATCATTCGTTGCAACATCGTACGTTACAGCACCCGAAAGGTAATGCAAGCCTAGATTTAACCCTTTACTAAATTTTAATAAATCTTGAATTTCTTCATCGCCTTCTGTTTGTCCAAAAGCTTCGTGTAATTCAATAAAAACCAATTCGGGTACGGGTAAACCCAAAAATTGAGCTATAATGCCACCTAAAAGTTCAGAAATTAAAGCTTTTACACCATGGCCTGCGCCGCGAAATTTTATTACGTATTTAAAATCGTCACAAGCCTCGGCCAGTGCTGGTAGCGATCCGCCTTCGCGTAAAGGGGTAATGTAGCGCGTTACAGTAACCGTGCGTAGTTTTGGAATTGTTGTCATTTGTTGTTTTATACAATGATATGCAAACATTTATTTTTTTAAATGATGCTTTTTAAATAGATACAAAGGTATTACAAAGTTTTACAACTTTACTTTTTTGTATTTTTTAAACATAAAAAAGCCCTAAAAAGAGTATAACTTTAAAGGGCATTTTTCATTTTATAAGTAAAAATTAATTGTTTTGTTTTTCGCCAAATTCATCAACAAAATTTTCATTTGCTTCGTAATCGGCCTCAATCATTTCTGCATAATTTGTTTTAGGACCTTTTCTAAATCTTCTACCTAAACCATCGAAAATGGCATACACAACAGGTACAATAATTAAGGTTAGGAACAATGAAGAAATTAAACCACCAATAATTACAATTGCTAAACCGCGGTTAAAATCAGAACCATCGCCTTGTGCCAACGCAATAGGTAGCATACCAATAACCATGGCAATTGTTGTCATTAAAATAGGGCGGAAGCGGGCATGGTTTGCTGCAACTAACGCATCGTAAGTACTGTAACCAAGTTCTTTTTTATGATTAGCAAAATCAACCAACATAATGGCGTTTTTGGCTACCAAACCAATTAACATAATAATACCTAAAATTGTAAAAATGTTTAAGGTTTCATTTGTTAATGCTAGGAATAATAAAGCACCAATAAACGAAAGCGGGATAGAGAATAAGATGATAAAAGGTTTAGAAAAACTATCATATAAAATAACCATTACAGCATATACTAATAAAATAGATGCTAAAAGTGCAATACCTAACGTACCAAAACCTTCGTCTTGGTTTTCTTTATTACCACCCCATTTAAATGCTACACCAGGTTTTAATTTTAGTTTAGAAAATTCAGCTTCCCATTCGGTTGCAATATCTCCTTCAGATTTACCAACTACTTGCGCTTGTACCGAAACGGCAGGTGATTTATCGCGACGTTCTAACAAAGTAGGGCCAGAGCCGTAAGTAATATCTGCAAATTGTTCTAATTGAATGGTTTGACCTTGTTGATTGATGAATTTTAAACTTTTAACATCTTCCATAGTACCGCGGCCTATTTCGTCGTAACGGATATTAATGTCGTATTCAGTATCGCCTGCACGGTATTTTGTATCTGTATTTCCAGCAAAAGCAGTTTGCATAGTCATACCCACTGTTGCTACGTTTAAGCCTAAAGCGTTCATTTTATCGCGATCTAATTTCACCACAACTTCGGGGTTACCGTCTTCGGATGTTAATCGAACTTCGTTTGAACCTGGAATTTTACGTAGTAAATCGGCAGCTTTTTGTGCATATTCTAAGGCATCTTTTTGGTTTGAGGCAATAACAGTTAACATAAGCGGTGCTTGTTCTGCACCCATAATACCAACTTCAACTGTTTTTACTTTTGCGCCAACCAATACGTTTTCCATTTCGCGTTTTAATTTGGCTGCATACACTTTTGTAGGCTCTTCTTTTTTGTGTCCGTCTTTTAAATAAATCTGAATTTCCGATTTATACTTTGTTCCCGAAGTAGTCATCATACCGTCTGATGCTTGTCCTACGGTAGTAATCATTTTTTCTATTTCAGGTTTTTTAGAAAGGTACGCTTCTGCTTTTTGTGTAAGTAAATTGGTTTGTTCTATAGATGCATCTTTAGGTAATTCAAACTGTAAGAATAGTTCTTCTTTATCGTTTCCTGGGAAGAAACTTCCACCAATAAATCCACCACCAACTAATGATAACGAACCTATAAATAAAACCAAAGTAAGTAATAATGTTACAATTTTGTTTTTACGATTTTTTAACGACCATTCTAATATGCCCGAAATACCGTTGGTTAATTTGGTTAAACCAGCTTCAAAACCATGTAGTATTTTTCCAAAAAACGAATGTTGACTTATGTGCGATAATTTTCCAAAACGTGAATACAACCAAGGTACCACTGTGAATGAAACCAATAACGATAATAAAGTTGCAATTACTACTGTAACACAGAACTGACGTAAAATATCAGACACTAATCCGCTACTCATAGCAATAGGTAAGAAAACTACCACAATTACTAAGGTAATAGCCGTAACGGTAAATCCAATTTCTTTGGTACCATCAAACGCAGCACGTACTTTGTTTTTACCCATTTCCATATGTCGGTGAATGTTTTCAATTACCACAATGGCATCATCAACCAAAATACCAACCACTAACGATAAACCTAATAGCGACATTAAGTTTAAAGTATAACCAAATAATTTTAATCCTATGAACGTAGCAATTAACGACAGCGGAATGGCAAACGTTGCAATAGCAGCATCGCGCAAACTGTGTAAGAAAAACAACATGATAAATGCAACTAATGCAACAGCAATACCTAAATCAAGCATTACGTGATCGGCAGCACTAATTGTATAATCGGTAGAATCGGAAGCAATTGCAATTTCTACTTTTTGTTGTTTGTAATCGTTTTGTACAGTATTAATTGTTTTTTTAACCAAATCAGAAACTTCCACTGCATTTGCATCAGATTGTTTGTACACCTGCATTAAAACGGTGTTTGTTTGGTTGATACGTGCAATTTTATCAACATCTTTAATACCATCTTGTACATCGGCAATATCGGCCAAACGAATCATTGTACCGCTAGGAGTAGTTAAAGGTAAATTACGCATTTGTTCTAACGAAGTAAACTTACCCGATAACCTAATGGTAGTTTGGTTGTTACGTGTTTTTATATTTCCTGTTGGGAAATCCATATTTGAAGCAGCTAAAATTTGCTGAACCTGACTAATGGTTAAGCCGTAACCTGCTAATTTTTCGGGGTTAATGCTTACTTGAATTTCACGTTGTTCACCACCTACAAGATCAACTTTTGCAACACCCGTTGTACGCGCAAAAACAGGTTGAATTTTTTGATCTAATAAATCATACAATTCTTTTTCGGTAAGGTTTGATGTTACCGAAAGGTTCATGATAGGCACATCATCTAACGAAAATTTACTTAATGCAGGTGTTTGTGCATCATCAGGTAAATCGTTCACAACGGCATTAATTTTACGTTGTGCATCGGTAAGCAAAAAGTTTACATCGGCACCAGTGTTTAGGGTAATCATTACCACTGAAACACTTTCCATTGATTTTGATTCGATTTTTTTTACGTTTTCTAAAGATGAAACCGCATCTTCAATCACTTTTGTAACCGATGTTTCAACCTCTGAAGGTGCTGCACCTGGATAAACGGTTTGTACGGTTATTACGTTTACATCGAACTTAGGGATTAATTCATACCCCAAACTTAAATACGAACCGATACCACCCAAAAGTAATAACATGAACATCACGATTATTACACTGGGTCTTTTTATTGATATTTCAGATATTTTCATTTATAAAAATCCTTAATTATTTAATAATTTCAACTGCAGTACCATCTGCCAAGTTAATTTGACCTGAAATGATAACTTGTGTACCTTTTTCAATACCCGATACCACTTCTACATATTCGCCAAAAGTTCTACCCGAAACTACTGTTGTTAACACAGCTTTTCCGTTTTTGTAAACAAAAACTTTGTTTGAACTTACCGATCCTACAAACGCATTTCTAGGTACAATTAAGGTGTTAACCATTTGGCTGTTGCCAAAATATGCGTTACCATACATACCTGCTTTAATATCGTTTGAAGCATTGTTTTGAATTTCTAATTCAACTGGAAAGTTTAAGCTAGCATCAGCTTTTGGCGCAATAAATGATATTTTACCTGTAAATTCTTTGTCTGCAATTACTGGTGAAACCACTTTATATGATTGACCTAATTTTAAAGCCCCAATGTTTTTTTCATCAACATTAACCTTTAATTTTAGAGTAGATACATTAACAATTTCAAACAATTCCATACCAGGGTTTACGTATGAACCAGCTTCGATATTTTTTTTGTTCACAATACCAGAAAACGATGCTTTAATGTTTACATCGCCTGCCATAATTTGTGCATTTTGTAAATTGTTTTTAGCATTTACCAATTGTAGTTTTATTTGATCTAACTGTTGTTTGGTAACACCACCCGTTGCATAAGCACTTTCAAAACGTGCAACTTCGGCTTTTGCATTGTTATAAACAGCTTGTGCGTTATTCACATTTACGTTTTGTTTATCTGCTTTAATTACAGCCAACGTTTGCCCAGCGCCAACATACGAACCTTCTTTAACTAAAACACGCGCAACTAATCCAGGGGTTTCCGCAGATATCTTAACTTCTTGTTTAGGGATAAAAGTTCCGTTTGCAATGTATTCACCGTTTACTTCTTTAAAATCGGCAGTTTCTACACGTACGGTTACCGCTTTGTTTTTTTCGGCAACAACAGCAGTTTGTGCTTCGTTATTTGATTTGTTTTTATCTAAAACATACATAATTCCAGCTAATGCAGCAATTATTACGATTCCTGTTATAATGACTTTTTTCATCTTTAAATGCAATTAATTTTGTTCTTGTGTTAATGTTTTTAATGCTCCTTTTGCTTTAATAAGCTGTATTTCTGCTACTTTATAATCTAATAAAGCGTTTGTGTAGTTGTTCTGTGCGTTTGCAAATTGTGTTTCAGCATCTAACAAATCGGTTAAGGTTGCTAAACCAAATTTGTAGTTGTTTTCAATGTTTTTTTGAACGTCTTTAGCCAAGTTTACATTTTCTTTTTGAGTATTTAATGTAATTAACGAGTTGTTAATTTGTGTAATTGCGTTTTTAAGTTGTAAATCTAAACCTAAACGTACATCGCGTTTATTAGCCTCTAACTTATCTAACTCGATTTGCGCTTGTTTTACTTTAGATTTAATAACACCACCGTTAAAAATAGGGATGTTTAAGCTTAAACCAATTGAAGAAAAACTTGACCAATACACACCGTTTGAAGGTTTTGCGAACCAAGGGAAATTTTCGCCAAGACCTAAATAACCAAAATTACCATTTAAGCTTAAACTAGGATACCCTTGTGCTTCGGTTGCTTTTTTGTTTAATTGTAATAACTCTGTTTGTTTTTCTAACAAAAGAATTTCAGTACGATTTTCAATACTTGTTGATTCATCAACCAATGCGTGTTGTGTAATTTCAAATGTATTACTTGGTAACTCAATAGCCTGATTAATATCCATACCAATTAAATATTTTAAGGCGTTTTCTTGTAACTGTAAACCGTTTATTAATTGTTGGCGATTGCTTTTTAAGTTGTTTAAAGCAACTTCGGTGCGGTCTAAATCAATTTTTTTTGCTAAACCATTGTCATATAAGCTTTTAATAACTTTGTGTACACGAGTAGTGTTTTCAATAGTTTTGTCTATAGTTACTAATTGCGATTTTGTTTTATATACTTCGTAATAACTGTTTGCAACTTTTTCAATTACTTGTTCTTCTGTAAGTTGTGCGTTAATTTTATAAAATTCGCGCGTATTTTTAGCAGCTTTTAAACCTGTGAAAACAGCCTGATTAAAAAGTTGTTGGTTTAAAGATACGGTTGCAGTTGATTGCCATGGCTGCCCAAAAGGAATCATAATAATTTCACCAGGTCTGCCTAACATATCACCAGGTAGTGCACTTTTTTGCAAAATAGCATTGTACGTTAAGCCACCATTAGCATTAATTTGTGGCAATGCACTAGCACGCACTTCATCAATCATGTATTCACTGTTTTGAACGTCTAAACGCGCGTTTACTGCTTCGGCCTTATTTTGCAAAGCATAATTAACAGCTTGCTGAAGCGTTAATTGTTCTTGTGCTTGTGCAAAGAACCCCAAAAACGCTAATAAAATTGAAACTTTATATTTCATTGGTATTTATGATTTTAGTAATAATTGTTCTAATGTTTCTAATCCTTTTGGGGTTGCAATTCCCCTTATATGGTATTCTAAAAATTTAAAATTCAACTCGTCTATAGATTGTGTACTTTGTAGGTTAATAAACATTTCATCGTTAAAAAAAGCGGTTGAGCTAGCAAAAAACAGTTTTCCTACAAAATCAATATCAATATCATTTCTATAAAAACCTTTTTCAACGCCATCTCGTAAGTTTCGCAAAATGGTAAAATCGTAGTTTTCACGTTTCTTTTTTTGAATGCGATCTGCTAATTCGGGATAATATTTATTAAACTGATAAATTGTTTTAGCTTGAATATTTCCACCAAACAAATCTGCTAAACAATTTTTCATGGCAAAATGTTCGTGAATGGGTGTTTCACAATTTCCAGCAATTGTATGCATTTTAGATGTAGCTGTTTCAAAAACAAAATCAACGGTTGCTTTAACTAAATAGTTTTTTGATGGGAAATGTTGATAAATGGTTTTTTTTGATATTCCTAGTTCTTTAGCGATATCATCCATTGTTACAGCTTTAAAGCCGTTTTGGGTAAATAATTCTAAAGATTTTTTTAAAATGGTCTCTTTCATTGGTAAAAAAAATTTCGGCAAATATATAACGGAAACTTTAAATATAAAAATAGTTTCCAAAGTTTTTTAAAAAATTTTACATAAAAAGATTAATTAGTTTACATTTGTAAGCGTGAAACGAAGTTGATCTCTATATATGAATAATTTCATCGAATATAAAAACACTGTTGCAACCTATATTAACCAAATAAATTTTAGTAAAGAACCAAAAGAACTTTATGAGCCCATAGCTTATATAGCTAATTTAGGTGGTAAACGGTTACGACCAATATTAACTCTTTTTTCGGCCGAAATCTTTGGTGCTACACCAAATGATGCCATACATGCAGCAGTAGCTATTGAGCTTTTTCATAATTTTTCATTGATACATGATGATATTATGGACGATGCACCTTTACGTAGAGGTAAAAAAACGGTGCACGAAAAATGGAATTTAAATACAGGGATATTATCTGGCGATGCGATGTTGATTTTAGCATATCAGTATTTTGAGAATTATCCTCCTTTAATTTTTAAAGAATTAGCTAAATTGTTCAGCAAAACAGCTTTAGAAGTTTGTGAAGGTCAACAGTTAGATATCAATTTTGAAACCAGAACTAACGTAAGTATTAATGAGTATTTAAAAATGATTGAATACAAAACGGCTGTTTTAGTTGGTGCTGCTTTAGAAATGGGTGCAATTGTAGCAAATTCGTCAGAAAGTAATAAAAGGGCTATTTATAATTTTGGAAAGTATTTAGGAATTGCTTTTCAATTACAAGACGATTATTTAGATGCTTTTGGCGATACAGCTACATTTGGTAAACAAATAGGTGGCGATATTTTAGAAAATAAAAAAACGTATTTATACTTAAAAGCTTTAGAAAATAGTGATTTAAACCAAAAAGAACAATTGTTAAATTGGTTTGCATCAAAAGAAAATAGTGCAGAAAAAGTTGCTGCTGTTAAATTATTATTTACACAAACAGAAGCAAACATCGCAACGCAAAATTTAATTGAAACCTATACAAATCAAGCGTTAATAGAGCTTGAATCGTTAGATATTCCTTTAAATTATAAAACAGATTTAAAAGATTTTGCATTAGCATTAATGAATAGAAATGTTTAAAAAAAAATCTGAAACTTAAGTTTCAGATTTTTTTTTAAAAAAACACTCGTATAAAAGGCATCCAAGCTTGGTTGTAAACTAAATTACTATCCTTATACAAAACATTGTAACGCACACCAACAGTAACATTTTGGTTGGTATAACCAGCGCCTAAAAATAAAGCTGTGTTCCAAAAATCGTTACTTACATAAGTTGCAGGGTAATATATTTTATTGTTTACACGAAGTTGTTCCAATTCTGCCGATAATTGAACCATTTCAATGGGATTAAAGGTTGTAAGTATATTAACACCATAAGAAGTGCTTTCATAATACCCTTTCGATTTTAAATAATTAAATTGCGCGCCCAAACCAACTGCAAAGTTTTCGGTAATTGGTTTTAATGCGGTAGGCGAAACCGATATATTTGTAAATTCGTTACCAAAATTTAGGCCTAAACCACCACCAAACATTACATCGCTAAAAAAATTTGTTTTTTTAGGTACATAAGTATCTTGTTGCGCCGAACCAATTGTTGCAATCAACAAACAAGCTAAACTAAAAGTTATTTTTTTCATGTTTCAAAGTATTTGTGCTAAGATATTAAAATATTGTTTAGTACCATGTAACCTAAAAAAATATACAATAACATTAAGTGAAGATTAATTTTAAATAAAATTAATTTATGCGTTGTTTTATTATTAATTTATTAAAAATGAACTTGAAAAAAGCAAATAATTTAAAAATAATTATCCAGTTTGTTTGCTACATACAATATAAGCTAATAACCGTAAAAAATTATATCATAAAACTGAACAAAATATTATATTATTAATTGAAACTATTGTATTTTTGTGAAAATTTTTTAACAAAAAAAGAGTCATTAGACAAATATTATGGATAGGTTTTCCTTTTTAAATGCTGCACATACTACATTTTTTGCTGATTTATACGAACAGTACCTTACAAGTCCTGATAGTGTAGAACCAAGTTGGAGAAGTTTTTTTCAGGGGTTCGATTTTGCAAATGAATACAATGGCAGCCCTGTTGAACAATTATCAAATGCATACCAAGGTTCTGGCGAATCTGTAGCAATTGCTGAAACGGTTAAAAAAGAATTTGCCGTATTAAAATTAATCGATGCATACCGCACTCACGGTCATTTAACTACCAAAACAAATCCTTTTTTAAATAATATTACCGAAACACCTGATTTATCAATTGAAAAATTTGGTCTTTCACAAGCCGATTTAAATACTACTTTTGACGCTGCACAAAGCATTCAACTTCCTAAAAGTACGTTACAACAAATTATTACTCATTTACAAAACACCTATTGTACAACTATTGGAATAGAATATATGTATATTCCAAACGAAGAAAAAGTACAATGGATTGCAAAATATGTTGAATCAACGGTATCAAATTTAAACAACGATCAACAAAAGCAAATTTTAGAAAAATTAGTACAAGCTGCTGCTTTTGAAAACTTTTTTCATACTAAATACGTAGGTCAAAAACGTTTTTCATTAGAAGGATTAGAAGCTACGATACCAGCGTTAGACATGTTAATTGAAGCTGCTGCTAACTCAGGTGTTGAAGATGTGGTTATTGGAATGGCTCACCGCGGACGTTTGAATATTTTGGCTAACATTATGCAAAAGCCAGCAAGTAAAATTTTCACTGAATTTGACGGGAAGGATTACGCAGATGTTGACGAAACTTTTGATGGCGATGTAAAATACCATTTAGGTTATACATCAGAACGCCAAACACCATCAGGAAAAAATATAACTTTAAATTTAGCTCCAAACCCTTCGCATTTAGAAACTGTAGGTGCTGTTATTGAAGGTGTTGTGCGTGCAAAACAAGATAAATTATACCCTAATAATTTTTCTAAAGTATTGCCTATTGCTTTGCATGGCGATGCAGCTGTAGCAGGACAAGGGATTGTTTACGAAATTGTTCAAATGAGCAAGTTACGTGCTTACCAAACGGCAGGTACGATACATATGGTATTAAACAACCAAGTAGGTTTTACAACTAACTATAAAGACGCTCGTTCTGGTGTTTATTCTACCGATATTGCTAAAGTTGTAGCAGCACCAGTTGTTCATGTAAATGCTGATGATGCCGAAGCTGCAGTTAAAGCAATGTTATTTGCCTTAGCTTATAGAATGCAGTTTAACGAAGATGTTTTTGTCGATTTAATAGGTTACCGTAAATACGGACATAACGAAGGTGATGAACCGCGTTTTACTCAACCTATTTTATATAAATTAATTTCAAAACACCAAAACGCACGTACCATTTACAACGCACGTTTAATTGAAAATAACGTAATTAATGATGCGTATGTTGGTGTATTAGAAGATAAATATAAAGCACTTTTAGAAGAAAACTTAGCGCAAGCTAAAGATACTGAAAAGGCAATTGTAATTCCATTTATGCAAAATGAATGGAAAGAGTATAAAATTGCAAATGTGCAACAAATGCTACAAACGTACGAAACAAAAGTTTCACGTGAATTGTTAGATGAAATTGCTCCTAGTTTAACTGCTTTACCTAGCGATAAAAAATTTATCAGCAAAGTATCTAAACTAATCAAAGATCGTTATAATATGTACTACGAAACCAATCGATTAGATTGGGCAATGGGCGAATTATTAGCTTACGGTACATTGTTAACTGAAGGATTTGATGTGCGTTTTACCGGACAAGATGTACAACGTGGTACCTTTTCGCACCGCCATGCAGTTGTTAAAACAGAAGATACCGAATATGAATATGTGCCGTTAAACAATTTAAAAGAACAAAACGGACAAATGCGTATTTACAATTCACATTTATCTGAATACGCTGTTTTAGGATATGAATACGGATATGCAATGGCAAATCCAAAAGCATTAACAATTTGGGAAGCACAATTTGGAGATTTTTCAAACGGTGCACAAATCATGATTGATCAATACATATCGGCTGGTGAAGATAAATGGGGCAACCAAAACGGTATTGTAATGTTGTTGCCACATGGTTATGAACACCAAGGTGCAGAACACTCATCTGCACGTTTAGAGCGTTATTTACAACTTTGTGCAAATCACAATATTTACGTAGCAAATTGTACAACACCTGCAAACCATTTTCATATGTTGCGCAGACAAATGGTAACTAATTTTAGAAAGCCATTGGTTGTAATGTCGCCTAAATCTTTATTGCGCCATCCTGAAGCTACTTCTACAATTGAAGAATTAACATCAGGAGCGTTCCAAGCAGTTATTGATGATCCTAAAGTTCAAGACAAAAACGCTGTTAAAACCTTAGTTTTTGTTTCGGGTAAATTTTATTACGATTTACAAGTCGAAAAGGAAAATTTAGGTAGAAACGATATCGCTTTTGTTCGTTTAGAACAATTATTCCCGTTAGATACTAACAAATTACAAGAAATAATAAGCACGTATCCTAATGTAGATGACTATGTTTGGGCACAAGAAGAACCGCAAAATATGGGAGCATATGGTTATATGTTAATGAACTTTAATTTAGTTCGTTTCCGTGTAGCATCACCAGCACCAGCTGCAGCACCAGCTGCAGGTTCATCGGTTCGTTCTAAAGCGCGATATGCAAAAGCAATAGCTAAAGTTTTCAATAAAAATTTATAATTTTAAACGTATTAATAACAACAATATTAAATTAATATACTCATGAGTATCTTAGAAATGAAAGTTCCTTCGCCAGGAGAGTCGATCACAGAAGTGGAAATTGCTACTTGGTTAGTAAAAGATGGAGACTATGTAGAGAAAGACCAAGCAATTGCTGAGGTTGATTCAGACAAAGCAACTTTAGAATTACCTGCAGAAGCAAGCGGTATCATTACTTTAAAAGCTGAAGAAGGTGATGCAGTAGCAGTTGGTCAGGTTGTTTGTTTAATCGATACAAGTGCTGCAAAACCATCGGGTAGTGCACCTGCTGCAGAAGCACCTAAAGTAGAAGAGAAAAAAGTAGAAGTTAAAGCAGAACCAGTTGCAACTGCAACAACATACGCATCAGGTTCGGCGTCGCCTGCTGCTAAAAAAATATTAGATGAAAAAAACATCAGTGCTAGTACTATTCAAGGTACTGGTAAAGATGGGCGTGTAACTAAAGAAGATGCTTTAAACGCAGTGCCATCAATGGGTACACCAACAGGTGGACCTCGTGGAATGGAGCGTAAAAAAATGTCTATGTTACGCAGAAAGGTTGCAGAACGTTTGGTAGAAGCTAAAAATACTACGGCTATGTTAACTACTTTTAACGAAGTTAACTTAACCGAAGTAAATAAATTGCGTTCTGAATTTAAAGACGCTTTTAAGGCCAAACATAACGTTTCGCTAGGTTTTATGTCGTTCTTTACTAAAGCTGTAACACGTGCTTTAGAATTGTTCCCAGACGTAAATTCAATGATCGACGGTCAAGATCAAATTAAATTTGATTTTGCTGATATTTCTATCGCTGTTTCTGGACCTAAAGGATTAATGGTTCCGGTTGTTCGCAATGCTGAATTGTTATCTTTCCGTGGGGTTGAAGCTGAAATTAAACGTTTGGCTACTAGAGCACGCGACGGACAAATTACTGTTGATGAAATGACAGGTGGTACCTTTACTATTACGAATGGTGGTGTGTTTGGTTCTATGTTATCTACACCAATTATAAACCCTCCACAATCGGGTATCTTAGGTATGCACAATATTATAGAGCGTCCTGTAGCAGTTAACGGTCAAGTTGTAATTGCGCCAATGATGTACATAGCATTGTCTTATGATCATAGAATTATTGACGGACGTGAGTCTGTTGGTTTCTTAGTTGCTGTTAAAGAAGCTTTAGAAAACCCAATGGAATTGTTAATGAACAACGATCCTAAAAAAGCATTGGAATTATAGTATTTTATTGTTTTTTATATTGCTAAAAGTCTTTCTACAATAGAAAGACTTTTTTTATTGAATAAATTTTGTAAGCTTGTTTAAAATAAGTAGATTAACGGCTGCTTAACAAAATATAAAAATTGAACAGTTTATTTTTAAAAGAATTATTTTAATATGAAGAATGCTTTTTTTTCAATTTTACTTTTATGCATTGCTAATTTAATTTCGGCTCAAGTTACATTTGAATCTACGTTAGAAGAAGTTTTTGAAAAAGCTAAAAATCAAAATAAATTAGTGTTTATAGAATATTACCGACCCGATTGCCCTGTATGTTTACAATTAGAAGATCTTTTTAAAAATGATTCTGAATTAGCAGCATTTTATAACTCAAATTTTGTTAATTATGCTGTAAATACACAAAACCAAACAAATAAAACTGATTTAGACTTTATACATTCATTTAAATTAAACTTAAATAAAGTTCCTGCATTACTTTACTTTGATGCTAATAAGAATTTTCTACATTTTGGTAAAGTAAATTTAAATTCAATAGCATTAATAAACGAAGCTAAAAAGGCTTTATTACCAAATGAAAGGTCAACAAATTTGGTAAATAAATATGAAAATGGTGACAGAACCGTAAAAACACTTTACGCGTATTGCAATCAGTTAATTCTTACTAATGAATATGAAAAACTAATAAAAGTATCTTAAGAACTTTACGAATCCTTCAACAAAGAAGAATTACCCACCAAAAAAAGTTATATTGTTTTAAAACAAGTTATTAAAAATACCGATAATGGTTTTTTTCAATTTTGGATACATAACTTAGATAAATTAAACGGTTTTGAAAACAAACATAAAGCCGGAACCGAAAAATTAGTTTTAGAACAAATTGTTATTAACGAATTGAATAAATCAAATTATAAAAATTTTGATGCTGCAAAAAAAGAAATTTATAAAAACTATCTACAAAAATTAAATTTAATTAACGAAATTGATCGTTATTTTAAATAAAATTAGCCATTAGCCCTTTCGTGTCCCCATTTTGCAATTGCGTGAACCAAAGGTATAAGTGTTAACCCTACCTTTGTTAATTCATAATCAACCTTTAAAGGTGGTTTATCTGCATAAACAGTGCGCGTAATAATGCCATCGTCTTGTAATTGTTGCAATTGCAAACTTAAAGTGCGTTCTGTTACCATAGGCATGGCTTTACGTAATTCATTATAACGCATTTTTCCAGCCGATAAATGATATAAAATTACTGTTTTCCATTTGCCACCAATTACTCCCATTGTTAAACTAGTACAACACGGGTAGTTTTTTCCGTTATATTCAAATGAATGATCTGGTTGTTTTGCCATAAAATTAGAACTATCTAAAAGGATAGTTCTTGCAAAGATAAAAAACTATATTTAGTTTTGCTACTATAAAAATTATAGTAAATAAATATCACATGAATCTTAAACAAATTTTAGATTGGCGTTATTCAACTAAAAGTTTCGACCCAAATAAAAAAATATCAGATGCGGATTTTGAGCAAATTAAAAACTTGTTACAAATGAGTCCGTCTAGTACCAATTTACAACCATGGCATTTTATAGTTGCACAAACGCATGAAGGTAAGCAACGCGTAGCAAAAGGTACGGCAGGCTTTTTTCATTTTAACGAAGCTAAAGTTATGAATGCATCTGCAGCAGTAGTTTTTTGTGCTAAAACAGATTTAAACGATGATTACATGCAGCTTTTATTAGAACAAGAAGCTAAAGATGGGCGTTTTCCTAACCCCGATGTTAAAAAAGGTATGTACAACACTCGTAATTTGTTTGCAAATATTCATAAATACGATTTAAAAGATTTGCAGCATTGGTTAGAAAAACAAGTGTATTTAAACATTGGTAATTTTCTTTTAGGTGTAGCAAGTTTAGGAATTGATGCAGTGCCAATGGAAGGTTTAGATATGAAAGCTATTGACGAAGAGTTTGGTTTACGTGAAAAAGGCTTTACAGCTATTACCGTAGTATCGTTAGGTTATAGAACTGAAGCTGACTTTAACGATCCCAACAAAACGCCAAAATCACGTTTTCCACAAGAAGAAATTATTACTGTTATTTAAAAAATGTTTAAGAAGTTGTTTTAAAATACTATTTGAAACAACTTCTTTTTTTTACTTTTCGTAGCTTTGTTTTTTATTTAAAAATATATTATGAGCTCTAAAAAGTCGGCTGCAATTGGTTTTATATTCATTACCATGTTAATAGATATTATTGGTATTGGAATTATAATACCAGTAATTCCAAAATTATTACAAGAATTGAATCATTCTGATATAAGTGAAGCAGCACAACTAGGTGGTTGGTTAGCATTTGCTTATGCATTTACCCAATTCTTATGCGCACCGCTTATGGGCAGCTTGTCTGATAAATACGGCAGACGCCCCGTTTTACTTATATCGTTAATGGCTTTTGCAGTAGATTATTTAGTGTTGGCAACAGCGCCAAATGTATCATGGCTTTTTATAGGTAGAATCATTGCAGGTATTACAGGGGCAAGTATTTCTACAGCAATGGCTTATATTTCAGACGTAAGTACACCCGAAAACAAAGCCAAAAACTTTGGATTAATAGGTGCTGCTTTTGGTATTGGTTTTATTATAGGTCCGGTAATTGGGGGCTTGTTAGGACAATACGGTTCGCGTGTGCCTTTTTATGCAGCAGCAGCTTTATGTTTTGTGAATTTTATTTACGGATATTTTGTACTGCCAGAATCTTTAAAACCAGAAAAAAGAAGAGCTTTTGAGTGGAAAGCAGCCAACCCAATTGGTTCTTTATTGCGTTTAAAAAAGTTCCCAACCATTATAAGCTTGGTGGCAGCCATGTTTTTCATGTATTTTGCATCGCATGCCGTTCATGGAAATTGGAGTTTTTATACCATGTACCGTTTTAATTGGGACGAACGAATGGTGGGTATCTCATTAGGGGTAATAGGTTTATTGGTAGCCATAGTCCAAGGTGGATTGGTACGTTACGTAAATCCACGTATAGGCAACGGTAAAAGTATTTTAATAGGTTTTAGTTTAAACACGTTAGGATTGCTTTTAATTGCATTTGCAGCTCAACAATGGATGATTTTTGTTTTCTTAATACCCTATTGTATGGGTGGATTAGCAGGGCCTGCCATTCAATCTGAAATTACGAACCATATACCAGCTAATGAACAAGGGCAAATACAAGGAACTTTAGCAAGTTTAAATAGCGCAACAGCAACTTTTGGTCCGTTAGCCATGACATCGGTTTTTTATTATTTTACACACAATTCAGCACCTTTTAAATTTCCAGGTGCCCCTTTTATTTTAGCTTTTTTCTTAATGCTTTGTGCAATAGTTTTTGCTTATAAAGGGTTAAAAAAAACACAAGCAATTTAAATGAGTACTTTTTATTATATAGATAGAAGCAAAATTTCGTTTGAAGATTTTATAGCATCGCCCCAAATTAAAAGTCATTTAATGGCTTTTTTACACGAACAGCAGTTTAAACATTTATTTGAATCGTACCAAATACCCGTTGCTAATAAATTATTGTTGTACGGCGATAGTGGGTGCGGAAAAACAATGACAGCTAAGGTAATTGCCAATCATTTAAATAAGAAATTAATGATTGTGAACTTAGCAACCATTATTTCATCAAAATTAGGTGAAACAGCTAAAAATTTAGACGCTCTTTTTAAAGAATCGCAGTATGAAAGTATGGTTTTGTTATTAGATGAATTTGATTCGTTAGGACAAATACGCGATTACGATAATAAAGATAATTCAGAAATGAAAAGGGTAGTAAACGCAATTATTCAGTTAATGGATTACTTTCCTCAAAAATCTATTTTGGTAGCAGCAACCAACCAAATTCATATGATAGATAGCGCCTTAAAACGCAGATTTGAGTGGCAAATTGGGTATGAAAAACCTACACCCGATTTGTTAGATAATTTATACCACACCTTAAAAGGATCTATTCCAGAAAAATACCATCCTAAAAAATATTTGTATAACGTTTCGTATGCCCAAGCAAAAGACGATTTTTACAAACAAGTAAAACAAAATATTATAAACGAACAATTGTCTTAAAAATGACAAAGCAAATAATGAACTGGCAACAGCTGTTATCGTTAAAAAAATTTGGCGATATACAAGTACGCGAACGCAAAAACGAAAACCCATCACGCATTGGTTTTGAGGTAGATTACGACAGAATTATTTTCTCGAATGCGTTTCGCAGTTTGCAAGATAAAACACAAGTTATACCCCATTCTAAAACCGATTTTGTACACACTCGTTTAACTCATAGTTTAGAAGTTTCGGTTGTTGGCAGATCAATTGGTAGATTGGCGGGTTTACAAATTATTGAAAAATACCCCGAACTTAAAGATTTAGGCTATACCATTAACGATTTTGGTGCTATTGTAGCTGCCGCTTGTTTGTGCCACGATATTGGAAATCCACCTTTTGGACATTCGGGCGAAAAAGCCATTGGCGATTTTTTTAAACACGGTGCTGGTGAACAGTTTCGATTAGATTTAGAACCTGCACAATGGCAAGATTTAATTGATTTTGAAGGAAACGCAAACGGTTTTCATATATTAACCGATTCGCGTCCTGGTGCCGAAGGCGGTTTACGTATTTCATATGCCACATTGGGTGCTTTTATGAAATATCCAAAAGAAAGTTTGCCTAAAAAGCCAACCAATGAAATTTCCGACAAAAAATACGGTTTTTTTCAGGCCGACAAAGACTCTTTTGTTGATATTGCCAATACCTTAGGTTTGTTAAAAAGGGCAGGTGATAGCATGCGTTATTTGCGCCATCCGTTAACTTATTTGGTAGAAGCTGCAGATGATATTTGTTACACGATAATTGATTTTGAAGACGGTATTAATTTAGGTTGGATACCAGAAGAACACGCCTTAGAATTTTTAATAAAAATTGTAAAAAACAATATAAACTCGGTTAAATACGCGCAGTTACAAACCAAAGCCGAACGTGTAAGTTATTTGCGTGCATTAGCTATTGGCAGCTTAATTAACGATGTGGTGCGTGTGTTTATGGAAAACGAAGACGAAATTTTAAAAGGTAATTTTCCGTATGCATTAACCGATAAATGTGCGTATGTAGCACAAATGAAAGATATTATTGCTATTAGTGTAAGTAATGTGTACGAAAGTAAAGAAGTAGTTGAAAAAGAAGTTGTAGGTTACAAAGTGTTGCATACGTTGTTAGATAAATTTATTGCAGCTACCAATAATAAATTTAATGGAACCACTACTCATTATGACGAGCTTATTTTAAAATTATTACCCGAACAATACCAAACCGAAAGCGAAAGTTTGTATGTACGTTTATTAAATGTATGCCGATTTATTTCGTTGTTAACCGATGGTAAAGCGTTAGAATTGTATCATTCTATTGTAGGGCGATAATAGTTTTGTGAGTTTTTCATAAAGCTATTGATTTACTGTGTAGAAAAACGGAACAAATATCATTACTAAAATAGTAAATATTGATATTGCTAGAGGCGCTATATAATTTTTTTTATTAAAACGTTCGCTTCTCAGCAAAAAGATCAGCACAACTATAGGCATTACAAATGTACTTAAAACAGCTATAAGTGATGTAAGTTCGTAAATAGCACTTAATACAGGATAGTCATAAAGATTTACAATCTTTGTTAAAAGCCAAAAACATAACAAAGCCAATGAAATATATAGAAGTATTTTATTTTTCATAAGAGTGGTTTTTAAAATCAAACCAATATAATAAAAAAATCTAATATTATTATATAAAAAAAGCATCTCATTGAGATGCTTTTAATTTTTTCAGTCTAAGAAGATTAAGCTTCAAATGGTACAATAGAAACGAAAGATTTGTTATCTCTCTTTTTTACAAATTGTACAATACCATCAACTTTAGCATGTAAAGTATGATCTTTCCCCATGTAAACATTTTCACCTGGGTTATGTTTTGAACCTCTTTGTCTTACAATGATGTTACCAGCAATAGCTGCCTGACCACCATAAATCTTAACGCCTAAACGTTTCGATTCTGATTCTCTACCGTTCTTAGAACTACCGACACCTTTCTTGTGAGCCATGATGTTTGGTTTTTAAAAATTGTTAATACTTTTCTGGTTTCAGATTACATGTTGATGCCTTCGATAACGATTTGCGTCAATGCTTGTCTGTGACCGTTTTTCTTTTTGTACCCTTTTCTTCTTTTCTTTTTGAAAACGATAACTTTGTCACCTTGAAGGTGTTTTAAAACTTTCGCTCCTACTGAAGCTCCTGTTATAGCTGGGGCGCCTAAAGTTAATGTTCCTGCATTGTCAACTAAAAGAACTTTGTCAAAAGTAACATTTGTTCCTTCTTCAGCTGCCAAACGGTGAACATACACTTTTTGGTCTTTGCTAACTTTGAATTGTTGCCCTGCTATCTCTACGATTGCGTACATAACAATTAAATTAAAATTTGTTTTTAAGACTGCAAATATACAAAAAATATCTAAATACAAATTGTAAGTTGTTAGTTTTTAAAAAATTAATTCGCTAAAAAAAATAAATTAAAAAAAAGCATCATTTAAATGTAACAAAATCACGAAATTGCACACTAATTTTAAAAATCAAATTAATTTAATCGAAGTTATGAGAAAATCTTTAACAGCTTTAGCTACAACACTTCTTGTAAGCAGTGTTGCCTTAGCACAGAAAGTTGAATTTGAAGAGTACACATTAGACAATGGTTTGCACGTGGTTTTACATCAAGACAAATCTGCGCCAGTTGTGGTTACTTCAGTTATGTACCATGTTGGTGCAAAAGACGAAAACCCTAGTCGTACTGGGTTTGCACACTTTTTTGAACATTTATTGTTTGAAGGAACCGAAAACATTCAAAGAGGTGAGTGGTTTAAGTTAGTTACTGCTAATGGTGGGCATAATAACGCAAATACATCAGACGACCGTACGTATTATTACGAAGTTTTTCCATCGAACAATTTAGAATTAGCTATTTGGATGGAATCGGATCGTTTGTTACAACCTGTAATTAACCAAATTGGTGTTGATACACAAAACGAGGTTGTTAAGGAAGAAAAACGCTTACGTGTTGATAACAGCCCTTACGGAAACTGGATTACCGAAGTAAAGAAAAACTTATTTAAAAAACACCCGTACCGTTGGGCACCAATTGGTTCAATGGAACATTTAGATGCTGCTACTTTAGAAGAGTTTCAAGCATTCAACAAAAAATTCTACGTGCCAAACAATGCTGTTTTAGTTATTGCAGGTGATATTGAGTTTGCTAAAACCAAAGAATTAGTACAAAAATACTTTGGCGTTGTTAAGCGCGGTGCCGATGTACCACGTGTAAACATTCAAGAAGATGCAATTACGCAGCCTATTAAAGCAACTGCTTACGACGCTAACATTCAAATACCAATGTACATCACTGCTTATAGAACACCATCTATGAAAACGCGTGAAGCTCGTGTATTAGATATGATTTCATCGTACTTATCAGGTGGAAAATCATCGCCAATGCAAAAGAAAATTGTTGATGAAAAGAAAATGGCTTTACAGTTATTTGCTTTTAATTATTCTCAAGAAGATTACGGTATGTATTTAATTGCTGGTTTGCCAATGGGCGATACAACCCGCGAAGCATTACAAACTGAAATTGATGCTGAAATTTCTAAATTACAAAACGAATTAATTTCTGAAAGAGATTATCAAAAATTACAAAACGATTTTGAAAGTCGTTACGTTAGTCAAAACTCTGATTTAGAAGGTTTGGCAGAAAACTTGGCTACTAATTATTTGTTATTTGGCGATATCAACTTAATTAACGAAGAAATTAACATTTATCGTTCAATTACAAGAGAAGAAATTCGCGATGTTGCTAAAAAATACCTACAAAGCAATTCACGTTTATTATTAGATTACGTACCAGCAAAAGGAGAAGCAGAATCAGCTAAATAAGAAAGTATACAAAATGAAAAAAATATTAGTATTCGCATCAGCTTTGTTACTAACTATTAGTGCCGAAGCTCAAATAAAACGTCCACAACCACAACCAGGTCCAATGCCAACGGTTCACGTACAAAAACCACAAGAATTTACCTTGAAAAATGGTTTAAAAGTAATGGTTGTTGAAGATCATAAATTACCACGCGTTAGCTATATGTTAACTATTGATACACCACCTTATGTAGAAGGTGAAAAAGCAGGTGTATCAAGTTTAACAAGTGCAGTTGTTGGTAACGGAACTGCAAAAACACCTAAAGAAAAATTTAATGATGAAATTGACTTTTTAGGAGCTAATTTAAGTTTTTGGAACACAGGTGCTTCAGCAAGTGGTTTATCTAAATACAGTTCTCGTTTGTTAGAATTAATGGCCGAAGGTTCATTAAGTCCTATTTTCTCTCAAGAAGAATTTGATAAAGCAAAGCAACAAGCTATTGAAGGTTTAAAATCAGATGAAAAATCAGTATCATCAGTTGCACGCCGTGTGACTAATGCTTTATTGTTTGGTACCAATCACCCAACTGGTGAATTTACTACAGAAAAATCGTTAAACAGCGTTACCTTAGACGATGTGAAGCAAAATTACGCATCGTACTTTGTACCAGAAAATGCTTATTTAGTAGTAGTGGGTGATGTAAAGTTTAAAGATGTTAAAAAACAAGTAATTAAATTGTTTAAAAACTGGAAAAAAGCTTCGGCACCCGTTGCAAAATACCCAGAACCAAACGATGTTATTAAAACACAAATTGATTTTATTGACATGCCAAACGCGGTACAGTCTGAAATTGCTTTGGTAAACACAGTAAACCTTAAATTAACCGATAAAGATTATTTTGCAGCTTTAATTGCAAACCAAATTTTAGGTGGTGGCGGTGAAGGTCGTTTATTCTTAAACTTACGTGAAGCACACGGTTGGACATACGGGGCATATTCATCGTTAGGTTCAGGTAAATACACATCAAAATTTGCTTCATCTGCATCGGTACGTAACGTAGTAACCGATTCTGCTGTGGTTGAATTTGTAAACGAAATTCAAAAAATTAGAACAAAACCTGTTACTCAAGAAGAATTAGATCTTGCTAAAGCAAAATACATAGGTAATTTTGTAATGGAAACTCAAAAACCAGGTACCATTGCAAGCTTTGCATTACGTACTAAAACACAAGAATTACCAGCAGATTTTTACGAAAACTACATTAAAAACATTCAAGCAGTAACTGTTGCCGATGTACAACGTGTAGCTAACAAATATTTCAAAAAAGACAATCAACGTATTGTAATTGTTGGTAAAGGTGCCGATGTAGCTGGTACTTTAGACCGTTTAGGTTACCCAGTTAACTACTACGATCGTTTTGCAAATCCGGTTGCTAAGCCAGTGTTTAAAAAAGCAGCTCCTGCAGGTGTTACTTCTAAAACAGTTATCGAAAACCATATTAAAGCAATAGGTGGTGAAGCTAAGTTAAAAGAAGTAAAATCGGTAGCAACAACTGCTAAAGGTTCTATGCAAGGTATGGAAATTACAATGACACAAAAACAAACGGCTAAAGGACAAATGATGGCTTCTTTAAACGGAATGGGTATGGAGTTAATGAAACAAGTTATTACACCAACAATGGGGTACATTTCTGGTCAAGGTCAAAAGCAAGAATTAAAAGGCGATGATTTAAAAGAAGCTCAAAAATCGGCTGTATTATTTTCTGAATTAGAAGATTTAAAAAATGCAGCAACTTTTGAATTAACAGGTATTGAAACTTTAAACGGTGAAGAAGTTTATGTTTTAAAGAAAAACAAACAAACTGTTTTTTACAGCGTTGCAACTGGTTTAAAAGTAGCTTCGTCTGAAACTATGGAAGCACAAGGTAAATCTATGGAAATGACAACCAATTACAGCAATTATAAAGATGTAAAAGGTGTTAAATTTGCACATTCTTTTACAATGCCAATGTTAGGTGGTGCTGAATTTAAAGTATCTGAAATTAAAGTAAACGAAGGAGTTACCGACGCTGACTTTAAATAGTATTTTATATTTATTTTATTTAAAAGCCTCAAAAGCATTTGTCTTTTGAGGCTTTTTTAATTGCACAAATCCAAATTAATTTTTTATAACAATTTTAAATTTAGTATTTTTAAATACTTTAATTAATATTTATTAGTATATTTACATACTATTTATTTTATTAGAAAGAAAATGTCACACAAAGCAATTGTTTTTTTAAACACCATAAGTTTGGTACTAACTATAATAGTTAATTATTTATTAAATACTGGTTTGATAAATGGCACTACCATGAAAACAATTTCAGATAACTATTATAATTTATTTACTCCAGCTGGTTATGCATTTGCAATTTGGGGGCTAATTTATACCCTTTTAATTATTCATTGTATCTATAACATTTATATTATAATTAAAACCAATCAAAGTTCAATAATTAACGCAATTGGTTTGCTGTTTTTTTTTACTAATATTATTAATTGTTTGTGGGTTTATTTTTGGTTAAACAATGCAATTGAAGTGTGCTTGGTTTTAATGATTTTATTACTGGTTTTACTTGTTAAAATTGTTTTAAGACTACAACCATTTATACAAAATTCAAGCATGAATAGTTTTGTTAATGTGGCACCTTTTACTATATATACAGGATGGATTTCTGTTGCACTAATTGCCAATAGCGCCGTTTTTTTAACAAAAATAAATTGGCAACCTGTTTTTTTAAATAATGTTGGTTATACATTATTGTTAATTGTAATTGCTTTTATGATAGGTGTATACGGTACATTAAAGTACAAAATAAGCGGTTTTGGCACGGCAATAGCTTGGGGGTTAATTGCTGTAAGTGTATCAAATTTTAATAAAAATTTAAATATTGCTGTTGTTGCACTAGTAGTATCAATTATACTATTAACAATAAGCATTTTAACCTTAAAAAGTGTTTTTTCTAAACAAAACTAAAAAATCTTTTAATTTTTTTGAATGATATTTTATAACGATCACTACTAACATTTAAAATGAATTATTATGAAAATTAGAACTTCCCTAAGAAAATTTGCAAGTGCAACTTTTGCATTAGCAACATTGGTATTAACAACAGCGTGTTCAGAAGACGATTCAACACCAATGATGCCACAAGAAAAAACAATAACAACTATTGTGAGTGAAAACCAAGATTTTTCGCTTTTAAAAAGTGCTGTAGTAAAAGCAAATTTAGCCGAAACTTTAAATGGTACAGGACCTTTTACTGTATTTGCCCCAAACAATCAAGCTTTTGCAGCTTCTGGAATTTCGCAAGAAACCATTAATAGCCTTTCTGTTAATGAATTAAGCGCTATTTTGTTATATCATACTGTAGCAGGTAAAATAATTGCGGCAAACGTTCCTGCAGGACCAAATGCCGAAGTTGCTACAGTTTATGGCGATAAAATTTATGTTACTAAAGACAGTCGTGGTGTATTTGTAAATGGCTGGAAAGTGAATACTGCCGACATAAGTGCATCAAACGGAGTAATACATAGTATAGAACATGTTTTAATGCCACCAATGCAAAATATAGTGCAAATGGCCCAAAGTAATGCAAACCTTTCTTATTTGGTTGCTGCTGTGTTGCGCGCAAGTCAAGGAACAACTAATGTAGCTAATGTACTTGCAACAACAAACAATTTAACTGTTTTTGCACCAACTAACCAAGCATTTATGAATGCTGGATTTCCTACAATTGTTTCTATTGAAAATGCCGATCCAGATACATTGGCTTCTATTTTAACATATCATGTTATTGGGGCACGTGCTTTTTCATCTGATTTATCAAATGGTCAGACATTAAGTACTTTAAACGGCGGTAATTTAATGGTGTTATTAGGTAATCAGGCAACAGTAAAGGGTAATTCAAATAGTTCAGCTTCTGTAATAACTTCGGTTAATATGTTGGCAACAAACGGAGTGGTTCATGTAATAGATCAGGTTTTACTTCCGTAACAAAAATTTAAGTACAATTTTTTCAGTTAAAGCAGGTAATTATTAAAAGCCTGCTTTTTTATTTTAAAAATAATAAGTTGGTTTATTACCCCAAATTAATACCTCAAAGGTAGCTAACTTTACTATAAGCACGATCTTACCATTATGTAAAAAGTTAACTTTTATTGCAATTTTTGATAGGGTATAATAAGCACACTTACTTTGTCATAAAAGCGAAACTATTTAATGTGCAACAGCAGTAAGTGTTTTTTAGCAAAACAGCCTCAATACGTTTGTAAAGAGGCTGTTGTATTTTTAAAATGTTTAAAAACAACAATGTTGCATTTAAAATATCTATTATTTATATCTACTATAAATCCATCCATTTATAAAAAGTAATCCCCAACAAAAAATAATGAAAGATATTACTTTTACCATCCCTATTATTTTATCTTTCTTACTTTCGTTTCCCCATTTTTTATCAAACTCATCAAATCTTCCTCTATATAATTTATTGTTGTAATAATCTAATCCAAAAAAGATTGAAAGAAAAATTAAGTATTCAATTAAATTTGCTTTTCCTATTATTTTAAAAGGGCCGTAAATCGTAAAAAAAATAATATTTACAATTATCAATGTTTGACAAACTGTTACAGTAATAGTTGCTCTTTCGTAATTTTTTAAAAAATTAAGCTTCGCAATTCTATAGTATAAATATTCAAAAAATGTCTTCATAATTTAATTTTTTAGGCCCTCCTCAACACCATTTGCAATTCTATCTGTTAAAGTAGTGCCTGTTGCAACTCCAACAGTTAAATCTATAATTGCGTAAGCTAAACCTGCACCGGGGAAAATTATTGACAATGTACCAATAGCAGCTTTTACCACTGTACCCGTACCTTGTTTATTGGCTCTAAAATCTTCTAAAACTGTAAAAGTAACTCCAGCAATACCTAATTTTGTACCTCAAGATTTGGCTGATGTTAGCACACCTTCTGTGGCACCTACATACTTTAATAACGATTCCGTTTTTGACAAGTGCAAACCGGCATGACCTGCCATTGCAGATGCAGCTTTAAGATTACTTTGCTCTGCACCAAAAAAATCAAAAGCAAATTTACTGACATCAACTCCTAAAACATTAACACGTCCATTAAAATTTGATATTAAATTTAATGCTTTTTGTACATTTGAATGTATTGCTGCACCACCTCCAGTAATTTTCCCTCCTTTCATAGTCATTATCATTTCTGGTAAATCTAAAGAAAATCCATTTTCCTCATTGGACATAAACTCAGCAATGGACTTATAGCTAGTATTTGAATTATGGTTTAGATAGTTAAACAACAAACCTATTTCATATGGATCACTAACACTTATATTTCCATTAGCATCCAATTCATATAAGCCTGTTGGGTCACTCCAAAAAATCGGATTATTATATCCATAACGATACGGAGTATGATTGTAAGCCAGTTCACTCAAAGCGTCCATCACATTAAAACGTCCTAACGCACTGTCGTAATGCCTAAAATCTGTTTCTGTTACATTAAGCGCAAAACTGTCTACGTATTCTTTGTTTAAGTACTTATAAGCTTCTGCTTCTTCGTTGCGGCAACTATTGGCAATATCATTATAGCCTTGGTGCTGTAACCCAAACGGATAATAGTTGTTTTGCCTCCACTTTTTATTTGTATGTTTTGGTCTCGGCGAACCTCGCAAGCTCGGTTTCTTCTAATATCTCTGTTGCAGGATTAATGCTTCCGTCACCGTTGCAATCTGCATAGCTTAACCTTACACTCACTGCGTTCGGGTCTCTTCAACGAAAGTTTTCTCAAAGCTTTGTCTCGTGAATCAAAATGATCTTTGTATTGATAAACGGAAAGATACGAATTTGTTCCGTTTGGTTTTACATAACCTTCGGCATGCGGGAAAAACTGCAATTGTCCGTTTAAATGCTGAAACCGTACAGGTAATCGATGGTTTGTGTCGCATCACTGTTTGGTTGTAATTGCTTTTATAGTTAAATCAATCCTTTTTAGACTGTCTAAAAGAAATGTTTGTGATTGGAAGAGAGGAGACAACCCAACTTTTCATTGACAGAGGGGAGCTTTTGTTTAAAACGCCCTCTTAATAGAATGTCAACTTTTGTTGCAATTTTTGATAGGGTATCACCGCTTTCTTATTAAAGTAGAAACTATTAAATGTACAACAGCAGTAAGTGTTTTATAGTAAAACAGCCTCAATACGTTTGTAAAGAGGCTGTTGTGGTTTATTCTGATTTTTCTAATAAATAAGTTTGGATAATACCATTTTGTGATCGAGGAATTATACTATTTCCTTTTATCAACCACACTTCGTTTATAAATACTCTCCTACCTGTAGACTTAATACTGAAAACATTACTATTTTTATCTTTAATACTATGAGTTGGAGATCTAAAACTATTCTTATTTGTTATATAAAACGCTTTGATATCACACCTCTTTATTTTTGTAGTGTCCCACTGATCTTTTAGGACAATTTCTTTATTATCATCTAATATCAAATGTAAGTCATAAGAGAAAAAAGTTTTATCATACCTGCTAACTTTAAAAAACAATTTGTTTTTTTTTATGTTCCTTTTTTCATCTACATCAAAAATATCAGTATTTTGAAAACTATTAAGAATTAAACTATCATTAGATATCTTGTAAGTTCCTTTAGTTTCATAACTTGAAAAGTGAAAGTTTAATTTATATGTAAATTCATTGTTGTTTAATTCAATACTCTCATAAAAATGACTTGCTCTATAAACATATAAACCGTTATCAATAGTCATTGATCCGAATATAATATAAACTAATATTAAATATATACTTAATTTCATTATTTCCTTTTTTTAACACCCTTATTGTAATCTTTTTCCCAACCAATATACACTTCAGGAGCTGCAGCTCCACTTTTACCTGCTTCAATTGTTGCTTTTCTCATTGCTTTTCCTTCTTTTGAAGATAAGCTTAAGGACGATTGATGCATTCCTTGATAAATTTGTGGATTCTGCTTTTTTCCAAAATCAATAATATCAGAATCCATGTAATATGGTGGTGCAGCTGGATTAAATTGTTTTACACCTCCTTCTAATATATATTGTCGATTATATCCTGCAGTTTCATCTCCGATATCGTTTAGAGTTGACTGATCATCTCTTCTAAACGAAGTTTTACCTTTTTCAAACTGAAATCCATGCATTAGCTCATGACCTATAACTGAATATGAAGCAGTTGTTCCCATACCAATATCTACTGCATTTGTTCCAAAATTATAATTTACATAACCAGAATTTCCTTTATTGGTTTTATCATAAAATACATTATAAACTTGTTCAGAATCTTCTAATGCTTTTATTTCATTTTGAGCACCCTCCAAAAAAGTTATAAATTTATTTCCAATTTCCGCATCAATCTGACGATCCTTCATCATTCCTCGAACAGACGCTATATCACTACTTAGTTTTTCCTTTTGTTTTTTTACAATTTCATCTGGGTCTAATACTTGCATACCATCGGGATCAATAAAATAAATAGGATTATTTAAGGCGTATCCATATGGAGTTACATTCCAATACTGTTCCGCCAGCGGATCCACATTCAACCATCTTCCAATTGCAGCATCGTAATTACGTGCGCCAAAGTCATATAAATCTAAACCTAATTCGTTGTTTAATTCTTTACCGCCATAAGCGTATTTATACTTATTGGTAGCACTATAATCGGCATATTCATTGTATCCTTTATGTTTTAACCCAAACGGATAATAGTTGTTTTGCCTCCACTTTTTATTTGTATGTTTTGGTCTCGGCGAACCTCGCAAGCTCGGTTTCTTCTAATATCTCTGTTGCAAGATTAATTGTTCCATTACCGTCGCAATCTGCATAACTTAAGCTTACACTCACTGCGTTCGGGTCTCTTCAACGAAAGCTTTCTCAAAGCTTTGTCTCGTGAATCAAAATGATCTTTGTATTGATAAACGTAAAGATACGAATTTGTTCCGTTTGGTTTTACATGTCCTTCGGCATGCGGGAAAAACTGCAATTGTCCGTTTAAATGCTGAAACCGTACAGGTAATCGATGGTTTGTGTCGCATCACTGTTTGGTTGTAATTGCTTTTATAGTTAAATCAATCCTTTTTAGACTGTCTAAAAGATATGTTTGTGATTGGAAGAGGGGAGACAACCCAACTTTTCATTGACAGAGGGGAGCTTTTGTTTAAAACGCCTTCTTACTAGAATGTCAACTTTTATTGCAATTTTTGATAGGGTATTACTGCTTTCTTATTAAAGTCGAAACTATTAAATGTGCAACAGCAGTAAAGTGTTTTTAGTAAAACAGCCTCAATACGTTTGTAAAGAGGCTGTTGTTTAGTTATTTAATATAGCACGAGCAAGATGCTCGCGCCATCGGGTATTAAATCTGCGTGAGTGAGTATTACTCGTAAACTTTACCTTCACATTCCCACTTTACTACTATTACCGTATCTTTTTTATGGATTGAAAAAGTTAATTCACCTTTACGTTTAATAATGGTATCACCTTTTTCTAAAATATCAGCATAATTCCCTAAGGCTCGAGTTCCATCATCACAAATACAATCTTCTCCAGTAATTAGATGTTTCCCTTCTGATTTCAACCTATATGATTCCAAAGTAGGAAGCCTTTCAAATATTTGAAGACATTCTATTTCTCTAAATGCTTTAGCGTCATCTTCACAACTACCCTCTAGTGAAAATTCTTTAGAAATTTTATTACACGATCCTGCAAGAAAAACAAACAAACTTAAAATAACTATTTTTTTTAAAAATTCCATGTGTTATACGCGTTTTTAATATTTTTAATACCGTTACTTAATTTAAAAGACTGTCCGTGTGAACGTTGAACACCCCCACCAATGCCAGTACCAAAATTAATCATTGTTGTTTTTACTCCACCTTTTCTATTTGTATGTTTTGGTCTCGGCGAACCTCGCAAGCTCGGTTTCTTCTAATATCTCTGTTGCAGGATTAATTGTTCCATCACCGTTGCAATCTGCATAGCTTAACCGTACACTCACTGCGTTCGGGTCTCTTCAACGAAAGTTTTCTCAAAGCTTTGTCTCGTGAATCAAAATGATCTTTGTATTGATAAACGTAAAGATACGAATTTGTTCCGTTTGGTTTTACATATCTTTCGGCATGTGGAAAAAACTGTAATTGTCCGTTTAAATGCTGAAACCGTACAGGTAATCGATGGTTTGTGTCGCATCACTGTTTGGTTGTAATTGATTTTATAGTTAAATCAATCCTTTTTAGACTGTCTAAAAGAAATGTTTGTGATTGGAAGAGGTGAGACAACCCAACTTTTCATTAACAGGGGGGAACTTTTGTTTAAAACGCCCACTTACTAGAATGTCAACTTTTATTGCAGATTTTTGGAAGGGTATCAAAAGCACACTTAATACGTCCTTATAAAAGTCGAAACTATTAAATGTGCAACAGCAGTAAATTGTTTTATAGTAAAACAGCCTCAATACGTTTGTAAAGAAGCTGTTGGTTTTTATAGGCACGGATTACAAATCCGCGCCATCGGGGTTTATTAATTATAAATAAGTCATTACTAGTTTACAAACCCAGCCTTTTTTAAGTATCATGAAATATATGTAGAACCAATACTGAAACTTTTAAATATTGGTATTATTCTACACTCATAAGACTATCTGCTTTTATGGTATTCATTTTGACAGAGATACCTTTTCTATAATAATCTGCTAAAATTTTTCTACATCTATAACTATTATTCACTGCACCTTTATTTAATAAGTATATTAAAAAGTTCTGCTCTTCTTTATCTAATTTTTCAATGTAATTGTAGTTCAAAGTATCATTAAATTTTATTTTTAAATAAGTTTCAAAAAAATCTTCATAGCCTACTTTATCACTATCCATTATTTTTAATGAATGAGGTAATATTTCAAAATAATTATCGTCTGTATCATAATAATTTGTCAATTTTATATATGCTGTAAGATCATTATTTTTAAACACTTCCACCTTATTATGTGAGAGGACACTATTTTCACTAATTGATCTTTCCTTACATGACAATATTGTAAGAAAAAGAGTTAAAACAAATATATTTTTCATAATTATTTTTTTAATATACCATTATTGTAAATTACCCATTTACCGTCATCTTTCATCTTATTCCAAATTCCAAGAAGATTATTTGTCGGTGCTTTTACATTAACATACGGATTAATTTTGGAAAATTCTTTAGCAAACCCGTTTCCTGTCTTACAGGCATTTATATTAACATTTATGATTGTTTTATTATCATATGATTGCTTGTATAAAAGATTGTTCTCATACAAATATTTATGTAGAGCTTTAGGTTCCATTGATCCATTAGGAGTACTTAATAATATTTTTATTACCATGTGAATTAATAGCTATAGTATTACTATTAGCCCCTCCATCATTAAAATATTCCGCACCTTTTCTTAAATGACTATCAGCTTCTTTGTAAAAAAAGTTATAATTATTATCTTGCTCAGCGGTTTCTTTCTTCCAAATTTCTTTACCTCTAGCTTTATCCAATTCATTATTACTTTTTTTACTATTTTGATTATTACTACTATTGTTATTAATTGTATTTCCTCCACTAGACGTTACCTGATTTGCTTTATACTCCGAATTCGGATAAAACCCGCTATGATCTGCTGCACCACCAAATTCACTTATATTTATATCATAATATCCGTTATTAAAAGTAAGATTTTCTTTAACAGCATTATTGACAGCATTGGAAACAGTACTTTGCATCCCATCAGGGTCAACAAAATAAATAGGGTTATTATAGGCATAATTATAAGGTGTCCAACGTCTTGAATTTTCCGCTAGCGGATCAACATTCAACCAACGCCCAATAGCAGCATCGTAATTACGTGCGCCAAAATCATATAAATCTAATCCTAATTCGTTGTTTAATTCTTTACCGCCATAAGCGTATTTGTATTTGTTGATTATGCTGTAATCTGCCGATTCATTGTATCCTTTATGTTTTAACCCAAACGGATAATAGTTGTTTTGCCTCCACTTTTTATTTGTATGTTTTGGTCTCGGCGAACCTCGCAAGCTCGGTTTCTTCTAATATCTCTGTTGCAAGATTAATTGTTCCATTACCGTCGCAATCTGCATAACTTAAGCTTACACTCACTGCGTTCGGGTCTCTTCAACGAAAGCTTTCTCAAAGCTTTGTCTCGTGAATCAAAATGATCTTTGTATTGATAAACGTAAAGATACGAATTTGTTCCGTTTGGTTTTACATGTCCTTCGGCATGCGGGAAAAACTGCAATTGTCCGTTTAAATGCTGAAACCGTACAGGTAATCGATGGTTTGTGTCGCATCACTGTTTGGTTGTAATTGCTTTTATAGTTAAATCAATCCTTTTTAGACTGTCTAAAAGATATGTTTGTGATTGGAAGAGGGGAGACAACCCAACTTTTCATTGACAGAGGGGAGCTTTTGTTTAAAACGCCTTCTTACTAGAATGTCAACTTTTATTGCAATTTTTGATAGGGTATTACTGCTTTCTTATTAAAGTCGAAACTATTAAATGTGCAACAGCAGTAAAGTGTTTTTAGTAAAACAGCCTCAATACGTTTGTAAAGAGGCTGTTGGTTTTAATTACCGTTGTATTCAATTGTCCAATTTAAACTATCTAAATCGTCAATATCTAAAGTGTATTTTTTGTTGTAAAGATTCCTCGCATGTATGCCTTCCCAACCATATTTATTAACGCTATCTTTTTTGATGATATATAATCTTATTTTTTTATCTTTTGAAGAATTAATAAATCTATTCCAAGAAATTGGTCTTTCATTTAAATTAGATGTAGTGTCTGCTTTTATTGTTGACAAAAATAATGATGTTATATCAATACGTTCATATTTTTTGCCTTTTTCGATTTCATTTGCAATTAAAAGTTTTTTTAAATCAAAAATCTCTTCATTTCGAGATAAACTACAAATTAATTCAGACTCACTATTATTAATAATCATAATATCATACATCCCTGTCTTATCACAGCCATACAAAGAAAAAATTGCAAATAAAATAATAAGTTTTTTCATAATATTTAGGGTTTATAATTTGGATGTTGTTGGTAACCTCCTTTTAAGCTTTGTAATATTAATTCATTTACATATCTATCATCAATTAAGTTTTCTTTCAAAAAGCCTTTATTAAAGTCAAAATAATATGCCGCTAAAGTACTTGCTTGTATTTCACTCCAATGTTTTTGATGACCTTCATAATCTGTTTGAAGAAAATCAATAAAACTTGATATTGCCACATAATCATATTGTATGGTACCTCCCATCAATCTTTGTAAAAAATGTCCATATTCATGCATAAGTAACCTTCCTGTACTTGAATCTAATCCAAGAGTTTTATATCTATTCCAAGATGCCTGTGAAATATTAATCATTCCCTTAAAAAAGCTTGCTTCTTTAAAATCGCCTGGAATCACATTTACAGGTGCTCCAAAAAAAGTTGGTATTTTAACGCCTAAAACGCTTATGGTACCAATACCTTTGTTATTCGCTCCTTTATTTTTTCCGCTACCATCACCGTTTCCGCCACCATCACCATTGTCATCAGTTGGTGCGTCTAAAAACAAGTATGATTTTTCTAATGTTGCTTTAATATTCTCTGCAAATGACTCTCCTACAAGTTGTCCATTTTCAAAACTAAATGTTGTAGTTCCACTACCAGCTTTATTAAACAAATCAGCAATTGTAATATTTTTCTGACTATCAGCTCCACTCGGATCACTCCAATATACCGGGTTATTATCAAACGCACTGTACGGTGAATAATCATGGTGTACAACAGGATCTTGAACTACCCAACGCCCGATAGCAGGATCTAACTGACGAAGATCCATTTCGTAAATATTCAGACCAAAAGCATCCTCATATTCCTTACCGTTTAACTTATATTTATAACCATCGCCCGATAAATTGTTGTATCCTTGGTGTTTTAAACCAAATGGGTAGTAGTTGTTTTGCCTCCACTTTTTATTTGTATGTTTTGGTCTCGGCGAACCTCGCAAGCTCGGTTTCTTCTAATATCTCTGTTGCAGGATTAATTGTTCCATCACCGTTGCAATCTGCATAGCTTAAGCTTACACTCACTGCGTTCGGGTCTCTTCAACGAAAGTTTTCTCAAAGCTTTGTCTCGTGAATCAAAATGATCTTTGTACTGATAAACGTAAAGATACGTATTATTTGTATTTCTTTTTACATATCCCTCTACATGTGGAAAGGTTTGTAACGTTTTTTATAAAACAGCCTCAATACGTTTGTAAAGAGGCTGTTTGTGGTTTATTTATATATTTTAAAAAATGTAGGCAATTTATCATTAAACGTCATTAAAATTAATGGAGCTAACAATATGCCTAAAAGATTACATACGAATGAAAAATCAAAAAACAAATCTACACCACCTCTGTTAAAGATGGAGATTATAAATGAAATAATAAGAAAAACAATAACATTTATAATAATTAAAGATTTCACCCTAATTTTTTTTATTACAAAATAAATTATGAACAAAAACGGATAATAATAAATTAACCTCATAATATTTATATACAATATAAATTCTATATAGTTTTTTCCGAAAATAACAGTCAAAAGATATATCATTGTTGCTATAAATACCTCAAAAATCCAAATAACAATTAAAATTCTTAATAAATCTAATTTACTTTTAAAAAAATTATTCTTCATATAATCCATCAATTAACGCTTTTCCTAAAATCACTCTATGTTTATAACTACCAAAATTAAAATTTTCACCTCCATCAAAATATTTGTTCATGATTTTCTTCACATCTCCTTTTGAATATTTCATTGTAGATGATACGTTATCTATTATATAATTCATATCCGCATCAGATAAATCATTTCGTTGTTTATATTCTGGCATAAAACTACTTAATTTTGTCTGTTCATACTCAACCATTGCATAATCAAGTTCTCTGCCTCTTTTTCCTTCAAAAGAAACAAACTCTCCTTCTGCACTATAAAAACCTCCCTCTAACTTACCGTTTTTAATAAGATCTTTAGCGTTTTTCATATTATAAGAGAACAAATATTCATTTCCTTCCTTTAAAAATTTCTCAGATGAATCTTTAATAGTACCTAAATTAATCCATTCTGCTGCTCCAACTCCTACAAACCTTGTTACTATATCTGCCGCTTCAAACCATTTACTTTTATTACTTAACTTGCTATTTGCCCAATTGTAGTAATCGTTTCTTTGAGAAATTGTCTGATACGCAGATGAATTTAATTTGTTTGTATTGTAAATAGCAGCTGAATTAAATGATTTTGAATCTCCCCAATACCATTGTGAATTTGTTCTTTGGACCCACCATGGCACAGGTTCTTTACCATCTTCATCAACAAATATAAGCGGATTATTTAATGCGTAATTGTACGGAGAATATGCATTCATCTTCTCCGCGAGCGGATCCACATTCAACCATCTACCAATAGCAGCATCGTAATTACGTGCTCCAAAATCATATAAATCTAATCCTAATTCGTCGTTTAATTCTTTACCGCCATAAGCGTATTTATACTTATTGGTAGCACTATAATCGGCATATTCATTGTATCCTTTATGTTTTAACCCAAACGGATAGTAATTATTTTCTTCTATAATCTCAGTTACCTGTATTACACCGTCTTTTAGATATTCTAGTGTTGGGTGGTTTCTATATCCGTCACGGTAGGTTAAACGTATATTTCCTAAATGATCTTTGTATTGATACGTATAAAGGTATTGATTATTTTTAAATTCTACATAACCCTCAGCATGCGGGAAAAACTGCAATGCTCCGTTTAAATGCTGAAACCGTACAGGTAATCGATGGTTTGTGTCGCATCACTGTTTGGTTGTAATTGCTTTTATAGTTAAATCAATCCTTTTTAGACTGTCTAAAAGATATGTTTGTGATTGGAAGAGGGGAGACAACCCAACTTTTCATTAACAGGGGGGAGCTTTTGTTTAAAACGCTCACTTACTAGAAAGTCAACTTTTATTGCAATTTTTGATAGGGTATTACTGCTTTCTTATTAAAGTCGAAACTATTAAATGTGCAACAGCAGTAAATTGTTTTATAGTAAAACAGCCTCAATACGTTTGTAAAGAAGCTGTTGTTATTATTTATTGATAACGATTATCTTTTTCCAGAATACAGACTCAGAAACTTCTGAATCTTTCTTACCATCCGTCCAAATTGAATCTAAAACAATTCGATCTTTAACAATTCCTGATATATAGTAGGTGCCTGTTTTGCTAAAATTAATTTCTTTTAGTTTAATTTTATGAGCATCATAAACAAGTACACTATCTTTTCTATTCTGATAAATATCTTTTTCTAAATAAGGAATTGTATCTAGTACGTAATAAGATATTATCCAACGAAGTTTTGATTCAACATTAAGTTGTTCTGTAAATTTATCATGATTTACATCTTTATAATCTATGACACTTTGATATGAAGTATGTAAAGATACAGTGTCTGTAATTAAAAAATCTTGTTCTGTTCTTTCATTATTAGATTTTTTATCACAGGCGAAGAACAAAACTATTATGATAATAAAAAAAGCTGTTTTTTTCATCTATTATTTTATTTAGGTAATTGATTCATAGAATCTTGTTTCATCATTTTTATATATTCTGGAACTTGACTTTCGTAAACGGGCTCAACATAATGAGTACGTGGAACTACCGTATTAGTACTTTCATCAAGTATAAAATTTCTTAATTGAATTTTTATTATTTTTTGTTTATCTTTCGTCGTGGTATTTTCTTCTGAAGAACTTGTATCACTTTTAGGTTTAGTTACGGTTATATTAAGGTTGCTTCGTATATTACCGTTTCTGGTATCAATTCCACCTAATATCTCTCTTACTCTTGCCCACCAATATTTAGCCAATGTTTGAGTGATCACCTGATCGTAGTTCATTGAAGCATCTACTACACTACGTTTTCTTGAGTTGGGTTTAAACCCAGGATCATCTTTCATTTTACCCCAAATATTAAACATACCACCTGTTTCAATAAACTTCCAAAAACCCCCATCACTTTTTTTAGATGATGAACTTTCGGGTCCACCACCACCTGCTGATTCAGTAATATCAGATATCCATTCTCCATCCATTTCATAAACCTTTAAAATTTTGTCTCCTAATTGTGAAATCATGCTACTACCTGTATCAATATACCAATGTCCATCTCCAGCTTCATTATCATACATTATTGATGATCCAAACAATCCACGACTTAACTGATAATAACGAGCAGCAGCATAACTCTCGAACAATCCCGAAGCATCTTGCCAAAACACAGGATTATTAAACCCGTAACGATACGGTGTAAAGTCAGGCGCCAACTCAGCCAGCGGATCTACAACATTAAACCTTCCTAACGCACTGTCGTAATGTCTAAAGTCGGTCTCTGTTACATTAAGCGCAAAGCTGTCTTCGTATTCTTTGTTTAAGAACTTATATTTATAACCTGCTCCCGGTAAATTGTTGTACCCTTCATGTTTTAAACCAAACGGGTAATAGTTGTTTTCTTCTACAATTTCGTTAGCCGGGTTTATGGTTCCATCGTTATTCAAATCGGCATATACTAATCGGTTGTTACCTAAATGGTCTTTGTAAATATAATGATAAACATAATTACCAGCATTGTTTTTAACATATCCCTCTGCATGCGGAAAGGTTTGTAACGTGCCATTTTCGTATTCAAAACCAAACAAATAATCGATGGTTTGTGTCGCACCACTGTTTGATTGTATAACCTTCTTCATTTTTGTGCCTGTGGCATCGTAGGTATACGTAATTGTTTCTGTGGCAAAGGTAATTGCTACGGGTAAGTTTAAATAGTTGTAGGTTATGTTGGTAATACCTTTGTTTTTGTCGGTTTAAAATCCCCCTTTTTTAATTTGAGATAGTCCCCGAATTTTCCGCCTTTTATATTTTAACCACCGTATTATTTTCTACAAAAAAAGTTGACAAACCCAACAAAACTGTTGTAAACAACAAAAAAGCCTTACATTTCTGTAAGGCTAAATTTTTTTAGTGGTCCCACCTGTACGAATATTTTAATATATAATTAACTAATATTCAGAACTTTAATTAGTGGTTTTGAATTTAGGTATCAATACAGTATCATAAAATAAAAAATGCAAAACACCTAAAAATTAACTATCATAAATTGTAATTATACTAATTGAGTAAACTTATTAATATAAGAACTTATAATATCATATTGCTTTTTAGTACACTTATAAGCTATTTTTCTTTTATAATTTTCATATCCGAATCTATCAATATATTGACCTATTGAACTATTCAAAAAAGAAGTTGAAAACCCCATATTTTTATCTAAACTCAATATAACTCTTTCATTTTCATGTTTAATTAACAATGAAAATAATTTAAATCCCTCAGAATTTGCGCCTGTATTGTCTACTATATCACTTAATGATATAGCAACATCTTTTTCTAAATGTAGCATAATAAAAGGTTTAAATAATTGATATACTTACTATTGTGTTCGACAAATATATAAATGTTTTAGATTATTCATTCATAAATAAATCAAAAATTATCAAAAAACTCAATTTCTTCATCATCTTCCTCAAGTTTTCTTGTGTCAATGTTTATATTAATTAACGTTCCAATAAAAGTTGTGTTTAAATCCTGTGCAACACCATTAAACCCTGTATAATAATAACCTTTATTTGAAAAAATCTGTACATTACCTAATTTATTTTGACATATATCTATGATTGAATTCAGTCCTAAACCTGCATTATGAGGTTTAGATTTTGCTGTAACTTTTAGCTCTGTACTTAATTTTATTGCTTCACCATCACTTAAAACCGATTCATTTTTACTTATTCTCATATTATTAATTGTAGATGGTATACCAACTCCCAAATCACAAATTGAATAAGAAATCTGATTTATATTTGGATAATATTGAGTAATTACAAAACCTCCTATTTGTGATTCAGCATGATCGAAAATATTATTAAATATCTCATACAAATTTGATTGTACAAATAATAGATTTTTATTATTAAAGTGATTTTGCAAAAAAGATTGAGCAAAAGTAGAGTAACTATATCCCTCTGCTTGTTTTATATTCCAAAGTGGAATTGTGGTACTATTTTTAGGCGTAAAAAAATTACCTCTATTATTTAATTTAAAATAATCCTCAAAATTAATGTTGTTTAAATGATATTGTATTTTTGGACTAATATTTTTAAATTCAATAATTACATTTTTTTTGTAAAAGTACTCAAGATAACAAGCTAATAAAACTAAATTCCTTGTTTCTAAAAAAGTAACATTCTGAAAATCAACAATAAGTTTTTTTGTTGTTTCAATATATGGTAATATTTCATTTGAGATATTTAACCACCTCAATATATTGTCTTTAGTGGGTAAAGTTATAATTGTAGTCATAGTGTTTATAAATGTGTGTGTGAATTTAACTAAAATAAAAAAGATAGCATTATAATACTATCTTTTTATTTTAGTTAACCAATATTTACAATACTATTACGAAAATCACTATCTAAACAGATATACGTCGGTTATTATCCAATTAAATAATCTTGATTTATTATTGAATTAATTTCTTTTTTCAAATCTAATGCTAACGATATTGTATTTTTAATATCATTTATTTCAATAATTCCAAAGCTTGCATTTTTTTCTATTGCTTCAATGCCAAATAAAGCAAGCTTTAAAATACTTTCTTGCTTATTACACAAATCATTTTGTTGTGTTATTTCTGTCGGTTTATTTATTTCTGTATTCATTTTATTTAAATTTATTTCCTAAAGTAATTTCCTGTCTAATTCCGTTAATATTAAATGTTTTACTAACTCCCTCAACATAATATATACCGTTTCTTCCATCAAGCAAAGAACTATCAAGCTGTACTTTCATGCCGTGTTTTACTGTTGGTGTACCAAAGGTAGTAAACGAACCATCAAACCGATCCTGTTTAAACCGTTCGTATTCTTTTTGTGCCAACTCTTTTAATTCTGCTACTGCTGTTATGTTATAAAACCCTAAATTAACCTCGTTTCCATCTTTATCCCCAATATTCTCAACTGTTATTTTTTTACCATTATACAACGTTGATATGGCTTTTATTTTTACTTTTATATCTTCTTTTCTACGGTAATTTAATGAAGTACTAACACAATTCCTTTCTAAATGAAAGGGTATAATCGGGCTTTCTGTCATTGCCGAATAGTATTTACCACAAAAAACAGTTTTACCATCTACCCATGTTTTTAAATTTAAATCACTTGAATTTAATTTATCTAAAACCGCACCTACTGTTGTATTTGCATATCTAACAGATCCTAAATTGACACCCTCTAAAACATTTATTTCATAATTTGGAATAATTGATTTTAGCAAATTTTCAAGACTTGTATTTTTAGAAGAAAAATTAACAGGTAGTTTTTTAATTTTAAACATTTCATCTTCAAACTCAATATTTATAGGTATATCATAATTAACACGTGTTATATATCCTGTAAATTCTTCTTTAAGAATACCATTATACCCCCAATAAATAGCAATAGCATCGCCAACTTGAAACCAATCATCTAAATTTGCTTTACTTCTAAATAAATTATTTTTTGGAATTGTAAATGAACCTTTTGAAATAAACTCCTTAAAGCTTTTTCTAAATTCTATTTCATTTACTTTATACAATACTTTTTCCGTTTTTCGTTGATCGTTTTTAGATATAACGATCTTACAACACATTGCATATAACATATTTAAATTATTTACCGTAATACGCTGTACTTATGGCTTCAAATCTTTTAGGATCATTAACCATCATATTTTTTAACCCCTCGGGATCTTTTTCAGCCCAATCTTCAAAAGTCCACTTACTAGTAATTTGTTGCCAATAATCTACTTTTACATCACTTACAAGGGCTTTAACTTCCGTTTTATTATCTAGGGTACTATTTTCAATTATTTCATCTAAAAGCCCAATTTGTAAAGCTTCATCTGAATTAAACCAATTATCCCCATTTTTAAACATAGCTTCTATTTCTACATTGCTTTTATTTAATTTACTTGCATAAGCATTAACATAATCAAGCGTTATATTTTTTAGTAGTTTTAAATCATTTTCAATGGTTATATAATCGCCCGATGTAGTCATTTTGGGGCTATGTATCATAAATTGAGAACTTTTAAAAGCTTTAGATTTAAAATGTGCCATAATATAAGTTGATGCACTAGCAGACACACTACCAATTAATAGCGTTACATTATTAAATCGCTTCAATTGGTTTACAATCTCACTCGCTTCAAATACATTACCACCCCTAGAGTTAATATATACTTGCACGTCTTTAGTACCTTTAAAAATTAAATCATCTGTAATTTGACGTATAATATCACTTGAACCAACAATAATTTCATCCGTTATTTTTATAAGATATTCTTTACTGTTTTCATTGATTGCTGTTACTTCAATTCTACTCATTATTTATAAAATTATATGGTTTAACTTCTTCTAAAATCGAGTGTTTGTAATCATTAATGCTTATTAAACTTTCAGTTTTTTCATCATAATAAAACAACTCTTTACCTTGATCGGTTTCTTTGTACTCAACATGTGGTCGCTCCCAATTATGTTTTTTTATGATTGATAAAAGTTCCGTTATACGTTCGCTACATGCTACATCTTGTAAATTGTCTAATAATTTTTTTCGGATAAACACACGTTCATCAAAAGTGAGTACTTGTGTGATATTATTTAAGGCTAATAGGTTTAAATATGGGCTAATCATTTAGTATAGTTATTAGTTATTGCTTTTCAAGTCTAAAAAAAACTATATTTTCAATAGTTTTACTAGACATATAATATTTTTCGCCTAGTTTTTCCAATATAAATTTCATGTTGTATTTCTGTACTCCGTATTCTTTTTCATTAGACATTTTTTCAAAATCCTTTCTTATGTCGTCGTGTCGTTTTAATGTTTTTTCTCGCTTTGCCATTTGTTTTTTGTTTAATTAGATACTTATTTGATACCGAAAATGAATAATAACACCCAAAACACTACAATCCAATACTTTATGTTTTATTATTCTAGTTCCGTAAGGACTATTTCTATTTTTTTAAATGAAATTCAACTACTTTGTTTAAATAGCTGTTTATAATATTAATTCCTGTAATTGCTCTGTAATTTTTTTCTTTACACGCTTTAAACTTACTTACTTTGCTTTTTAAGTAATATTCAAACAATTCATATTCTTTATTGGTTTTATCAATTAAAGAAACTTTTGCTAATTCATAAACAAACATTTTGAATACAACAGTATTTGCACCAACATTGAATTGAACCTCTTTAAATCTCTTTTTAATGCACTTCATTAGATCCTCATACTTTGGGGGTTCAACCTTAACCGTATTTTTATACTGAATATTATTTGCTGTGTATTTTTCATTACAGTTAATTATTTCGGTTTGCCCTTTTCTCATTGGCTGTTTTTTAAACACCTCTAAAGCTAACTTGTATGAGTTTATACGTTTGCCATCGAATACAAAATACCCTTTGTCATTTACTTTTAAAATTCGATTTTTAACAGCATTGAGTACCTCTATATTTTCATTGATCCAAATATTTTTATACTTCGTTGCTTTAAAACCTTTTTCAATTAATTGATCTTTGTTCATCTCTAACCTTTTTTAAATATCTACTTATTGTTGGAATACTTTTATTTAAAACTTTTGCTATTTGTTCAATTTTCATTTTTTTATCTGTAAACATTTCAAAAGCTTTTTTTTCAATTTGTTTGCCCGCTTTTTGTTCTGTCCATTTTTCAGCCTTTTGCCAACTTTCAAGCGTTCTAACTGTAACATTCAATAATTTGCTTATTTCGGCAAAATTTAACCCTAACAAATAATACCTTAAAGCATTTGCCTTATCTTCTAAAGTGTATTTGTTTCTAGTTCTTTTCGTTTTATCACTCATAAAAAATGCTTAATGTGTATAATGATACTTTTTAAAAATTGATGGTATTTAAATAATACTAAAACCAATTAAAACCGAGGTTTTTATAATGATATTTAGCTATGTAATAAATTGATAGTTTATTGATATTTTTAAAAGGACTACCCCCCCTAATTAAAAAACCGAGTAAGAAACCTTTTTGAATACTTGAACAACTACTTTTTTAATGATATAGATATAAATTCAATAGCATTTATTCTACAACTAGGCTCTAAACTAATAGTTATTGCTACTTTATGATATTTTACTTTTAACATGGTGCATTAACTACCTTTTTACTGTTCCCTTTTGGTAAATACCTCCATTCCTAGTAATACAGTAGTTTTATATGCTTACATCTCCCTTTCGGGAGTATCTTACAAGCTACCGAAATAAAAAAAAGCCTGTATAGGTGCTTTTGATTTAAAAAAATGTTTCAAAATATATCAATACAAAATCAAAATACATATAAACAACTGAATAACAGTATTTTAAAAAAGTTACCTAAAGGGGAATTTTTAAAATAAAAAGTGCATTGTATTTTGTATTTAATAAAAATGTATATTTGTTATGTAATTATACTCTCGGTTAGTCCCTTGGTGTGGACATTACTATAAAGCAGACTTTTGTCTGCTTTTATATTTTCATATAATATTGTTTTTCCAAAAGATACAGTTCAACATACTTTTTAACTATCTTTTTTTGAATGCGTATAAACTGTTGTTTAACATTATGCCAATTTTCAACAAACTCTTTTATATTGTAGTAAACACGCCTAGTAATAGTACCGTTTTCAAACTCTTTTTTAAATTTTTCAAGTACTTCAATCGTTCCATTGTAAATAAGATCTTTTGCAATCTCAATTTTAATTTTATGTGTTCCAGTTGGTGCTTGTAGATCACTATAAAAATTTAGCTGATCCCATTCTTTAAAAAACTGATCTTGTAAGGCTTCTAAATTCGACAACTCAATAAACTGTGATAACTCCTTTTTTTCTTGTCTGCGATAAATAGTTTCGATCCTTAACACTCCAAAAGCTTCATGTGAATTACTTATCCTTTTATCTTTCATTTCGTTGTGCTTATCGTATATCTTAAAAACCTTTTTTAAGTCCCTGTGCGATCTTGTAAGTTTCATGCGATCATCTTTTACAATAGGGCTTAAATAAAACGCTTTCGGGTTTAAATATTCATTACCAATACTTAATACTTCATTAATCAATTCCTTTAAATCATTACCAAAAAAGAAACTTATACCTATTTCAAAATGCAAAACACAAAAACCCTCAATATCTAATTCAAGATTTGTAAAAAGTGTTTTTATTGTTTCCTGTGCTTCATTCATAGTAAAAGCATCAAAATTTGTAAGCTTATTTTTACACAGATAATTTTTATACTTATGCAAACTACCCGATATTATAATTTTATCATCGGTAGTAATTTGAACATACAAACCACCACAAAAATTTTTGGTATCCTTATTATTGTACTCTATTCCTTTTTTTGTTTGAATTTTGTCTAAATATGCAATTTTAACCAACCTTTCTAAAACCGTTTGAGGGCTTTTTCTTCGTTCTATTTTAAAATTGTCAATCATTTATTTTTTATTATTTTTGCAATGTGATTATGCTTTTTTGCATACTCATTTTTGGACACACAAAAAACCGACTACCTCATTTAGTCGGTTTTTTATTTTTATTGACTTTGTTGTACAGTATTTATTAAATACTCCAAATCTTCCCTTTTAAATAATACTTTAGAGTACTTTTGCTGTTTTACTTGAATTGGTTTTAATAAACCTTTTTCAACATAACTATTTAATGTATTACGTGAGCATTTTAAAAACTCACATGCTTCATTAACTGTCATTGTTTCCTTTTGATTTTTAGCCAAAAGTTTAAGCACGCACTTTGTTAAGTACTCAATTTTACTAGTTTGGGCTTGCCATTCCTCGTAAGGTATATGTACTATGCCAAATTTTTCGCCACTCATTTTTGAACTATTTTAAACGATTAATAATATTAGGATCTGTTTTAAATGTTGCGTTCGGGTTATTACCCATACTATTAAAGCCGAAACAAGCAGATAAAAACTGTAAATCATTATTAAACTTCAGCTTATTTGATATACTGTTTAGCGTGCTTGCAACTTCATTTAGTTTATTCCATACTTCTAATTGTTCCGAAGTTTCAGCAAAAATTGTAGCACTTTCTTCAATTCTTTTTACTTCTGCAGTAGTTAATACAATAGATCCATTTTCATAGGTATATCTATCAAAACCATACAACATTGGGGTACTTTCCAATTCGTTTACAATTTTTATTATTTCATGAGGAATTTCTAACAATTCAAAAGCCTTAATTACGTTTACCTTTATACCGTTAATTACTACGCCTGTACCATTTGTTAATTGATCTAAAACATACTCTTTAGGATTTGAAAACACCATTTCAATATTTTCATTTGTAATTTTAAACCCTTTATTTACAAGTATTTGTATTAAGTCATTGTAAATCTTAATACGATCCAAAGCGTCTTTTTTTACACGTTCTATTGATGAATTACATTTAAAAATTGCTTGTTTCATTTTATATTATTTTTTAAATTTTATTTAATTTTCTTGTTTTAGGCTTTCTAAAAAGTTAATAACCGCATTTACATTATACACATCATCTTCGTTAATGTGTATTTCTTCTTTATTATAAATACAAGATTGTATGTATAAAAAAAAGGTATTTCTTATGCTTTTGGCGTATTCCGCAAATCCATTAGAATTATTTTCTAATTCACTAATTTTTTCTAGGTTCTGTTTTTGTACTTCACTTATTGTTTTCATATATTTGTAATTCAATTAGTTAAAAATCATTTTTAGAGGAACATGCGCCAACATGTTCCTTTTTTTAAATTCGGTTTATAGGGCTTTCATTATACTTTAAAGCTTTTTCTTTTGCTATTTCAATTTGCTCTTTAGAATTATGAATTAAAGCTTTAACCATAATTTCACACTCATTTTCATTATAAGCATCGCCATACATTTTTAATTTGGTTTGTAATTCCTCTATTTCAAAAAGTATTGCATTTTGCTTTTTACCATTTCTAGTAAGTAGGGGCGTTTTTTTTTCTAAAAAGTGAGTCCAGTATTTCATGTTTAAATAAGATTTAAATAGTGTTTAAATGAATTAATCAAGTATTTTTAAATTTTTATCTAAACGAATACATTCCTCTGTGGGTATTAAATCCAAAGCAATTTCTAAAAGGTTAGAAACATCAAAGGCACTCAATTCTTTTTCTTTTGCACCCTCTTGTATTAATCTTAAACCAACAATACAAGCTTTTAAAATACTTTCTTGTTTCCACGCTAAATCCTCATAATTTTGCACGTTTACTTTTGCTTTTTGATCTGTAATTTTTAACATACTTACTAGTTTTTATTTTTGGATAATGATTTATAAAAATTTTATTGATTGAATATTTACAGGAAATCTATTCCCTTTAGTATCTTCTACTACAAAAGCATTTATACTATTATGAATAATGCTTACTGTTTCGCCACTATTTGCATATTTTACTACACAACCTTTACTTTTAAAAATTGAGTAAATATCATTTAGTAAAATGGCTTTCATTACACAGCTAATAAGCTTTCAAACTCTAATAATAGTTGGTTTTCTTTTTCCTTTTCTTCACGCAATATTTTTAAAGCTTCCTCTAAAATTTGAGTTTTATTTTTAGGAACACATTTACCATTAAAAAAATTCAATACTGTTAAATAACCTGTATTTGTTCTTAAAGCAATTTCTCTAATTGCTCCATGTGGTAAACCCTTTTTAATTTTTAAAATGTTCATTTTGTGTAATTTTAATGAGTTTTAATACATTTTTTTATACTTTTGTAAGGACATTACACAGCAAATATACAAACAATGTGTAATAATTGTATAATTTTTTACACATTTTTTACACAAAACACATTATGACTAAAGAAGATTTTATACAACTGCGTGAAAATCTAGGACTTACGCAAACAGAATTAAGTGAAAAAATTTCTATAAGTAGAAGTACAATAGCTAAAATTGAAACAGGTAAAATTGATATTTCAGTAAAAATTGAAAAGAAATTTCTTGAATACATTAAAGGTTTAGAAAAAACCGATTTACTTGATTCAAGTTCATTAATTAATGAAATGAGTTATTTTGATGTTATATCCGAAAATGATTATCAACAAATAGAAAAATACGCAATAACACATGCTGACACTTTAAAAATTAAGTTTTACTTAAAATTTTCTGAAACATTTTTAAGAGGGATAACAGATAGTAATTTTAGTTCTGTAACAGATATTATTAAAAACATAAATAATATTTTTGAAATAGCTGAAAAGCTAGGAATTACAGAAGATGAATATTACAATACAAAATTTTATAGTTTAGGTTCGCCAAATTCCTACATAAATAGATCTTTTGAAGATTATCAATTTAATGAAATGGATTTTAATAATAGAAAAATTAAAGACGTTTTTAGATATTTAATATTAGAAAGTATTAAAGACGATTTAGAAATAAATCTTACAAGTAGAATTAACTACCTAAAAAGTGGTATTGGAATTTTAGATATTAAAAAAGGGACTTATTAAATAGTCCCTTTTTTAATCAAAATTTACAGCTTTAATATCGTTTGTTATTGTTTGATCCATTATATGTGCATAAATTTGAGTGGTTTCTAGTTTTCTATGCCCTAATATTTTACCAACTGTGGTAATGGGTACACCCTTATAAATTAAATAAGTAGCTGTTGTATGCCTTGCACTATGAAAAGTTATCTTTTTATCAACTTTAGCGAGGTTTTTTATCTCTTTAAGTATTCTGTTGCAATGTTGGTTAGTTACTTCTTTAAAACACAAATTTCGCCCTAATACCGTATATTTATTAATTATTCGTTTTGGTTTACCATTAAACAAAGTATCAATAGGTATTTTTACAACATCGCTTGTTTTTTCCATATCTAACACAAGCCAATCACTACCCTCAATATTTTTAATATTATTTCTAGTTAAAGCGAAAACATCACCGTAACGCAAACCTGTATAAACAGAAAACATAAACATATCACGCACGTATTTTTGTGCATCGGTTTCTAGTTCAACATCTTCAATTTTTATTATTTCCTGTGGGGTTAAATAAACTTTTTTACTTTCTTCCTGTTCTACTTTGAAAGTTCTAAACGGATAATCTTTTAAATCAATATACCCTTTATTAATTGCAGTATTTACATGTGTTTTTATATGTTTAAAATACTTGTAAATCGTATTTTTACTAGGGTTATATTTCTTGATTAAATGTTTCTTAAACCGATCTAAAAAATCATAGTTTAGATCATCAAAATAAACAACCTTTCTAAATTCATTAAGTTTTGATAATGTGGCAGTATGATTTTTTTTAGTTCCTACTTTTAAATTCATTTCCTCAATTTCATTTGTCATAAATTCGGTAAATGATTGAGGTTTATTTGAATTTAAAAAAGTTTCAATACTTTCAAGATTAAAAGACCTGTTTTTATTAATATGCTCTAGTTCTATTTCTTCAATTCTGTTTATAAGATCCTTTATTGATTTATTTAAAAAAATAGAGTTAGGATAATCTGTTTTAATAGTAGCAGTCTTTTCACTCCAGTATTTCGGCTCTAAATAAATATTTGTAGTTAAATATTTTCTTTTACCGTTCAAATAGCATTCTACTTGAATTAAAGCTTTACCCTCTTTATTGAGGGCTTTCTTACGATTATAAATCGTTTTAAATTTAATTTTTTGCATTTTTTTTCATTTTTGGACATAACAAAAATATAAAAAATAGCAATCGAAAATACAGTTTCTAATTTATTTCGGTATCAAATGGGTATCAAAAATATTGATATTCTTTGAATAATTTTTTTATCAATAAAAAGTTAAATAACTGATTTTCAACATAATTAAATAAAAAAAGCACTCAAATTTGAGTGCTTTTGTGGTCCCACCTGGGCTCGAACCAGGGACCACCTGATTATGAGTCAGGTGCTCTAACCAACTGAGCTATAGGACCGGCATTTTTACAACTTGTGCTTGTTGTGGTCCCACCTGGGCTCGAACCAGGGACCACCTGATTATGAGTCAGGTGCTCTAACCAACTGAGCTATAGGACCGGCTACTTAACGTTAGCGAGTGCAATATTAAGGCAAATTCTTAATTTTTACAAGTACTTTTTAATTTTTATTTAATTTCTTGGCACAATTCAATAAGTACTCCATTGGTGCCTTTTGGGTGTAAAAAGGCAACTAATTTGTTATCAGCACCTTTCTTTGGTTTTTCGTTTAAAACTACAAATCCTTCTTTTTGTAAACGCGCAATTTCGGTTTCAATATTTTCAACATCAAATGCAATATGGTGTATACCTTCGCCTTTTTTTTCTAAGAATTTTGCAATGGGCGAATCTGGTTTAGTAGCTTCTAAAAGTTCAATTTTATTGGGTCCATTCATAAAAAACGATGTTTTTACTCCTTCGCTTTCTACTTCTTCTTCTTTATAAGCGGGTGCGCCAAAAAGTTTTTCAAACAAAGCGTTCGATTCTTGTAAATTTTTAACGGCAATACCAATATGTTCTATTTTACGCATATGTTTTAATTTTTGTTTGTACAAAGATAAATATATATCTGAACGTTTTTTTGTATTTTTGCAGGTATGGAAACAAACAGACAAAAAAAAATGGGGGCTTTGTTACAAGCCGACCTAGTTGATATATTACAAGGAGAAATTCGTAAAAACGGAATTTCAAACTTAATAATAACCGTTTCAAAGGTTAATATTACTACCGATTTATCTATTGCTAAGGTGTATTTAAGTATTTTTCCTACCGAAAAAGCGGGTGAATTGTTAAAGGCTATTCAATCAAACGCACCACTTATTAAACATGATTTGGCGCAACGTGTTAAAAATCAATTGCGTAAAGTACCTAATTTGATTTTTTATATTGATGATAGTTTAGATTATATCGAAAAAATTGATTCTGCTTTAAAAGGTGATGAAAACCCTATTGAAAATAGAGAGCTACTTGATCGTAGAAAGAAAAAATAACTGTATTTGAACACCGTATTTTATATAGCCAAAAGGTATGCTTTTAGTAAAAGCAAAACAAAAGCCATAAATATTATTACCCGTATTTCAACCATTGGAATTGTGGTAAGTAGTATGGCTTTGTTTGTGGTTTTATCAGTTTTTAGTGGTTTAGAACAATTTGCTTTATCGTTTGCAAATAAAATTGATCCCGATTTAGTGGTGTTACCCACTAAAGGTAAAACCATAAATTTAACACCTACACAAGAGCAAAAATTACAGCAATTATCAAAAAGCATTAAGTTTTCACATGTTATTGAAGACCGCGTGATTTTTACTTATGGCGATAAGCAAATTGTGGCTTTTATTAAAGCGGTTGATAAAAATTATACCCAAACGGTTGCTATAAATAACCACATTGCTTACGGACAATGGTTGCAACCAAATACGAACGATGCAGTTTTAGGGAATGGTTTGGCAAATGAAATGTCGGCTGGAATGTATTCTAACGATAAGTTATTAGAAGTTTTAGCCATGAAACCCGGTAAAGGTTTAATTACAATGCCTAATGACGCTTACAACAAATTGCCTTTGTATCCATCGGGTATATACAGTTTAAACAATTTAGAAACCGATAACAAATATATTTATACCGATATAAATATTGGCAGAAATTTGTTAGATTATAAAAACAATCAGGTATCAAAAATAGAATTTAAAGTTTTACAAAACTTTTCAGAAAATGAAGCTGTTAAAACATTAAAAGATATTTTTCCAAATCAAATAATAAAAAATCGTTCGCAATTAAACGAAGGGTTGTATAAAATGCTAAAAACCGAAAGTTTGGCAATTTATTTAATTTTTACCTTAATAATTATTGTAACCTTGTTTTGTTTAACTGGTGCTTTAATAATGATAATTTTAGAAAAAAAAGAGCATATTAAAACTTTATACGATATAGGATTTACCCAAAATAAATTGAAACGTATTTTTTTATATCAAGGGCTAATTTTGGCAATTTCGGGTATTGTTATAGGTTTAGCATTGGGTATTTTAATTACTTTTTTACAACAAAAGTTTGCTTTTATTAAAGTAGCCGATGATTTTCCGTATCCAGTAATTTTTAGTTGGCAAAATACGCTATTAGTTGTTGCAACTTTGTTAATTTTAAGTATAATTGCATCTTTTATTGCTGCAAGTAGAATAAAAATTTTGATGAATAAATAATTTTTGTATTTTTATAACATTATTTTAAAAAGATTACTAATTAACTCAACTAAATAATTTAAGATGAAAAAGATTTTGTTCTTTATCGCTATAGTTTCCTTTTCAACCATTGGATTCACAGCATGTTCTGAAGACGATACCGTTATGGAAACGCCAACGGCTAATCCAAATCCAAATGTTAGCAATCAATTAGTTTTAAAAACAAATGCTGCAAATAACTTTGTACCACTTGGTCAATCGGTTATGTTATCAACTACAAGTAATGGTACTGCTATTACTGATGTAGTTTATTATGTAGATGGGGTTAAAATTCCTGGTAATACGTATAAACATAGTACTATAGCAAATGTTAAAATACAATCTAAATTAGCAGGTTATTTAGATAGCAACGTTGTAACAGTTCAATTTGCACAAAAGCCTTTTTAATTGCTAAAATACCAAATATAAACCCTTACAATTTTATTTGTAAGGGTTTTTTTATAGGTAAAAGTGAATTAATATTATTTTTTAATGAATTTAAAGCTTTGATTATCAGTTTTTAAATGATAATTTCCAGCTTCAAAACCAGACACATCAATTTTTAAGTTAGTTTCGCTTGTTTCAAAAGTTTTAATCAATTGACCTGTATTTGTGAAAATTTGAATTGATTTTTTACTAGCATCTTCAAAATCAATATTTAAAACATTGGTAACAGGGTTAGGATATAAATTTACTTTTTTAGTTTCAAATTCTGGAGCAGATAAACTATTTATAAAAATTACCCCATAATCTTCAATATCGCCTACATTAAATTGCGAAGTACAATTTAACTTTGAATTAGATATATTTAAACGGTCGTGCATAATACGCATTCTTAAAACAATATTTTTAACTACGTTTGCTGGCGGAACAAAAAAATAGCTAAAAGCTTGATTGCTTGTTCCTGTTGGAATTGTTTCGTTTGCAATTTGTTCGTTTGTTTCAAAAACACCGTTATTATTAAAATCTATATAAGCATGTAAAATGGAATTATCTTTAATAGAAAAATGATTATTATTAATATAGATACTTAAGTTTGAAGCTCCTGCAGCATTAGCTTGTGTAATATAAGAACAACTATAATTATTATAGCCCTCGTTTCTATTTTTAATTGTAAGATTATCGATATTATTTAATTTAACACGATTAATTGAATAGAAAAATTGCCCAACATTTAACGAAGTAGGTGTACAGAAATTAACCGAATTTGCTGAAACAATCTCAATAACATCTGTTTTAGTTAACGTACTAGCGCCTACATTATTTGTAACAGTTAATTTTATAGAGTAAATACCTGTTTGATTTATAGTTATAGTAGGGTTTGATTCGTTAGAAACCATAAACGTTTGTCCGTTTTTAATAATTTCCCATTTTGTAACATAATTTCCCAAAGAAGTACTGTTAAAAGTATTTAGAAAACAAGTTGATGAATTTCTTAAAACGATTGGCGAACCAGCGCAAAAATATTGTTTAGAAGTTCCGTCGGAATCGTTTACATAAAATTTAGCTTGCGGACTTTGAGTCATTGTAAAAACCGTGTTATTAGCAGGTAAGTAAGACGATCTATAAAACGGAACAGCACTTTGCATTCGGGCAATTTGTAAGGGCGTAAGCACTTTTCGGTATTCATCATAAGTATACGTCATGTAGTTATGTTTGTAGGTAGAATTGTTATCGCCCGAACATGAATTGGCAGCATTTAAAACCAAATCTAAAGGATGATTTTTAATATGCGGTGGGGTATCGGCAATACAATCTCCATCGGCACCACAACCATTAATTTGTGTAGGACAATTTGTGCCAGTTGAACCCTGAAAAGTATGCATTAAATTTAAACTATGTCCAATTTCATGTGTAAAAGTAGCACTTTCAGGATTTGCTAAATTATCATGTCTAATAAAAGTACCATCAACAGCTGTTCCATGTGCAGTAGGGTAGTATGCATAGGCAGTTACACTTGAAGATGATGTAATTTTATTTACAACCCACACATTGTAATATTGCGTATTGTTCCATTTTGATAAGGCACGAATGGTATTTGCATCTACACCATTATCAGATGTTGAATATGCGTTGCCATAAGAAACATACGCCTGATTTGTGCTGTAATTAATACGATTAATACCTGTAGAACACGAACCGTTTGGTGCTTTTGTAGCCAATACAAATTGTATGTTGGTATTGCCACTATTTGGGTGGTTGTGTTTATTAATTAAATTGTTATTTAAACGTTCTAATGCTTTGTAAATAGCTAGATCGCTTATATTTGAGCCGGTTCCAATTGGCTCGCCAGTATGTATCACGTGGAAAACAATTGGAATATAATAAGTTACCGGATTTTTTGCTTTTAGATTAATTTGGGATTGATAAAATTTTTCAAAAGTTTCATCATAATCGGTTTGTAAATTATAAATTGTACCACAGTTTTGTTCGGGTTCGTTTCTTTGGGCAGAAGCAAATACGGTACACAGGCAAATTGTTAAGAATAATAATTGTTTCATTTAAAAGTTTTTTTCAAAAGTAATTAATTAATAACATATTTATGCTTGTTAATTATTAAAAATACGGCAGTTTTTTTAGTAATATTTTAAAAATAACTACTTAAGTATATCATTTCTACAGCTTTCTTTAATTTTGTTTAAAAAGATATCCTATATTTGGTATGTTTTTTAGTAAAAAATAAAGTTAAAAATTCACTAATGAGTTTTTAAAAAATTGCTTTTATGAAACCAAGCACCTTGTATGCAAAAATTTGTGTATTTGCATTTTTCTTATTTGGGTTGAATTCGTGTGCTACGTATCATGAACAATTGGGTAAATCTTTTAAAAATCAATCAGTTCAGGCAGATTTAAACTCAGATATTTCAAACGAAATTATTTTATTAGGAGACGTAGGTACAAATAATAAGGTGTACGGTAATAAAGTGCTTTCAGGTGTTGAAAATTATATAAAAAATACAAATGTTCCACAAACACTTCTTTTTTTAGGAAATAACGTTTCAAACGAAGGCATTTCTTCTCCTCAAAACATCGAAATTTTAAATCAACAAATTAAACTTGCAACTTTAACCAACGGTAAAACGTATTTTTTGCCTGGCACAAATGATTGGGCTAAAGATGAACGTTTACTTACAAATCAAAAAAAATACGTAGCTAATAAATTAAATAAAAATGCGTATTTACCACCTAAACATAAAGCTATATACGAAGTTGAAATTACACCCAATTGTGTGGTTTTAGCCATTGATAGCGAATGGTTTATGCAAGACTGGAACAAACACAATACTATAAATGAGGATAGTTTTATTAAAAATAGAGAAGATTTTTTTGAAGAATTTAGCCGATTAATAAACAAAAATCAAAACAAAATAACGGTTGTTGCAATGCACCATCCTATTGTTACAAACGGTGAAAAAGGAGGTTATTTTTCAATTCGCGATCACATCTATCCTTATAAAAATGTACCTTTTCCAATTGCGGGAACGTTTGTGAATTTTTTGCGAAAAACATCGGGCGCTAGTGTTAAAGATACGCAGTTTACCCTTTACCGTAATTTTATCGATCGTTTACAAACCATCACAAAAAATCAAGAACAAGTAGTATTTGTAGGCGCTCACGAAAACAGTTTGCAGTATATTGAAACCAACGGAATTAAGCAAATTGTAAGTGGTGCTGCAGCTATGCAAGACGAAGCACGAAGTGTGCAACATAAAAGTTTTACAGTTGGTAAATTAGGTTTTGCAACACTTAAAATAACAAAGGGTAATAAAGTAAAAGTGCAATTATATACAGTAGAAAACAACGTAAACATTTTGGTTTTTGAAAAATTGATTATGCAACCTGATGTTTATGAGAAAAAGTTTGAAGAATTAAATAAAACAACCATAAATACATCGGTTTTTCCTGATAATTCATTAAAAAAGTCAGAAACATATACTTTTTTGTTTGGCGAACATTATCGGGATTTGTATGCAACCAAACTGCAAACGCCTATTGCTTATTTAGATACATTATATGGTGGCTTAAAACCTGTTTTTTCATACGCCGATAACAAATCGGTTTCGTTAGTTTTAGAAAATCCAAACGGAAAACAATATCTTTTAAAAAGGTTACGAAAAAGTTCAAAACAATTTTTACAATCGGCAATTTTTAAAAATACCTACGTACAAGATAAATTAAGTAATACGTATGTTGTAAATTTTTTCGACGATTATTATACGACCACTCATCCGTTTGCGCCTTTAGTTTTAGCGCCTTTATCAACAAAAGCAGGCTTGTTAACTGCCAGTCCTAAACTATATTTTGTACCTAAACAAAACGCTTTAGGTAAGTACAATGAAACCTATGGTAACGAATTGTATTTAATTGAAGAACGGCCTGATAAATCGCAAAAAAACTTAGCTACATTTGGTAACGGTAGTAACATAATAAGTACGCAAGAATTATTGGTAAATTTAGAAAAAGATGCCAATTATAGGGTTGATACCCAAATGTATTTACGTGCGCGTTTGTTCGATTTTTTAATAGGCGATTGGGACCGAAATCCAAATCAATGGTTTTGGATTGAAAAATGCCTAGAAAAAAGTTGTGTTTACCAACCAATTTCACGTGATCATGACCAAGCTTTTGCCAAAATTGACGGACAATTATTGTCGATAATTAATCGATTAAATCCCTTAAAACACATTCAAAATTATAAAGAAAAATACCCAAATCCACGATGGATTACCAAATCGGCCTTTCCTTTGGATCGATTGTTATTACAAAATACTTCTTTAACTGATTGGGAAAATGAAGCAAATAAATTGGTTACGTTGTTAAGTGACGATGCAATTTATGAGTCGTTTAATTATTTACCTGTTGAAGTAAAACAAAAATACACTCAGCAAATTATAGCTGTTTTAAAGGAGCGTAGAAATAACTTATTAGAATTTTCTAAGAAATATTATGCCGAACTTTTTAAAGTAGGTACTATTGTTGGCACTAATAAAAATGATGTTTTTACAATTGATACCCAAAAAAATGAAATAAATGTTCAAAAAGTAAGGACAAATAATTCCGATATACCTTTAGTTTTTAATTATACGTACAACCCCGAAATTACAAAAGAATTATGGATTTATGGGTTAGATGGGGAAGACGTTTTTAAAGTAACAGGAAAAAAAACAAATACACGTTTAAAAATTATAGGCGGTAGAAATAACGATGAGTACTTAATGCAAACTAAAAAAAGAGTAAAAATTTTTGATTACTTATCGCAGCAAAATACATTTACACAAAAAGGCAATGCACGTACCATTTTAAAAGATCAATACGCAATAAACCAATTCGATTTTAGAAAAGCACCTTTAAACGTACTTGCTATTGTGCCCGACGCAGGTTACAACCGCGATAATGGTGTAATTTTAGGGGTAAACGGTGCGTACACTGTAAATAAGTTCAATCAAAATCCATACTCACAAAAACATCAATTTAAGGTAAAATACAGCTTTGCAAATTCGGGTTTATTTGCTGCTTATTCAGGCAGTTTTAAAAACTATTCAAATAACGGTTATTGGGTGTTTGATGCGTTGGCAACATCGGCAAATTTCACTAAAAACTTTTTTGGAATTACAAAATTAGATACTTACGATCGACATAAATTTAAAGAAAATTACTACCGAGTGCGTACCTCGCAGTTCGATATTAAACCAGGTTATGAATGGAAAGGTCGCAATGGAAGTTCATTTTTAATAAATGCTACTTATGAATCGGTTAAAATTGAACAAACCAACAACCGAATTATTGATGAATACTTAAAATACAATGTGTTTGAAACTTATCAACGAACCAATTTTATTGGTAGCAGCATAAAATATAAGTTTGAAAACTATAATAATGTTTACGAACCTACAACAGGTTTAGGCTTTATGTTGCATTTTGGTAGCAGATTTTTTACAGATGATTTTAAAAGCAATCATCAATATTTAAATTCTAAATTAAATTTTGTAGTTCCTTTATCAAAAAATAAAAAAGTTACTTGGTCTTCAACATATTATCTTGAAAAAGTTTTTGGTACAAAATATCATTTTTATCAAGCAGCAACCATAGGTGCAAATAACGGATTGCGTGGTTATCGCATGCAACGTTTTTTAGGGAATTCATCGTTTGTTACTAGTAACGATATTCGTTTTAAAATGAACGAAATTGAAAATAGCTTTTTACCTATGAGTTATGGTATTTATACAGGTTACGATACTGGAAGGGTTTGGAATAAATTAAGTGTTAATAAAGAATGGTACGATAGTTACGGATTGGGTTTTTGGTTAAATGCTATCGATTCGTTTAGTGCGCATGCAGGAATTTTTACAAGTAAGGAAGAACCCGCATTGGTAACTTTTGGTATTGGATTTAGTTTTTAAATTTTGAACTTATAAAGTTTTTAAAAAGCATTTAAAGGTATATAAAACCCCATAGAAAAGGTGAAACCATTAATAGGTTTTACATTTTCTTTTGTTTTAATATCAAACCCATAACCCAAACCAATTTCTACAATTGTTGCTACCGATAAACCTACTTTTGGAGTAAGGGTATAAGGTGTAATTTCACTTTCTACAAACGGAATAATTAAGCGATTAAAAGTAGGGTAGTAGGTTAAACTACCTTCGGGTATTGCTAAAAATTGATTTCTAAAATAAGCTAATTGCGCATTTGCTTCTAATTTAAAACCCATTGTATTATTAGCAAACGGCTGAACGTAATAGCCACCTAATTTTAACATATTGCCTGCTTGCGATTGGTACGTAATTGTTGGACCTAACAAAAAATCTTGCGCATTAGCATGTAAGCCAAAAGCTAAAGCGGTAATTACAAAAAGGTTTTTCATTGAATGAAAAGTCTTATTAGGTTGATAGAAAAAGTGAATCTATTTAGTAAAAACCTTACAGCTAAAAGGTAACTGTAAGGCTTTTAAAATATTTAAATTGCATTAATAATAGTAGTAAAATCATTTACATTTAAAGCAGCGCCGCCTACTAAGCCACCATCAACATCGGGTTGTGAAAAAATGGTTGCTGCGTTATCTGGTTTAACGCTACCGCCGTATAAAATAGTTACGTTATTTGCTAAACTTCCGTATTGGTGCGCAATTTGTTCACGAATAAACTGGTGCATTTCCTGAGCTTGTTCTGGCGATGCTGTTTCACCGGTACCAATTGCCCAAACAGGTTCATAAGCTATTATAATGTTTTCCCAAGCTTCTTTTGGCAAGTGAAATAACGAATCTTTTAGCTGATAAAAAACAACGTTTTGAAACTGTTTGCTTTTGCGGTCTTTTAATTCTTCACCCACACAAAAAATAACGCGCATGTTGTGTTTTAAAGCGGTATCTACTTTGTTAGCTAATAAAGCGGGAGTTTCTTTAAAATATTGTCTGCGTTCAGAATGTCCTAAAATTACTGTTTGTACGTTAATACTTGTAAGCATATCGGCCGAAATTTCACCGGTAAAAGCACCGCCTTCTGCTTGGTGCATGTTTTGTGCAGCTACAGTTATATTGGTGTCTTCAAGTATTTGTGTAGCCAACATTAAATTTGTAAAAGCTGGTGCAACTAGTACTTCAACTTCTTTACCAGTTGGCATTTCGTTTACCAATTGGTTTAAAAAAGCTGTAGTTTCTGGAGCATTTTTATGCATTTTCCAATTGCCGGCAATTATTTTATGTCTCATAATTAAGGTTGTAAATTATCTAATGTTTTTATTAAAAGGGTGTCGTTAGCAACAATGGCTTTTTTAAGGGCTATTTTTCCTTGGGCGTCAACAACAATATATCGTGGAATCCAATCTAAATCAATTGATTTTCCAAATTCACCACTCATTTTTTCATTTAAATAATAGTGATTTCCATTTAATTGGTGTTTTTTAACTCCTTCGGCCCATTTTTCTTTTGATTTATCTAACGATATAAACACAAACGCAGTTTTTGGATATTTTGCTTGTAATTTTTTTAATTCGGGAAATCCTTTGATACAGTCAGAGCACCACGATGCCCAAATTTCTACAACAATAGGCGACCCTTTATGTTGTGCTAAAATGTTTTGAAACGAAATGTTGTTCCCTAATTCATCAACAAATAATTTATTTAATGTTACAGTACTAAAGGTATTGTTTTGAACCATTGCGGTATCATTTTTTTCGGAATTTTCTTTTTTAGATTGACAACCAATTGTTAATAATCCAAAGGTGCATAAAAGGGCAAACATTTTTTTCATGGCAAATTTAATTTCTGATATTAAAGTTATTATTTTAATTTGATACGTGGATCTAAATAAGCATAAATTACATCAACTAAAACTGTTATAAGAACAAAAGTGGTTGCAACTACAATTACCGATCCCATTATCACGGGTAAATCTAATGTATTTAACGCATCAACAATTTCTTTACCAAGACCATTCCAACCAAAAATATATTCAACAAAAACGGCTCCTGCTAACATTGATGCAAACCAGCCCGACATTGCCGTAACTACTGGATTTAAAGCGTTTTTTAAAGCGTGTTTTGTAATGATTTTATAGGTTGATAATCCTTTTGCTTTTGCCGTGCGTATGTATTCTTGGTTTAATACTTCTAACAATGAATTTCGCATTAACTGAATTACTACGCCTAATGGTCGTATTCCTAAAACAACAGCAGGTAAAATGGCGTTTTTTAAGGCTACATGAATACCTTCGCCAAAATCGTCTACTTCGTACAAGCTACCGGTCATGTTTAACCCTGTAAATTTATGCCAAGCAAAACCAAAAAGCCAAGCAAATAAAATAGCACTAAAAAACGATGGAACACTCATGCCTAAAGTGCTAATAAACGCTATCAATCTATCGAAAAAACTATTGGCATATAAGGCAGATAAAATCCCTAAAAAAACACCTAAAAGTAAAGCAATTACTATTGATAATACAGCTAAAACTACTGTACTAGGCAATGTATGTGCAATTATTGTGGTTACTTTTTTACCGTTTTTTTGAAAACTTTCGCGTAAGTAAGGTGTTTTTAAAACAACATTTACTTTTTTTGTTGTAAACACAACAAAACCGTTGTATTTTGATTTGTTAAAATATGTGTAATGATCGGGTTGTTTTTTGTGTATTGAAATTAGTGATAAATCGTTCAAATAATAGCCGTATTGATTAATTAATGGTTGATCAAACCCATATTTTTTTTTAATTAACGCCAATTGTTCCGAATTTTCATTTTGATCTAACATCATTCGGGCAGGATCGCCAGGTAAAATGTTAAAAAGTATAAACACAACAGTAACAACGCCAAAAAGCGTGAATAACGAATAGCCTAATTTGTTTAAGAAATATTTAAGCACTACTTTTTAATTTCGGAATAATTCTTTTTTAGCAAGCTTTTCAATTCAGAACCCACAAATTTTTTCTCGTTAATGCCGTCCCATTCTTTTATTTTGTTACCATTCCATAAATAGATTATGCCAGGTGTATCTTTATTGTTTCCTAATAACTTCCAAAACGGAATTACTTCAATAATTTTATATGGATAATTAGCACCTGCAAATGCAAAGAAATCTGGAATTTTCTCAGGTTCTTCGTTCATAAATACAATTTGAATTTTAGGAAAGTTTTTATCCTTAGCTTTCATTTCCGTTAATTCTTTTGCAACATCGCGGCAGTGCTCACAACCAGGAACAAACAAAGCTAATATTTTTTTTCCTTGATCTATATTAGAAAAATACTGTGTGTAGCCCGATTTAGTTTTAGCAGGTTCATCAACTACAAGTTTAGCAATTTCAGAAGTTTCGGTTACAGTTTCTGTTGTAGGAGTTTCTTCAATTGGTGCAACACTTACGTTAGTTTGCGTTTCGATAGCAGGTTGCTCAATAGCCGTTTCGGTACTTACTTCAACTGTTTTTGGTTGAATAGGAGCTATCATAAACAATGCTAAAATTGATGCAAATTTTACGGTACCTAAAACCCAAATATTACTTTTTTCGGTTGCGGTTTTAGGTGTTACAAAAAGGTAAATTACCAATAAAATAAGAGCAACAATGTTTTTAATAATAGCTTCGATAGGTGTCATAGGTAACAAACTGCCAAAACAACCACAGTTTCCAGAATTTCCGCCTGTTTGTAACGTATCAATTGTTAAATGCACAGTAAAAACAACCAGCATTAACATTGTTGCAGGAATTACAATTCTACGTAAAAAATTATTTTGCAATAATAATAGGCCTAAAGCCAATTCAATACCAATTAAAATTCTTGAAAAATAAACTGCAAAATCTTCAGAAAAACCCATTGGGTACAGTTGTTTTACTTCAAAAGTTGAAATAGCAAAATACGGACTTGGATATAGTTTTGCAACAGCAGAGATTAGGAATAAAAACGAAATAATTATTCTAATTGTCCACGGTAAATATTTTTTTAAGTTTTCCATGTTTAAAATTTTCTAAATAAAGTATATAAAAATTGATTGTTAATTGGCAAAATTCATTAAAATTAAAGCAAAAACGGCGTAATTAATCATATCTTGGTAATTAGCTTCTAAACCTTCAGATACAATAGTTTTACCTTTGTTATCTTCAATTTGTTTAACGCGTAACAGTTTTTGTAAAATAATATCGGTATGCGATGCAATGCGCATGTCTCTCCACGCTTCGCCGTAATCGTGGTTTTTATTCATCATTAATTCTTTGGTAATAGCAATATGTTTATCGTACAAATCAATAGCTTCTTGGTTTGTTAAATCGGCTTCTTTAGAAACTCCTTTTTCTAACTGAATCAACGCCATAATGCTGTAATTTATAATACCAATAAATTCGGCACTTTCGTCTTCATCAATTTTGCGAACATCGTTTTCTTGTAACGATCTAATTCTGCATGCTTTAATATATATTTGATCGGTTAACGATGGCAACCTTAAAATACGCCAAGCACACCCGTAATCTTGTAATTTATTAACGTATAATTGTCTGCAAATGGCAATTATTTTATCATATTGTTCAGCTGTTGAAAGCATATATAAGTATCTTTGTATAAATTTTATCAAAAATAACAATCTGTAGGCAGAATAAAAATAAAAGCAGTAATTTATTCAAAATAAATAATGAAATCAATAAACTGTAATGGCAAATTAATCACTTTTGAATCGCCAAAAGTAATGGGTATTTTAAACATAACGCCTAATTCTTTTTTTGATGGTGGTTTGCATTCATCATTAGAAAAAATAGAACAACAAACCGAAAAAATGTTGACAGAAGGTGCCGATATTATTGATGTAGGTGCTTATTCAACCCAACCAAACGCTCCTTTTGTAACAGAAGAGGAAGAACTACAACGTATTTTACCGGTTTTAAAACATTTAGTGAATCAATTTCCAAATGCCGTTTTTTCGGTAGATACATTTCGTGCCGAAGTAGCTAAACAAACATTAGATTTAGGTGCTGCAATTATTAACGATGTTTCGGCAGGTAATTTAGATGATAAAATGATGCAGGTTGTAAGTAGTTTTAAAGCACCCTATATAATGATGCATATGAAAGGAACGCCCCAAAATATGCAGCAGTTTACTAATTATGACGATGTGATGCACGAAATGATTTATTATTTTTCTGAAAAAATAAATCAAGCGCAACAAAATGGTATTATTGATGTGATTATTGACCCCGGATTTGGTTTTTCTAAAACGTTAGACCAAAATTACGAAGTGTTGAATAAGTTGGAACTTTTACAAAATTTAGATGTGCCAGTACTTTCGGCACTTTCAAGAAAATCAATGATTTACAAGTTTTTTGATACCACACCGCAAGAAGCTTTAAACGGTACAAGTGTTTTAAATACCATTTCACTAATAAAAGGAGCCAATTTATTGCGTGTACATGATGTAAAACAAGCTGTAGAATGTGTTAAACTTTATAAAAAAGCATATGAAAATTAAAATAATACTTATGATTTTAGGCTCGATATTTTTAACATCGTGCCAACAAAAAGAAATGAAAATTAGTCGTTCTAATTTTTCGGTTGAAGCACAAATCACCGATTTTAGTCCGGTTTATATTTCTAAAAACGATAAAGGAAAAGTTACGATTAATAAAAACAATGTAATTGGTAATACACATTGGGTGGTGTCGGTTGATAGAGGTTTAAACTTGCAAGAAATAGCTCCTTTTTTGCAAGAAATAACGGTAAAAAAATACCAAAAAGAAGGTATGCATAAAGATACAAAAACTATTTATTTTGTTTACAGCGATACTCTTCACAAACAAAATGCGTATGTAAAAATGCCTTTTAAAAACTTTGCTTTAGAAGAGCAACCTGTTTATGAATTGGGTAATGGAGTTCAAAGTTTACATTTAAAATCGGTAGCCGATGTTAAAAATCTATTTGATAAAACACAAACATATTTAATACGAATTGATAAAAATGTAAGTGTTGAAACTTTTGTTAATATCCTAATCGAATTAGAAAAACAAAAGCTTTCACAAAGTTTGAATAGTGAAGTTTATGTGAATTAATTTTTTTGGGGGGATTGTCACATCGAGCGAAGTCGAGATGTCTAAAACTATAAACAGTAATTTTTACAAAGATTTGGCTAAAGCCTTTTCTATCAACATTAAGTCTTCATCGAACTAAAGTTCAACGCAATTCAACTTTAAACCTTAAACTTCAAACAAAATAATTTACTGATGATGATACGGTTCATTCTTTAAAATTGTAAAACCACGGTAAATTTGTTCGATCACAAACAAACGAACCATTTGGTGCGAAAACGTCATTGCCGAAAGCGATATTTTTCCATTTGCTTTTTTGTAAACATCATCAGAAAAACCATACGGTCCACCAATAACAAATACTAACGTTTTTATACCAGCGTTCATCTTTTTTTGTAGTTCATCGGCAAAACCAACGCTGCTAAAACTTTTTCCGTTTTCATCTAACAAAATTAAATGATCGGTTGCAGTCAATTTACTTAAAATTAGTTCACCTTCTTTTTGTTTTTGTTGCGCTTCCGAAAGGTTTTTTACGTTTTTAATATCGGCAATAATTTCTAAATCAAACTTAATGTAAAAACCCAAACGTTTGGTGTATTCGTCAATTAACGCTTGTAGGTTTTTATTATCGGTTTTACCAATTGCTAAAAGTTTAATGTTCATAGAAATTTGTTTTTGCAAAAATAGGGTAGTTTAGCCAATTGTCAAACCATTTTCTACAGCTTTTCCCGGAGCCAGCAATGTAACTTCTTTATTGCTGCCAACAACCCCTAAAACTAAGCATTCGCTCATAAAATCGGCAATTTGTTTGGGAGGGAAATTTACCACAGCAACAATCTGTTTATCAATTAAATCATCAACACCATACAAAACAGTGATTTGTGCCGATGTTTTTTTAACACCTATTTCGGTTCCAAAATCAATCCATAATTTATACGACGGATTTTTTGCTTTTTCAAACGCTTGAGCGTCAATAACTGTTCCTACACGTATATCGATCTTCTCAAAATCGTTCCAAGAAATTTCAGGTTTCATTATTGTTTTAGCTGTTATTTAGATTAAAAAATACCAAAATTTTGTACTTTAGCATTTAAAGATAGAAAAAAAATGATATCAGCAGAACAGTTTCAAAACGAATTAGAATTAATTATACAAAATGCCATTCGTGAAGATGTAGGCGATGGCGATCACAGCTCCTTAGCTTGTATACCTGCAAATGCTATGGGAAAAGCAAAATTATTAGTAAAAGACGAAGGGATTTTAGCAGGAGTTGATTTTGCAAAAATGGTTTTTAATTATGTGGATCCAGAAATGGAGGTTGAAGTTTTAATTACCGATGGAACACCAGTAAAATTTGGTGATGTTGCGTTTTACGTTACTGGTAAATCGCAATCAATACTTAAAGCTGAACGCGTTGTTTTAAATGCCATGCAACGTATGAGTGCCATTGCAACCAAAACTAAGTTTTTTGTAGATTTAGTTGCTGGTACAAACGCAAAAGTATTAGATACCCGCAAAACAACGCCTGGAATACGTGCCATTGAAAAATGGGCGGTTAAAATAGGCGGTGGTGAAAACCATAGATTTGCATTGTACGATATGATTATGTTAAAAGACAATCATATTGATTTTGCTGGTGGAATTACGCAAGCAATTACCAAAACAAAACAGTATTTAAAAGATACAAATAGAGATTTAAAAATAATTGTTGAAGCCAGAAATTTAAAAGAAATTGAAGAAATTCTTACAAACGATGGTGTATATCAAATTTTAATAGATAATTTTAATTACGAGGATACCAAAACGGCCGTTGCCATGATAAACGGTAAATGTTTTGCAGAATCATCGGGTAATATTAATGAAAAAACCATTCGTAATTACGCAGAATGTGGTGTAGATTTTATATCAAGCGGCGCTTTAACACATTCTGTTTACAACATGGATCTAAGCTTAAAAGCGGTTTTATAAATTGGGTAAAAATGCAATAAAAATAACAAAGTTGCCTATTATTGGTAACCTTATAAAGTTTTCTATGCGGTGTAAAATACCAGGCTTAGAAGGTTTGTCGTTATACCAACTTTTGCGTATTTACATAAACGGAATTATAGAAGGAGCCATTAATTATAAAGCAGGTTCTATTGCGTTTACCTTTTTTATGGCGCTTTTTCCGTTTGCTTTATTTTTATTAAACTTAATACCTTATATTCCTGTTGCTAATTTTCAGGAAAGTTTTTTGTTGTTTGTAGAAGATAATGTACCACCAAATACCTACGATGCTATTGAATTAATTTTAATAGATATTATGAGTAATTCCTATAAAAGTTTGTTATCAACAGGGGTAATTATGTCTGTGATTTTTATGGCAAATGGGGTAAATGCAATCATAAATGGCTTTCAATCATCGGCACATTTAAGCATATCGCGCAATTTTTTTAAACAATATGTTATAGCTATAATATTATCGGTTTTATTAAGTTTAATGTTGGTATTATCGTTAGCTGTTTATTTAACAGTTGAAGTTTATATGCATGTTGCCAATTATCCATGGCTTGCAGATTTAGGTAGAAACATTTTTGTTTTTTTAATGATTTTATTCACTGTATCTATCCTATATAAATTTGGTACAAAAGAAACTAAACATTTATCGTTTATATCTTATGGTTCGGTATTTACAACGCTTTTAATGTCATTAACATCGGTTGCATTTGGGTTTTATGTATCAAAATTCGCAAAATATAACGAATTGTACGGATCAATTGGCACGCTTTTGGTAATAATGATATATATTTGGATAAACTGTATGATTTTATTATTAGGTTTTGAATTAAATGCTGCGATATATGCTGCAAAACGTAGAAATTTGTATATTAGTAACAATAAAAACAGAAATTAAATATGAAAAATGTATTAGCAACCCTTGTTTTAACTGCAATTGCATCCATTAGCATGCAAGCACAATCGGTAACTGGTAAATGGAAAACTATTGACGATGAAACGGGTAGAGCAAAATCAATAGTTGAGATTTCAGAAAACAAAGGGAAAATTTATGGGAAAGTTGTAGAAATTCTAACAGAAAAGAAAGAAGCAAAATGTGATAAATGTCCTGGTTCTGATAAAGGTAAACCCGTAAAAGGATTAACCATTATTAAAGGATTAAAAAAAGATGGTAAAGAATACTCAGGTGGTTCTATCACCGATCCGTCTTCGGGTAAAGTATATAAATGTGTAGTAAAACTTAACGGTGCCGATAAATTAGACGTTCGCGGGTACATTGGCATTCAAGCATTAGGGCGAACACAAACTTGGGTTCGCGTTAAATAAATTAAGAAAAATAAAACTTTAAAACCTGCATGATTTTAAATTCGTGCAGGTTTATTTTATGTATTATCTACCAAAAATCCATTTAAAATTCATAAAACCTTTTTGTACATTTGTTACATGGATTATTTCATTGATGTTGTTGTACCTTTATCAATTACAACAACTTTTACATATAAAGTTACCCAAGCCGAATATGATTTTTTACAAGTAGGCATGCGTGTTGCCGTACCTTTTGGTAAACGCCAAGTTTATACAGCTGTAGTTTTTAATAAACACAACCAAAAACCACAATTGTATGAACCAAAAGAAATTTTAACAATTATTGATGAAGAACCAATTGTATCCAACACACAAATTGAATTTTGGCAATGGTTGGCAAATTACTATATGTGTTCGGTAGGCGAAGTGTATAAAGCAGCACTTCCATCGGCTTTATTGTTAGAAAGCGAAACAATTATTAGTTTAAATAGCAAACTTACGGTTGATTTTTCACAATTAACCGATGATGAATTTTTGTTGTATGAAGCTTTTGAGAAACAACCCATTTTACGTTTTGTTGAGGTTCAAAATATTTTAAATAAAAAAAAGGTTTTTAATGTAATTGATGCCCTTTTAAAAAAAGAAATAATCTATTTAAACCAACATTTACAAGAAAAATACAAACCTAAATTAATAAAATACGTAGCTTTAAACGAACAATTTAAGCAAGAAGATCAATTAAAACATCTGTTAGATCATCAATTAAAAACAGAAAAGCAACGATCGGTAGTTCTTAAATACTTTCAATTAAAAACTCAAACAGATACAATAGAATTAAAAAAACTATTACAAGAAGCACAGGTTTCTACAACTATTTTTAATACGTTAGAAAAAAAAGAAATTTTTAAAACGTATACGTTAGCACAAGACCGTATACAGTTTTCAAAAGCATTTTTAAACAATATTGAATTTACCAATAAGCAACAAACAGCACTTGAAAATATACAAACAGCATTTAAAAAATACGATGTAACCTTGTTAAATGCTGTTACCGGCGCTGGTAAAACCGAAATGTATATTGAACTAATAAAAAAAATAATTGTAAACAACCAACAAGTATTGTTTTTGGTGCCAGAAATAGGATTAACCACACAATTAGTACAACGCTTAATTGCTTATTTTGGTAATAAAGTAGCTGTTTATAATTCAAAATATTCCGAGAACGAAAGGGTAGAAGTATACCGTAATGTATTAAATCAATCTGAAAAAGCACAAATAGTAATAGGTTCACGCTCGTCTGTTTTTCTTCCTTTTAAAAATTTACAATTCATAATTGTAGATGAAGAACACGAAACAAGTTATAAACAATCTAATCCAGCACCGCGTTTTCACACCCGTGATGCAGCTATTGTATTAGCTAAAATATTTAACGCTAAAGTGTTATTAGGTTCGGCCACACCAAGTTTAGAAAGTTATTATAACGCTTATCAACAAAAATATGGTTATGTTGCTTTAGAACAGCGTTTTACCAATGTGCAATTGCCCGAAATTGTTTTAGTTGATTTAAAAGAAGCGCGTAAAAAGAAAGAATTGAATGGTTTTTTTAGCGTTAAATTAATAGATGCAATTAACGAAGCATTTTATAATGGTGAACAAGTACTGCTTTTTCAAAACCGTCGTGGTTTTTCGCCTGTTTTAGAATGTTTAACATGCGGTCATGTGCCGCAATGTACCATGTGCGATGTAAGTTTAACGTATTATAAACGACAGAATTATTTAAAGTGTCATTATTGCGGCTATACTATGGGTATGCCCACGAAATGCCATTCGTGCCAAAGTAACGATTTAACTACAAAAGGATTAGGAACGGAACAGATTGAAGAAGCTTTACGAGCCATTTTTCCTACTAAAAATATTGTACGAATGGATCAGGATACAACTCGGGGTAAATTTGCCTTTGAGCGTATGATTGATAGCTTTAAAAACCGTGAAATAGATGTGATTGTTGGTACCCAAATGATTGCCAAAGGACTTGATTTTGACAATGTTTCATTAGTTGGAATTATGAATGCCGATCATTTGTTAACCTTACCCGATTTTAGAGCTTACGAACGTGCTTATCAGCTTTTAACACAAGTTTCGGGGCGTGCTGGTCGTAAAAATAAGCAGGGTAAAGTAATCATGCAAACATACAACCCTTATCATAATACATTGCAACAAATTACCCAATACAATTATGCGGCTATGTTTAAAGAGCAAATGTATGAACGCTTGCAATTTAAATACCCACCATTTTATAGGTTGATACGTTTGCAAATGAAAAATCCAAATTTCGAAAAGGTAAAAGAAGCAGCTCATTGGTTAGCAACAAATTTACGCAATCATATACCCGATATTATTGTGTTAGGTCCACAAGAACCGTCAATAAATCGAATAAGAAATGAATACATTCAAGTGATTTTAATTAAGTTACCAATAAATAAATCGGCGCAACAAATAAAATTAGCTGTGCAAAAAAGCATTAATAGTTTAGACAGTATAGGTGCGTTTAAATCGGTAAAAACAACAATTAATGTCGATTTTTATTAAAAAAGCAATGTGTGTAAATATAAAAAAGTAAGAAACAGTTTGCTAAAAACAATAAACTGTTATATATTTGCACCCAATTTTATAACAAATAAATATTTTTATTATGAATCATTATGAAACTGTTTTCATTTTGAATCCCGTTTTATCTGAAACTCAGGTAAAGGAAACAGTAGCAAAGTTCGAAGAATTTCTTGCTTCAAAAGGGGCTAAAATGATCTCTAAAGAAGATTGGGGCTTAAAAAAATTAGCTTACGAAATTCAAAACAAAAAAAGTGGTTTTTACCATTTGTTTGAGTACACTGTAGCAGGTGATGCTATTATTGGTTTAGAAACAGAATTCCGCCGTGATGAGCGCGTTATGCGTTTCTTAACAGTAGCTTTAGACAAGCATGCTATTTCTTGGGCTGAAAGAAGAAGAGAGAAATTAAAAACTAAAAAAGCGTAATTATCATGTCAACAATTGAGCAATCTGCAAAAGGAAAAAAAGACGGAGATATCAGATATTTAACGCCGTTAAACATTGAAACAAACAAAACAAAAAAATATTGTCGTTTCAAAAAATCAGGAATCAAATACATCGACTATAAAGATGCTGATTTCTTATTAAAATTTGTTAATGAGCAAGGTAAAATCTTACCTCGTCGTTTAACAGGAACTTCTTTAAAATACCAAAGAAAAGTATCTGTAGCTGTAAAACGTGCACGTCACTTAGCTTTAATGCCTTACGTTGCAGATTTATTAAAATAAAAACAATTTAAGTTGTTGCCTCGCAACTAAGCGGGCTAACTTCTAATTTTTAAAAAAGGACAACAACATGGAAATTATCTTAAAACAAGATGTTAACAAATTAGGATTTAAAGACGATATCGTTACTGTAAAACCAGGTTACGGTCGTAACTATTTAATTCCACAAGGTATGGCTGTATTAGCTACACCATCTGCTAAAAAAGTATTAGCAGAAAACTTAAGACAACGTGCACACAAAGAAGCAAAATTAGTTGCAGATGCTAACGCTACTGCTGAAGCTTTAAAAGCTTTAGAAATTAAAATTGCTGTTAAAGCAGGTGGTGAAAAATTATTTGGTTCTGTTACTAACGCTGATATTGCTGCTGCTTTAGAAGCTAACGGTCAGTCTATCGATAAAAAATTCATTACTTCAGGTACAATCAAACGTTTAGGCAAATATGCTGCTAACGTTCGTTTACACCGCGATGTAATCGTTGAATTACCATACGAAGTTGTTGCTGCTGAGTAATTAGCTGCAAAATAGTATATTTAAAACCTTCTTTTTTAAGAAGGTTTTTTTATTTTTAATAAAATTAAATTTATCCTATGGATTTTTTAAAATTGAACCCTTTGTTGCAAAATAATTCTGTAAGTATTTCGGTGAGTACTTACAATTCGCCTTTAGGTACTGTTTTGATTGCAGCTACTTGTGAAGGAATTTGTTTGGTTGAATTTGATTCTAGGATACATCTTAAAAAAAATGTTTTAAAATTAGCAACCCAATTAAATGGTTTTTTTGTGAACAATGAAAATGAATATATTAATCAATTAAAGGTTGAATTAGGGTTGTATTTTAATCAAAAGCTACAAAAATTTACGGTTCCTTTGGTTTTTTCTGGCACACCTTTTCAGCAAAAAGTATTTCAATCATTATTAGCAATTCCGTATGGTACAACAACTACCTATAAAAAACAAGCAGTACAATTAGGTAATGTAAAAGCAATTAGGGCCGTTGCTACAGCTAATGGTTTAAATAAAATTGCTATTGTGGTTCCTTGTCACCGTGTTGTAGGAAGTAATGGTGAATTGGTAGGTTATGCAGGTGGATTAAATAAAAAGCAAGCCTTATTGCAGCTTGAAGGTACTTTAAACCAAAACCAATTAGTTTTGTTATAGTTTTTGTACAAAAATCTATTTGTTAAAACATTTTAAATATATTCTTGATAATAAACGGATAGCTTTATCTTTGCAAAAATTTCTTGAATGAAATATCTAGTATTTTTAATAATTTATGCAGTGTTATGGTGTATTTCTATAATGCCATTTGCTGTTTTATATATGCTTGCAAATGTAGTTTATGTGCTTGTTTATTATGTGGTTAGGTATCGTGTTAAAACAGTTCGCGCTAATTTGGCTCTTGCTTTTCCGCATTTAACGGCTATTGAACGTAAAAATATAGAAAAAAAGTTCTACCACCATTTGTGTGATTTGTTTTTAGAAATGATTAAAACAATAACGGTTTCGCAAAAACAATTAGATAAGCGTTTTGTTTTTAAAAATGTTGAATTATTAAAAGAATTTGAGCAAAAACAAAAAAGCATTATTTTAATGTTACCACACTACGGCAATTGGGAGTGGGTGATAGGTTTGGGTAAGCATATAGATTTTAAAGGTTTTGGTATATATAAAAAATTAGCAAATAAATATTTTGATAAACTTTTTAGAGACATACGTTCGCGCTTTAATGCCGAATTAGTATCAACACACCAAACTTCAGGTGTAATACGTGAAAATCAAGCTAAAAATTTGTATGGTGTTTATTTGTTTTTAAGCGACCAAACGCCTTTGTTGCGTGAAAACTTACACTGGGAACCATTTATGGGAGTAGAAGTACCTGTGCATATGGGGGCTGAGGCTTTAGCTAGAAAACTAAACATGAATATTTTGTATTTAAACGTTGAAAAAGTAAAACGTGGGTATTATGAAGCATCGTTTAGTGTAATAACCGATGATATTAAAAGCGAACCTAAATACAAACCAACCCGCATGTTTTTAGATAAGGTTGAAGATCAAATAAAAAATGCGCCCGAATTTTACTTCTGGACGCATAAACGTTGGAAACATAAAGACCAAAAAAACAGCTTTAAAACAAATTAGTTCTTTTTAAAGATCATTTTTAGTTCGTCAGCGGTGTAAAAATGTAATTCGTTATTTATTACTTTATATTTTGTAATTGTTTTTAATTCTTTTAAAAAATCGTGTTCCATATTTTCATGAATACATGCTTTTCTGGTAACTGCTAAATTACTAAAACGAATGTAGTTGTTATCAAAATAAATAGGACCGTTATAACCGTTACAGCCTGTATTTCCTGTTACGTATTTATCTTCGTTTTCAAATGCAATATAAGGTGTTTTAGTGTATTTGGTAACAGGTATTTCGTTGCCTTTAAACATTGTTAATGTCCATTTCCCAAATAAATTTACAGGAATAACATAATCACCACAGCCATTTAAGTTTTGTTCTTTATTATTGGCTGTTAAAACAGCATCAAGCGTATAATCATTTATTTTTGATGTTGTTTTGTTGGTACACTTGTTGTATTGTACAGTAATTCTAATTTTTTGCTTGCCTTTTTCGGTACTAATTTGCTTTACATTAGCATCTTGCGCCATATTAACCGCTGTTATATTGTAAACATCACGGGTACCATTTAAATCTTTGTAAACTAAAAAGGTGTCGTTAAATTCTATGCTCCAAAATGAATCGTTGCTACCTCCTTTAAAATAAGGTTGAAACGTTTTTTCGTTAAAATCCATATTAGAAATTGTAGTGTTAGTTTGTTTGCTTTTACATGCTAAAAAACAAGTGGTTAAAGCTAAAAATAAAATTAAATGTATTTTTTTCATGAGGAATTATTTTATTTAAAAGTACAAAATTTTGCATAAAAAAATCTCAAAGTTTTAATTTACTTTGAGATTGTATTTATTTTTTTTGAGATATTAGGTTAACATACCTCCATCAACATTAATAACTTGTCCAGTAATGTATGTAGCTAAATCAGAAGCTAAGAACACACATGCATTAGCAATATCGGTAGGTGTACCACCACGTTTTAATGGAATAGCGTCTGTCCAACCTTTAACAGTTTCTTCACCTAATTTAGCAGTCATTTCGGTTTCAATAAAACCAGGAGCAACTACATTACAACGAATGTTTCTTGAACCTAATTCTAAAGCTACCGATTTTGAAAAACCAATGATACCTGCTTTAGAAGCTGCGTAATTAGCTTGACCTGCATTACCTTTTACACCTACAACAGAACTCATGTTAATAATAACTCCGTTTCTGTTTTTTAGCATGGTTTTTTGCACGGCTTTAGTCATGTTAAAAACCGATTTTAGGTTTACATCCATCACATTATCAAAATCATCTTCGCTCATACGCATTAACAAATTATCTTTAGTGATACCGGCATTGTTTATAAGTACGTCTACGGTACCAAAAGTAGTTAAAACGTCATCAACTAAACTTTGCGCTTCATTAAAATCTGCAGCGTTTGATTTATATGATTTAGCTTTAACACCTAATGCTGTTAATTCATTTTCTAACGAAATGGCTGCTTCTGCAGAAGAGCTGTATGTAAAAGCTACGTTAGCGCCTTGGTTTGCAAAAGTTAAAGCAATTCCTCTACCAATTCCGCGAGTTGCACCAGTTATGATTGCGGTTTTTCCTTCTAGTAATTTCATGTAATACGTTTTTTAACACATTTAGGCAAATATAAAATAAAAATAAAAAACTACAATTCGGTTGGGTCTTTAAACTGGTATTTTTTATGATTGCGCCATGAAACACCTAAACCTGCTTGTATTTTATTGGGATTGTTTTGGAAATTACTTCCTGTAAATCCATCAATTTGTAAGTTTTGATGCACTTTAAAAGTTATTCCTACTTTTAAAAAGGCATCATTTTCAAAAGGTACTGTTTGGTTAAAATATTTACGAGAAATAGAGCCTTGATGTTCACCAAATAAGCTCCAATTATTATTTATACCTAGCGATGCAGTTACAATATATCCAATGTTTATAAACTCGTTTTCGGTAACATTTTCGCCAATAAAATTATATGTAATACTAAATCGCTTGCTTAAATGTTGCTGTGCAATAAGCATTGTTTTTAAACCAACATCGGGTAAATTAGGGTAGTATAAATTGTTTTTTGTGTTAAATTGTGCTCCGGCATATATTGATATTGCGGGAATTAACCTTTTCCACTTAAAGCGTTGGTTTGCTTTCCAGCTATAAACATTTCGTTTTTCAACATAGTATTTGTAATGGTCGTACAATAAAAATTTGGCTCCAAAATTAAGTTGACGAAAACCACTGTTTGTTTCATTTAAATTTCCGTTTGTTATTTGATTGCTGGAAAAATTAAATTCGCCAATAAATTCTAATTGTTCTAATAAATCGCCGTATCGTAATTGTATTTGATAGTTTTGTTGTTTGTTTTCGTTGTTGTTTTCAAAAGTGTCGTTTTGATAACTAAACCCACCCTCTATTTGAAAAATTTCTTTACTTACGCTGTAAGCACCCATTGACGAACTAGGGCGGTTGGTGTTGATATCTTTAGTGTATTGTGCATTAGTTGCATGTATGGTACCTAAAAAAGCGATTATAAATAACTGTTTTTTCATGCTGTTTTTTGTATTACAATTAGATGATTGTGTCCGTATAGATTTTTAAACGATTGTACGGCGAAATTTTTTTGCAATAAATCAATTAATTTTTGATTACGTAATTCGTGTTCATCATTCAAAATAAAAGTGTTTAAAATAGCTGTTCCATTAATTTTTAAAATGTTGTGAATTTGCATAATAAAGCTGTTATTAAAAACAAATTCAGGAATTTCAGAATCGGTAAATAAATCTACTATTATTAAATCGAATGTTTTTTTTGTATATTTTATAAACTGAAGTGCGTCGTTATTTATAATTTCAAGCGATTTATCAGGAATAATACCAAAATCGTTCATGGCAATTTGAATAACAATAGGATCTATTTCAACAGCGGTAATCAAACCTTCGGTTTTAAATTGTTGCTGCAACTGTTTAATAACATCGCCACCACCCAAACCTAATACTAAAATAGTAGATGCTTTACTAGTAAAATTACTTTTAGTTTGTACTAATCCTTTTTGTAAAACCTTACCCAAATTGCCGTAAGAGTAGTTAGTGTTTTGGGTATCTAAAACTTTGGATCCATTTACCCAATTAATTTCTAAAACGCCGTTATGTACCGATTGGTATTTTTTTTCGGGTATTATATTTAAGTAGCTAAGGTATTTTTTTAAAATATTCATTTAAGGTTTATACTGTTTAAAACTGCCATTGCTGTAAAAAATAACAATGCTATCAATTTTTTGTGCATCGAAAGATAAAACGTTTTCTACATTATTGCTCATTTTTTCAGAAATATTTTCGTTTTGTATTGGTTTCGAAAGTTCTGTTTCAAACAAATTTGGTTCTAAATTATTCTGTGTGATGGTTTGTTGAGTGTTTATAATTGTATCCTTAAAAGTTTCATCAAAATTTAAAGTAGGTGTGTGGTTTGTTTCATTGTTTTCTGGTTGATTGGAATTTGCTAAAAAAGGTTCTTTTCCATAAATCAACCATTCTAAATTTAGGGTTGGAAAGGTAGTGTGTACCTTCATTATAAATTCTAAACTTGGTTTGTTTCGCTCTGAAATCAGATGCGAAATTGTAGCTTTTGGTACGTTAATTTTATCGGCCATTTCTGTGGTTGTTAAACCAAAATGTTGCATAACTTTTTGCAACTGTGCACTAAACTTCATAAGCAATATTTATTAAAATATACAAAATATACGTGTTACAATTGTAAACTTACAATGTTTTACAAATGTAAACAATATTTAATTTACAATTGTAACTAACAAAAAATACATGAAGTATTTATTTAATTGAATTACGGTTTTGTATTGGTTTGTAGTTGTTTATGCTATACTTATAATATGTTAAAGTATAACTTTTTATTTACGTGTTTACAAAAATAAACAATTGTAAACAGTATCAAATTTCAATTTTAGCTGTTATCTTTGTTCAAAATTAAATACGCATATGCAATTTTTAAATCAAGTAGAAATTAATCAACGATATTTTACAAATAAGCATTTAGAAAACGTTTTAGAACAGTTAGATTCTTCTATATTTAAAACATCGGTTTTAGGTAAAAGTGTTCAACAAAAAAATATATATAAAATTGAATTTGGTTCGGGTAATTATAAAGTTTTGCTTTGGTCGCAAATGCATGGAAACGAAACCACAACTACAAAAGCTGTTATTGAATTTTTAATAAATTTAAACACTACTAAAAATCTAAATTGGTTAAACTATTTTAGTTTTACTTTTATACCGATATTAAACCCAGATGGAGCTGAAGCTTTTACACGTGTTAACGCCAATAAAGTTGATTTAAATCGCGATTCGGTTGATTTATCGCAACCTGAAGCTCAAATTTTAAGAAATGCTTTTAACACCTTTAAGCCCAATTTAGCTTTAAATATGCACGATCAGCGCACTATTTTTTCGGTTGGTTCAACTAATAATACTGCTACGCTTTCTTTTTTAGCACCTGCATTTAACCAAGCGCGTACAATTAATGAAACTCGCACATTTGCTATGCAATTAATTGCATCAATGAATACTGAACTGCAAAAAGTTGTTCCAAGCCACATAGGTAGGTTTGACGATGGTTTTAATTTAAATTGTATAGGCGACATGTTTACTTACCTTAACACACCAACAATTTTGTTTGAAGCAGGGTTCTTTAAAAACGATTACCAAAGAAATGTAGCTCAAAAATTAGTTTTTAATAGTTTAAATCATTTATTTAATAGTATAATTACTAAAGAATATGAACGTTTTACGGTGACTAATTATTTAGAGATTCCTGAAAATGAAAAGAATTATGTAGATGTTGTAATTAAAAATTTTACATCAACAAACCCTAATTTTATTAACAAAAAAGCACTTCCGGTAGTGTTTAAAGAAGTGATTTTAAATAATGAATTGCATTTACAGCCCCAAATTGATTTTGATTCGGCACCTAACTATCAATTTGCGCACCTTCAACTAAATGCCCAACTACAAGAAATTAATAATCAAGAGCAGCTGCTTAAAGTGTTACAGGATGTGATAATTCCATAGCAAAAACGCAGTAAGATGTTAATGCTTTGCTAAAATCTAAAAAAAAGTTCTATTAAAATACATAATTTATAATAAATCATTGTATTTTTGCAATCACAAATAAAAAATAATTGATAAAAATTGTTATATGAGTAAGTTTCGATTAGATGAGATAGATCACCAGATATTAGATATGTTGATTGATAACACACGAGTACCTTTTACTGATATCGCCAAAAAATTATTAATTTCGGCTGGTACAGTACACGTACGTGTTAAAAAAATGGAAGATGCAGGAATTATTCAAGGTTCATCTTTAACGTTAGATTACGAAAAATTAGGTTATTCTTTTATAGCTTACGTTGGTATTTTCTTACATAATACATCGCAAACTAAATTTGTATTAGAGCGTATTAACGAAATTCCTTTTGTTACCGTAGCACACGTTACAACAGGTAAATTCAATATCTTTTGTAAAATTCGTGCAAAAAACACACGTCATGCTAAAGAAGTTATTTTTATGATAGATGATATTGAAGGTGTTTACAGAACCGAATCAATGATTTCGTTAGAAGAAAGCATTAACGATAAAAAACGTTTAATGCACACTATTTTTAAAGATTTATAATAGAAATATATTGTAATTTTGAACTGCTCATTCCAAAAAATGAGCAGTTTTTTTATGGATTCAATTACACAAGCAGTTTTAGGCATAGCCATTGCAAATGTTACTTTAAATAAAAATACAACTTTAAAAAAGCAAATTGCATTAGGTATTGCTTTTGCAACTATACCTGATTTAGATTTATTTATAGCTAAATTTTGGAGCGATCCACTTACAGAACTAGAAATTCATAGATCGTTTTCACATTCCATTTTGTTTTTTATAGGATTAAGTTTTTTAGGTGCAGGTTTTTTAAAAAAATGGTTTACTTATGAAACGTTTAAAACGTTATGGATTAGCATTTTTTGTATTTTAATCACACATTCACTTTTAGATATTTTTACTACTTGGGGTACACAAATTTTGTGGCCCTATCCTACAAAATTTGCTATAAAATCAATATTTGTAGTCGATTTGTTTTATACCATTCCATTGGCAATGGGTACTTATTTAGGCTTGAAAAACAAACGTAGATCGTTTACTTTTGCTGGTTTGTTTTTAAGTTGTTGTTATTTAGTTTGGGGAGTTTTTGTTCAAAATTCGGTTCAAAATTCGCTAAAAGAGCAGTTTTCTAAACAAAATTCAACAAAAAAGATGCAAATCACTGTTAAGCCAACTTTTTCAAATAGCTTTTTGTGGAATGTACTTATACAAAGTGATAATGGTTTTTACATTGGTGATTATTCAGTTTTTGATAAAAAACCAATTCAAACACACTATTTTTCTCAAAATAGTCACTTAATTGCACATATTAATGATAAAAATATCAATCGATTAAAAAAAATAAGTTCCAACCAATATATTATTACAAAAAACAATAAAGGTCTTGTTTTTAATGATTTGCGATTTGGTTTGTTAAAAAATAATCACAACAATGTTCAATTTGCATTTTCGTATCAATTAATCCCATCACAAAATGGATATAAGGTTTATGAAATTAAAAAGAATCGTAAGGATGGCGTACAACTTTTAAAAAATATTTGGCTTAGACTTGTAACTCCTAATTAATAAATGCAATTTTAAAAATTAAAAGAAAAATAGAAATGAAAATAATTATATCGCCTGCAAAATCATTAAATTTTGAAAACCAAGCGCCTACAAATGTTTTTACAAAGCCTGTTTTTACAAAACAAAGTAAAGAAGTGCATAAAGTTTTAAAAACTTTAAAACCTACAGATTTAAGTAGTTTAATGGATATTTCTGATAATTTAGCTCATTTAAACTGGCAGCGCAACAAAACTCGTAAATATCAGTTAAAAGAATTAAATGCACAGGTTAAGCAAGCTGTTTTTGCATTTAATGGTGATGTTTACACAGGTTTAGATGCCAATTCATTAAACGAAAGTCAAATACTTTATTTACAAAATAAACTAAATATACTTTCTGGTTTATACGGTTTATTAAAACCTTTAGATGCTATTGAACCATACCGTTTAGAAATGGGAATTAAATTATCAATAAACGAAAAAAAGGATTTATATGACTTTTGGAACGAACATGTAACCTTACAACTTAACAAAGGGGTTAAAAAGAACGATGTACTTATAAATTTAGCTAGTAACGAATATTTTGGTGCAGTTAACAAAAAGTTACTTAAGGCAAAAATTATAACGCCAGAATTTAAAGAATATAAAAACGGACAATTGAAAATGATTAGTTTTTTTGCTAAAAAAGCCCGTGGTTTAATGGTGCGTTTTATGGCCGAAAATGGTATTGAAAATGTAGAGGATATTAAAAATTTTAATGTTGAAGGTTATTTGTTTGATAGTAATTTATCAACCGATACAAAGTGGGTTTTTACAAGATAATTTATTGGTTATTTAATTATTTTTAAAGACTTTTTAAATAAGGGCTTTTTTTATATTGATTTTTAATAAAAAATCAAAAAAATGCTGTTTTAGAATAACATAAAAAAGGGATTTAAATTTTTATAAATAATAAATAAGTAACTTATTTTATGTAAGTAAAACTCCTTTTTTGTTATATTTGTTCAAACAATTTAACAAAAAAATAGAATGATAAAGAAAATTACCCTACTGTTTTTATTATTTTCAGTAAATGCATTTGCCCAAGATGATGATTTGTTGAAGGAAATAGATACTTTAAGCATAACCGAAGAATTTGCACCACCGGCATTTAAAGCGCTTCAGGTTGTTACAGCGCAATCTACAAAATTAGCAGCTAAAGGAGATTTGTATTTTCTTGTTTCTCACCGTTTTGGTGATTTAAGTAACGGTTTTGATAACTTTTTTGGATTGGATGATGCATCAACAAAAATTGGATTTATTTATGGAGTTTCAGATAATCTAAACCTTGGTTTAGGTCGTGAAACATTTATGAAAACATACGATGCTAATTTAAAATACAGAATTTTTAGTCAAACTAATAAATTTCCGGTAGAAGTGGTAGGATACCATACCGTATCTTTAAACTCAGAATTAAGTAAAGATGATTATCCTAATTTAGAATTTTCACATCGTGTGGCATATTTAAGTCAACTTTTAATTTCAAAACGATTCAATGAACGTTTTTCATTGCAATTAACACCATCTTACGTTCACAAAAATTTATACATTCCTAATACCGATGAAAAAGATCAAATTTTAACCAGTTTAAGCGGCAGATACAAATTAAGTAGAAGAGTGTCATTAAATGGTGAGTATTTTGTGAATTTTGCAGATTCGGATGTTTATAGAAATCCATTTTCTTTAGGTGTTGATATTGAAACAGGCGGACACGTTTTTCAATTATTATTATCTAATTCTCAAGTTAATTCAGATATAGGTTATCTTACAAATGCTGCAGGAAATTGGGAAAAAGGAATCATATATTTTGGTTTTAATTTGTACAGAGTGTTTTAATCGACTTAAAAAAATAACTTCAAATGAAAAAAAGTTTCTTATTTATATTAATCGTTTCAGCTGCATTTATTTCGTGTGAAAGTGCTACTTACGAAGAAATTTCAGAAAATAGCCCCATTACGGAAAAGGTTACATACAACAAACATGTAAAAAAAATAATGGAAGCAAAATGTACTTCATGTCATTCATCAAACGGAAGCGCATCTTCGTTACCATTAACAAACTATACACAAGTAAAACAGGTAGTAAACGGTATAATTAATCGCATACAACGTCCAGCGGGTGATCCTTTACGTATGCCACAAGGTGGATCAATGGCAACTAGCGATATCAATACCATTATAAAGTGGCAACAAGATGGACTTTTAGAAAATTAAGCTATGAAAAAAATTGTTATACTCATTTTTTTACTTGGTACTAATGTAATTAGTGCTCAAAAGTATATAACTCAAAAAGGAAAAGTTGCTTTTGAAGCTTCGGTTCCACTTTTTGAAGATGTAAATGCTGTAGATTCAAATAATGTGACAGTTTTTGATGTTAGTTCTGGTAATATTGCATCGGTATCAAATGTTAAAAATTTTAGATTCACAGTAAAATTAATGGAAGAACATTTTAACGAAAGTTATGCCGAAACTGCAAAATATCCTAAAACTACGTTTAAAGGAAAAATTATTGGTTTTAAACTATCTGATTTATCATCAACACCCAAAAAATATACCATAGATGGAACACTAAATTTTCACGGAGTAGATCGCGCAGTAAAATCTATTGCAACAATTGAAATGAAAGATGGTAAAATTAATATTGTAGGTGCATTTAAAGCAAAACCAGCCGACTATAAAGTAACTATTCCTAAAATGGTTACAAAAAAAATTGCCGAAGAAGTAAATGTTTCATATAATTTTAATTTAACAAAACAATAAAATGAAGTTTTTTGTATTGATATGCAGTTTTTTTGTATCGATTGTATCGATGGCTCAAACCGAAGAAAAAAATATTTTTGATATTGCCCGAAATGGTTCTTTAACAGAGTTGAATGCGTTGGTAGAAAAAAATCCGGAGGTAATTAATGAAATTGATAAAAGAGGTTTTTCGCCTTTAATTATAGCTTGCTACAGAGGTAATGTATCAGTAGCTGAATATTTAATTGCAAACGTTAAAAATATTAATTATGCAAGTGCACAAGGTACTGCTTTAGCAGGTTTGGTAATGCATTTTAATAAGGATTTAGCAGAAAAACTTCTGAAAAATGGTGCAAATCCTAATATTGTTGATTTAAATGGCGAAACTGCTTTGTTTTTAGCTGTAAAAAGCAATAATGTTGAATTTGTTGAACTACTATTGGCACATAATGCAGATACATCTATAAAAGATAAACAACAAAAAACAGTGTTTGAGTATGCTGTAGAATCAAACAATCAAACATTAATAAATTTATTAAAAAAATAATCGAATGAAGAAAATTTTTACTTTAACTGCTTTATTAGGTGTGTTTGTTGCAAATGCACAATTTACATCTAATACTTTAACTTTAGGGTCAACAGGTATGACAGCTAAACTAGAAACCACTACAACAATGGCAACTTTAACCTTAACAGGTAGTAGCACATCGTATTTAGCAATTGGTTTTAATGCACAAGGCTCGGGTATGGCTAATGGTTCTGATGCTTTTATTTACACAAATAATAACAATGTAGATTATACTTTTACAGGTGTTGGTAACACGCCAACTTTAGATGCTGCACAAAATTGGACTATTTCTAGTAATACAGTGGCATCGGGTATAAGAACTATTGTTGCAACAAGAGCATTAGTTGGTGGCACAGGCGATTTTACAATTCCTAACGCTGCTGGTAACATTGCTATTAGTTATGCAAAAGGAAGTTCAACTACATTAGCAAACCACAACACAAGTCGTGGGTATAGTACTTTTGTTATGACGGCAGCTGCATCAAACGATACTTTTGAAACAAACAAAGTTAAATTGTATCCAAACCCAACTACCGATATAGTTAATTTTTCATGTGAAGTTGCAATTAAAAATGTAACTATTTACGATATTACTGGTAAAAAAGTACAATCGGTAGCTTTAAATAATGCAAATTCTATGAATATATCTACTTTGTCAAATGGTGCTTATATTTTTGAAATTGAATTAAATAATAATGTTAAACATTACGAAAAAGTTATAAAAGAATAAACTACACTCAATTTTTTTATATTAAAAAAGCGATTTAAATTATTTTAAATCGCTTTTGTTATATTTTACAAAAATTCAAGTACATTTTCTAAAGCCATTCCTCTTGATCCTTTAATTAAAATTAAATCGGCATCAATAACATGCTGTTGTAAGTTGGTTATTAAATCTGTAAGTGTTAAAAAGTATTGTAAGTTGTTGTTAACTATTTGGTTGTCATAAAAATGAGTTCCAACAAAAATAGCTTTTGCGTTGGCATTAACAACTTGTTGAATAACTTGTTGATGTTCTGTATTAGCTTCGTTACCTAATTCAAACATATCACCCAAAATCATTGTTTTAGAATTTTGGTTCAGCTGAACAAAATTTTCAATTGCAACTTTCATACTGCTAGGGTTTGCATTATATGCATCAAGCAGTATTTTTTTATTGTTTATTTCAACCCATTGCGATCTATTGTTTTGTGGTGTGTATTCTTCAATTGCCTGTTTTATATCATTTAAAGAAACATTAAAATATGTTCCAATACAAACAGCAAAAGCCATATTGGTTAAATTGTACAAGCCTGTTAATTGAGATGTAATGGTGGTATTTTGTAACTGAAAAGTTGCCATAGGTTGTGCAAATGCGTTATTTATTTGAACATTTGCTGAAGCATGAGCTTGCATTGAAAATCCAAAATGATTAATTGATTCACTTTTTTGAACTTGTAATGCATCGTCGAAATTTACAAAAGCTGTTTTGTCATTTTCTAACAAATACTCGTACATTTCACTTTTACCTTTAATAACGCCTTCAATTCCACCAAAACCTTCTAAATGTGCTTTTCCAAAATTTGTAATAAAACCAAAATCAGGCTGTGCAATTTTGCAAAGTAATTCAATTTCTTTTTGATGATTTGCACCCATTTCTACAATAGCAATATCAGTATCTTCGGTAATAAGCAATAATGTAAGTGGTACACCAATATGATTGTTTAAATTGCCAATAGTAGCAATAGTGTTGTATTTTTTACTTAAAACGGCATGTAACAGCTCTTTACTTGTGGTTTTTCCGTTGCTGCCAGTTAAAGCAATTATTGGTAAACCAATATGAAAACGATGAAAAGCTGCTAATTCTTGTAGTGTTTTAAGTACATTAGGTACAACAATAAGTTTATTGTTTTCTAATTTTTTTAGATTTTGGTCGTCAACAACAGCAAAAGCAGCACCTTTTTCAATTGCTTGAAGCGCAAATTCGTTTGCGTTAAAGTTATCGCCTTTTAATGCAAAAAACATGCTGTTGGGAAGTATGTTTCGTGTATCGGTACTAACCCCATCGCATTGGTTGAAAAGTGAATATAGTTCGAATATTTCCATAAATTATTTTAAAATCAACATTGTTAAAAGGTACAAATTTACAGTTTTTTAAGCTATGTGAAGTATATCTATAACTACAATCTATACCATGTTTTCAGGTTTTACCCAATGGTCAAACTCTTCTTCGGTTAAATATCCTAAATCAAGAGCTGCTTGTTTTAATGTACAATTGTTTTTATGCGCAGTTTGAGCGATTTCGGCTGCTTTGTAATATCCAATTTTAGTATTTAAAGCAGTAACCAACATTAATGAGTTGTTTACTAGTTCATTAATTTTAGAGTGATTTGGTAAAATACCTTGCGCACAATTGTTGTTAAATGAAACACATGCATCACCTAATAATTTTGCCGATTGTAAAATATTTGTTGCCATTAATGGTTTAAAAACATTCAATTCAAAATGACCTTGTGTACCAGCAATGGTAATAGCCACATCGTTTCCCATTACTTGTGCAGCAACCATTGTTAAAGCTTCGCATTGTGTTGGGTTTACTTTTCCAGGCATAATGGAAGAACCTGGTTCGTTTTCAGGTAAAATCAATTCACCAATGCCTGAACGTGGTCCTGAAGCTAATAAGCGAATATCGTTTGCAATTTTGTTTAATGAAACGGCAATTTGTTTTAATGCTCCATGCGTTTCTACAATTGCGTCGTGAGCTGCAAGGGCTTCAAATTTATTTTGTGCCGTTTTAAAAGGTAAATTAGTAAATTTTGAAATGTATTTAGCAACCAAAACATCATATCCTTCAGGAGTATTTATACCCGTACCAACGGCAGTTGCACCTAAAGCAATTTCAGATAAATGATTAAGGGTGTTTTTTAATGCATTTAAACCGTAATTTAATTGAGCCGCATATCCAGAAAATTCTTGACCTAAAGTTAGGGGAGTGGCATCCATTAAATGTGTGCGCCCAATTTTTACAATATTTTTAAAATCTAAGGCTTTTTGTGCTAAAGTATCATGTAATTTTTTAACTCCTGGAATTGTAGTTTCCGTAATCATTACCAAAGTTGCAATGTGCATAGCTGTTGGAAATGTATCATTAGATGATTGTGATTTATTTACATCATCGTTAGGTTTTAAAATTTTTTCATTACTTTCTAAAGATAAACCGGCAAGTATTTGAGCTCTATTTGCAATTACCTCATTCACATTCATGTTGGTTTGCGTACCCGAACCCGTTTGCCAGATAACCAATGGGAAGTGTTCATTAAGCTCATTATTTAAAATTTCGTTACAAACGGTTTCAATAGCATTTCTTTTTTCTATCGATAAAACGCCTAAATCACAATTGGTATATGCAGCAGCTTTTTTTAAAATAGCAAAAGCTTTTATTATTTCAATTGGCATCGAAGCTTCTGTACCTATTTTAAAGTTATTTCGCGAACGTTCTGTTTGTGCACCCCAATATTTATCAGCAGGCACTTTAACTTCGCCCATGGTATCGGTTTCAATTCTGTACTTCATTTCTAGGTAGTGTTGGTTTACTTAAAGGTAGTACTTTTATTAGGTGAATACTGTATTTTTTTTAGAATTATTTAAGATTTTAGTTGGGGTTGTTAAAGTTTCGTTATATCTTTGTAAGCGTATACACAAAAAATTCCGGAATCATGTTTGAATTTCAACAATTTATTGCTTTTTTAATTGGATTAACTATTATGACCATGGGTTTTTGGTTAATGATTTTCCTTATTAGCTTTGTATTTTACTGGGCATTTGGAGGAGCAGCTGATCTTATTAAAGAAAATAAAGCTAAAAGAGATGCATAAGTAATTTGCGTTAAAAAAAAATCCTTTTCAATTTGAAAAGGATTTTTTATTTATGCCATGGTTGTATATACATTTTGTACATCGTCGTCTTCCTCAATTTTCTCTAACAATTTTTCAACATCGGCAATTTGCTCTTCTGTTAATTCTTTTGTTACTTGTGGAATACGGTCAAAGCCCGATGATAAGATTTCCATATTGCGTTCTTCTAATTCTTTTTGTATAGATCCAAAACTATTAAAAGGAGCATAAATTAAGATTCCATCTTCGTCTTCAAAAATTTCATCAACACCAGCGTCTATCAATTCAAGTTCAAATTCTTCTAAATCTAAACCTTCAACTTTAGCAATTCTAAAGTTACAAGTATGATCAAACATAAATTCTACCGAACCTTGCGTACCTAAAGTACCGTTACATTTGTTAAAGTACGAGCGAATGTTTGCAACTGTTCTGTTGTTGTTATCTGTAGCTGTTTCAATTAAAACGGCAATACCGTGTGGTGCATAACCTTCAAATAAAACTTCTTTATAATTGGCTGTATCTTTGTCTGATGCTTTTTTTATGGCACGCTCAACGTTGTCTTTAGGCATGTTTGCTGCCTTAGCATTTTGAATTACAGCACGTAAACGAGCATTGGTTTCAGGATTTGGTCCGCCTTCTTTAACAGCCATAACTATATCTTTACCAATACGTGTAAACGTTTTAGCCATTGCCGACCAACGTTTCATTTTTCTTGCCTTTCTAAATTCAAACGCTCTTCCCATTTCTTTTTTAATTAAATTTACGCAAAATTATAGAAAAGAAGTTTTCTATAAAAAAAAACACGAATTATTTTAACTGAAAGCACATGAAAAAAATACTTTTAATAGCTTTTTTGGCAAGTTTTATTAGCAACGCTCAAGAAAAAGAAACGAATAGAATTGAAATTTCGCCTTTTATTGGAGTTTCATCATCTAATTATTACGGAAACATTAAGCTTGAAAATAATAAAAACCTAACTGCGCCTATTTTTGGTGTAGATGGCGATTTTTTTATAAATGATAGATGGAGCATAAAAGCAGGATTTGAATGCCAAACTTTAGGATCAAAGGTTTATGTTGAAGAATTTGTTGAATACCCAGCAGGTAATTATTATTACGAATATTATTATGCCAAAGAAAAGTTGAAATTTATATCGATTCCTTTACATGCTAATTTACATTTTGGAAGATTAAAAAACTGGAATTTTAATTTTGGACCAACGGTTGGTTTTATACTTTCGGGCAGTTTTAATGGAGAAAAATTTGATAATGATATTTTACGAAAAGAACAGTTTGGATTAGGTATTGGAATAGGTTATAGGTTTGAAATTGATGAAGAATTTAGTTTTGGTATTGATTATCAGGAATATATAGGGTTAACGTCTAACCTTAATAGTACTTTTATGTATCCAAAACCATTTATTGGAAATATTTCCGGAAATTTTAACCTTAGACTTATCTATAAATTACAATAACAAAAAAGCTACTTTTTAAAAGTAGCTTTTTTTATATAAATTTTCAGCAGTAATTATTTCTTATAAAAAGGTGCTTTTACAACTTGTGCTTTCACATCGTTTTTACGTATACGAATAAAAATTTCAGTACCTTCTTTTGCAAATTCTTTATTCACATAACCCATACCAACACCTTTGTTTAAAGATGGTGATTGTGTTCCTGAAGTAACATGACCAATTACGTTTCCGGCTGCATCAACAATTTCGTAATCGTGACGTGGAATTCCGCGATCAATCAGTTCAAAACCAACTAATTTTGTAGCCACACCGTTTTCTTTATCTGCTTTAATGTTTTCGCTATTTACAAAATCTTTTGTAAATTTAGTAACCCAACCTAAACCAGCAGCAATTGGCGAAGTAGTGTCGTTAATTTCGTTACCATATAAACAATAACCCATTTCTAAACGCAATGTGTCGCGTGCAGCTAAACCAATTGGTTTAATACCGTATGGTTCACCAGCTTTTAAAACTTCGTTCCAAATATGCACAATGTCTTCGTTTTTAGCATAAATTTCAATTCCGCCAGAACCTGTATATCCTGTAGCTGAAACAATTACGTTTTCTTTACCAGCAAAAGTACCTACTTCAAACGTATAAAATTTAAGGTTAGCCAAATCTACATTTGTAATGCTTTGCATTGCTTGGTTTGCTTTTGGGCCTTGAACTGCTAATAACGAATACGCATCTGATAAATTTTCTAACGATGCATTCATTGAATTATGAGAAGAAATCCATTCAAAATCTTTATCGATGTTTGATGCATTTACAACCATTAAATATTCGTTATCGTTTACTTTATAGGTAATAATATCGTCAACAATCCCCCCTTTATCGTTAGGTAAATAGCTGTATTGCGCTTTTCCAGGTACTAAAACAGCAGCGTCGTTACTTGTTACTTTTTGAACTAAATCTAAAGCATTTTCGCCCGAAATTTTAAATAATCCCATGTGCGATACATCAAAAACACCCACATTGTTTCTAACCGTTTCGTGTTCTATAGTAACGCCTTCGTACTGAACCGGCATATTAAATCCTGCAAAAGGAACCATTTTAGCTCCTAAAGCAACGTGAACGTCATTTAAAGGTACTTGTTTCATATTTGTTGAATGATATTATTTTTTACCAAGCGAAATTACATTAATTTTAAACGATTAACAATTTATTGCTTTTATAATTTTAATTTTCGCAATCTAAGAGCATTTGCAATTACAGAAACCGAGCTTAAACACATTGCTAATGCAGCAATCATGGGCGATAACAAAATGCCTGTAGTGTAATACATTACTCCTGCAGCAACTGCTATACCAATTACATTATAAACAAAAGCAAAAAACAAATTTTGCTTAATATTTTGCATAACTTTAGTACTTAAAATATAGGCGTTTTTTACAAGTGAAAAAGAGCTATTTAAAAGGGTTATTTTAGCAAAATCTTGTGCCAAATCAGACCCATTGCCCATTGCAATACCAATATCAGCTTTAGCAAGTGCAGGAGCATCGTTTATTCCGTCGCCAATCATTGTAACAATTTTTCCTTCTTTTTGATTTGATTCAATCATTGATAGTTTATCTTGAGGCAGTTGTTGTGCAAAAACGTTATTAATGCCAACCTGTTGTGCAATTGCATTTGCTGTGTTTTTATGATCGCCCGTTAGCATTATTATTTGTATGTTTTTTGATTGAAGAAATGATACGGTTTCTTTAACTCCGGGCTTTATTGCATCGTGAATAATAGCCAAACCAACCAATTCATTATTTATAGAAACGTACGAAACAGTTTTTCCTTGATTTTGAATTTCGGTTACTTTAAATTTTATTTCTTCAGTAATTTCAATGTTATTTTGATTTAGCAACGCTTCGTTTCCTAAAATTACTTTTTCTTTATTTAATACAGCTTGTATGCCTTTGCCTTGAATAGTTGCTACCATTTTTGCAGGTTCAAATGCTATTTTTAATTCATGGGCTTTATTGGTAAATGCTTTAGCAATGGGGTGTTCACTGCTTGCGTTAAGTTGGGCTGTAATTTTAATTAGTTCTTCTTCTGAAATTCTTTTTAATGGAATGATTTTTTCTAATGATGTTTTTCCTTCTGTTATTGTTCCTGTTTTATCTGTAATTAAAACATTGGTTTTTTGTAAAGATTCTAAAGCTTCAGCTTTTTTTATTAAGATCCCATATTCGGCTCCTTTGCCAATTCCTACCGAAATAGAAACCGGTGTAGCCAACCCCAATGCACAAGGGCAAGCAATTATTAGTACAGAAATGGCATTTTGTAAACCAAATAACAACGAGGGATCTTTAGAAAAATATCCCCAATACACAAAACTACAAACTGCAATAAAAACTACTATAGGTACAAAATACCCTGAAATTTTATCGGCTAAACGCTGAATTGGAGCGCGAGATAAACTAGCTTTGTTTACCATTTCAATAATTTGTGCAATGGTTGTAAATTGCCCAACTCGGGTTGCTTTCATTGTAAACGATTGATCGGTATTGATACTACCTGCTAAAACCTCGTCGTTTTCTTTCTTGTTTACAGGTAAGGGTTCGCCAGTTAACAAAGCTTCGTTTACAGATGTATTTCCAGATTGAATGATACCGTCTACTGGTATTTTTTCACCAGGTTTTACCAATAATTCATCGTTAATTTGAACTTTGTCTATATCAATTTCAGTGGTTTTTCCATTTAATAAAAGCGTAGCTTTTTGCGGAACTAAATTCAATAAATGTTCTAAAGACGATTTTGTTTTTTTGTGTGCACGTGCTTCTAACCATTGTCCTAAAATCATTAACGTAAAAATTACGGCAACGCTTTCAAAGTAAATGGGTAAATGGCTGTTGTTGTGAAAGGCATGTTGATTAAAAAACACGTAAATTGAAAATAAATAAGCTGCAATTGCGCCTAAACCAATCAAACTAAACATGTTTAAGTTTAAAGTTTTAAAGGAAACATAGGCGCGTTTTAAATATTTTTTACCGATTGTTAATACAGCCGTAGCTCCTAAAAATTGCAACCAAAGCGCAACGTTAAACGGAATTATGTTGTAAATAAAACTATCGTGATTCATACCCAACATGGCAATAAAAAAAACAGGAACGGTAACTATTGCCGCTTGTAAAAACATAGTTTTTAAAATACTTTCCTCGTTGTTTTTGGTTGTGCTTCCACCAATTTGCACCAAATCCATACCACAAACGGGGCAGCCAACATTGCTATCGTAAACTTTATCGCCTTCGCAAAGCATTGGGCAATAGTATTTACCAGCTAAATGTTCTAACTGTTTGGGCGGTTGGTTATGATTGTTGTGATTATGTGCAGCATGGTGAGCTATTTCTGAAAGTATTTCTGTACCATCGGCATTTATTGTAATTTCCTGAATGGTGTACGGACCTTTGTGTGAAAGTGCATTTTGTAAATCTTCTAAAGCAATTTTTTTGTTTGTTTCTATAACAGCTTCAGCAGGATTTAAACTTACTTCAACTTTATCTGCAACGGTTTGTAACGCTTCGGTAACTTTGGCTTGGCAGCCGCTGCACGTCATTTCGTTTATTTTATAGCGGGTTTTCATAATTAGGTACATCTTTTTGTAAAATTACTCCGAAAACCCAAAAATACCTTTACACAATTATAAAAAAAGTTTGTATAATTTAAAGAAATTATCAGAAAAAAAATAAACCTTTTAAAGGTTTATTTTACTTCAGTATTTTGTAAAACTTCTTCTTTAAAAGTTTTAATTTCTTTAAAATGCGTTGGTGCTAAACCGGTTACTTTTTTAAATTGGTTGCTTAAATGACCCACCGAACTGTAATTCATTTTATAGGCAATTTCGCTTAATGTTAATTCATCGTAAACCAATAATTCTTTAACCTTTTCTATTTTTTGAAGAATGTAGTATTGTTCAATTGTTTGCGATTCTTGGTTAGAAAATAAAGTACTTAACGTTTGGTATTCTGTTTGTAACTTACTAGCTAAATATTCAGAAAGCGTAATGGTTAAATCGTTCATATCTTTAGAAACCAATTCAATTATTTGATTTTTTATACGTTCAACCAACATGCTTTTTTTGTCGCTTAAAATTTCAAACCCCAAAGGTTTTATGGCATTTTCAATTTTATCACGATCGTCAAGTGTAATGGGTTCATGAAATTCAATCATACCTAAATCTACGTCGTTTATATCGTAACCTAAATCTTCCATCGTTTTTTCAATAACCATAATACATCGCGGGCAAACCATATTTTTAATACGTAAGGTTTTCATAAATTTAATTTTTACATAGATTTTTTCAAATATATCATAAACCAATCGGTTATAAAAGTAAAAATATGTTTTTAATTGATTTTTAAAGAAGTTGTGCTAAAAATCAACCTAAAATTAAGAAAAATGTAACACCTAAATTAAAGCTGAAATTGTACTTTTGACAAAATTTTTATAATGAAAATACAAATTTGGTCGGATGTTATGTGTCCGTTTTGTTATATAGGGAAGAAGAATTTTGAAGCTGCTTTGGAAACACTTCCGTTTAAAAATGAGGTTGAAGTTGAATGGAAAAGTTTTCAATTAGATCCTGATTTAACCGAAACATCGGGTTTAAAAACAACAAGTCAATATTTAAGTGAGCGTAAAGGATTAACTACTCAACAAGTTGATCAAATGCAACAGCATGTTAAGGAAATGGGTGAAAAGGCGGGTATTCATTTCGATTTTTATAAAAATATAATAGCAAATACCTTTTTAGCTCATAAATTATTACATTTTGCAGCTAAAAGCAACAAAGCGAATGATGCGGAAGAATTGTTATTTAAAGCTCATTTTGAAGACGGAGAAAACATTGCCAATGTAAATGTTTTGTTACAAATTGCAACAGAATTGGGGTTAAATACAGAACAAGCCAAAGAAATATTAACAACAAATTTGCTTGATAACGAGGTGAATAATGATATTTTAGAAGCAAAAAATATGGGCGTTTCAGGTGTTCCGTTTTTTGTATTAAATAAAAAATACGCATTATCGGGTGCGCAACCTACTCATTTATTTATTGAAGCTTTAACCCAAACCTACAACGAAACGGTTTTAGTAAATGAAACTAAAAATGGGAGTTCGTGTACAATAGACGGTTGTGAGTAATATATAAAAAGTCAAAGTTTAAACCTGCAAAATTTATAGAAATTTGCAGGTTTTTTTATAAATAAACTTCAATTTTAAATCTTTCAATTATTAAATCTTTCAATTTGATTTCAAAAAGGCTACTTTTGCAAAGCCTTAAAATTTTTAATCATGTATAAATCAATAATTCGTCCGCTTTTATTCAAATTTGATCCCGAAAAAGTGCATCATTTTACTTTTTCAATGATAAAAACCATGCATGCTATTCCGGGTATGAAATCGGTATTAAAATCGATCTATCAAGTAAATGATAAAAAATTAGAACGCGAAGTTTTTGGTTTAAAATTTAAAAATCCAGTAGGTTTAGCTGCAGGTTTAGATAAAGATGCTAAAATATATAATGAATTAGATGCATTTGGTTTTGGTTTTATTGAAATTGGTACCATTACTCCTAAACCACAGGAAGGAAATCCTAAAAAACGTTTGTTTCGTTTAAAAGAAGATTCGGGAATTATTAACCGCATGGGCTTTAATAATGGCGGAATTGACTTAGCAATAGAACGATTAAAACAAAACAAAGGGGTTTTAATTGGTGGTAATATTGGTAAAAATAAAGTAACACCTAACGAAGAGGCAGTTAACGATTATACCATTTGTTTTGAAGCTTTATATCCTTATGTTGATTATTTTGTAGTGAATGTTAGTTCACCTAACACACCAAATTTACGCGCGTTACAAGATAAAGAGCCTTTAACAGCTTTATTAGCAACCTTGCAAAGTTTAAATGTTAAGAAGCCAAAACAAAAGCCAATTCTACTAAAAATAGCACCCGATTTAACCAATGAACAGTTATTAGATATCATTGATATTGTAAACGATACCAAAATTGCAGGTGTTATTGCTACAAATACTACCATTGCACGCGATGGGTTACAATCTGCAAATAAAGTTGAAGTAGGTGGTTTGTCAGGCAAACCATTAACCAAAAGATCTACCGAAGTTATTCGTTTTTTATCAGAAAAAAGTAATAAATCGTTTCCAATAATTGGAGTAGGAGGTATCCATACTGCAGCCGATGCTTTAGAAAAATTAGACGCTGGTGCAGCGTTAATTCAAATTTATACTGGTTTTATTTACGAGGGTCCTGCTTTAATTAAAGAAATTAACCAAGCTATTCTAAAACGTAGTTAATGACGTTAGATATTATTATATCATTTTTTATTACAAGTTTTGCTTTAACTATATCGCCTGGACCAGATATAATGTATGTTTTATCTACAAGTTTAGCAAAAGGCAAGCAATTTGGTTTAGCGGCAGCAGTTGGTTTAAGTTCAGGGTTGTTATTTCATACCACATTATTGGCTTTTGGAATTTCAACCTTAATAGTAGCCATTCCATGGTTGTTTTTAGCAATTAAAATATTTGGTTCTTTATATTTATTGCGAATTGTATATTTTTTATACAAAATACCTTTTCAGCCAATTAGTGTAGAACCAACAACGCAAACCATAACAAAAAGTAATGTATTGCAACAAGTACAACAAGGTTTAATAATGAATATTTTAAACCCCAAAATTATGTTGTTTTTTTTGTCGTTGTTCCCAACATTCTTAAGGCCAGCTGCGGGTAATTTAAAAATGCAAGTTTACACACTAGGCAGTATAGCCATGATTCAAGCTTTTATTGTTTTTTGTGCAGTTGCCATATTAAGTGGTTATTTAAACACTTTTTTAAAGCAAAACAAATACGTGCAAGCATATATGAACTACTTTCAAATTGCAATTTTTATTACATTAATTGTTTTTATGTGGATAAAATAACTGCTTACAAATTGGATTAATTTTTTTTGTAGATATTTTACTTTCTATTATCTTTGAAACTTATGAAGCCAGTAAAAATAATAGAATGTCCGCGCGATGCAATGCAAGGCATTAAAATGTTTATTCCTACCGAAAAAAAAGTACAATACATACAATCGCTTTTGCGTTGTGGTTTTGACACGTTAGATTTTGGAAGTTTTGTATCGCCTAAAGCCATTCCTCAAATGCAAGATACTGCAGAGGTTTTAGCGCAATTAGATCTATCGGATACTAAAACAAAATTATTGGCCATCATTGCAAATACAAAAGGTGCCGAAATGGCATCGGTTCATAATGAAATAAAATATTTAGGCTTTCCTTTTTCAATTTCAGAAAACTTTCAAATGCGCAATACGCATAAAACCATTGCCGAATCTATAGTTACTTTACAAGAAATTTTAGAAATCGCCAATAAAACCAATAAAGAGGTTGTGGCGTATCTTTCAATGGGTTTTGGAAATCCGTACGGAGATCCTTGGAATGTTGATATTGTTGGTGAATGGACAGAAAAATTGGCAAATATGGGGGTGACTATTTTATCGCTTTCTGATACTGTAGGAAGTTCAACACCTAAAGATATAGATTATTTGTATTCTAATTTAATTCCTAAATACCCAAATATAGAATTTGGTGCACATTTGCATACCACACCCGATGCTTGGTTTGAAAAAATTGATGCTGCCTATAAAGCAGGTTGCATTCGTTTTGATGGAGCCATAAAAGGTTTTGGTGGTTGCCCAATGGCAAAAGATGATTTAACGGGAAATATGCCTACTGAAAAAATGTTGAGCTATTTTACTGCAAATAAAGCAGAAACTAACGTTCAAATGATGTCATTTGAAGCAGCTTATAACGAAGCATTAAAGATATTTAATTTTTATCATTAAAATTGTATTTTTATCTAAAAAAGCATTAAATTTGCATGCAATTCAACTACAATTGCAACATGAAAGCACACACAACTAAAATAGTCGGTCAAGGTTTAACTTATGACGACGTTCTTTTAATACCTGCTTACTCTGAGGTATTACCACGTGAAGTTAATATTCAATCTAAATTTACTAGAAACATTACCTTAAATGTACCTGTAATTTCTGCAGCTATGGATACGGTTACCGAAAGTGATATGGCAATTGCTATGGCGCGTGAAGGTGGAATTGGTGTTTTACACAAGAATATGACCGTAGAGCAACAAGCTTTAGAAGTACGCAAAGTAAAACGTGCAGAATCGGGTATGATTATAGATCCAGTTACTTTACCATTAACAGCAACTGTTGGCGATGCTAAATTAGCAATGAAAGAAAACGGAATTGGTGGTATTCCTGTGGTAGATCAAAATCAAATTTTAAAAGGAATTGTTACCAATCGCGATTTACGTTTTGAAAAAGATAATGCACGATCGATTGTTGAAGTAATGACTTCAGAAAAAATTGTTACCGCTTTAGAAGGTACAACTTTAGCAGATGCCGAACAAATTTTACAAGAAAATAAAATTGAAAAATTACCTGTAGTTAATGCCGATTTTAAATTAGTGGGTTTAATTACATTTCGCGATATTACCAAGTTAACTTTAAAGCCAAACGCAAACAAAGATAAATTTGGTCGTTTACGCGTTGCTGCAGCTTTAGGTGTAACTGCTGATGCTGTTGAACGTGCAAAAGCATTAGTTGCCGCAGGTGTAGATGCTTTAATTATTGATACAGCACACGGGCACACAAAAGGTGTAGTAAATACGTTAAAAGAAGTAAAAGCTGCTTTTCCAGAAATTGATGTAGTAGTAGGAAATATTGCTACAGCCGAGGCTGCTTTGTATTTAGCAGAAGCAGGTGCCGATGCCGTTAAAGTAGGTATTGGTCCAGGCTCTATCTGTACAACACGCGTTGTTGCAGGTGTAGGTTTTCCTCAATTTTCTGCTGTAATGGAAGTTGCAGCCGCTTTAAAAGGAACAGGTGTACCTGTAATTGCCGATGGTGGTTTGCGTTACACAGGCGATATTCCTAAAGCATTAGGCGCAGGTGCTGATTGTGTTATGTTAGGATCAATGTTGGCTGGTACTAAAGAATCGCCAGGTGAAACCATTATTTTTGAAGGTAGAAAATTTAAAACCTACCGCGGAATGGGTTCTGTAGAATCTATGAAGCATGGTTCTAAAGACCGTTATTTCCAAGATGTAGAGGACGATGTTAAAAAATTAGTACCTGAAGGTATTGAAGGACGTGTACCATATAAAGGCGAACTTAATGAATCTATGACTCAGTTTATTGGTGGTTTACGTGCAGGTATGGGGTATTGTGGTGCTAAAGATATTCCTACGTTACAAGAAACAGCTCGTTTTGTACAATTAACGTCTTCGGGTATTGGTGAAAGTCACCCACATAACGTTACAATTACAAAAGAAGCACCTAATTATTCAAGATAATTCTAAGTATTTATACTGGTTATAATATTAAAATAGCCCCCAAAATATATATTTTGGGGGCTAAAAATTAGTATAAAGTTTTGGTTATTTTAGTGTCCAAATAGATCCATTTTTAGTGGTTAATTTTTCTAACTTTCCTTTTGCAGTTAAGTCATTTAAAAAGGCTTCACTATCTTTTCTAGGTATTTCAGTAAGTTCAGAAAACTCTTTTGCAGTTAACGATTTGTATTTATTAAAAATTGCACTCCAGCTTTTTTCATACGTTTGTTTAGTAGCTTCGGGCAACATTTTAAGTATAGCATTTTCATAAGAACTGTATGGTTTAGAACCGTAAACAGTTTCTTTACTACCTGTTTTATTTGCAAAAAATACAGTAGGGAATCCCCTAACGCCCAATTCGCGTGCTAATTTTAAATCTTCTTCAAAAAGTGTTTTTGCATTTCCTTCATAATCGTTTTTAAAGGTAGCAACATTAAGTCCCACTTTTTTGGCAGCTAATTCTAAGTTTTCCCATTTTGTAATGTTTAGTTTTTTAAGAAAAACCATTTCTCTAATTTCGCGTAAAAATAAAATAGCCTTTTCATTATTCTGCATTTGTGCAGCTTTAAAAGCAATTGAAGGTGGGAATGATGAATCTAAAGGGTTTTCTAACCACACATCGCCATCAATAGGCATGTCGTAATATGCGCTTACTTCGTCCCAATGATGTGCAACATCAGAAGGTTTGCTTATACCACCACTGTTGTAACTCCAATTTGGAAGCAAACCTCCCATACGGTATTCAATATCTAAATATGTGCCATATTCAAGTTTTAATTTTCGCAATTGCGGTTCAATTCCCCAACAAGAAGAGCAAATAGGGTCGGTGTAATAAATTATTTTTACAGGTTTTGTTTCTGAAGTTACTGTGTTCGACGTTACAGCATTTGTTTTGTTTGTAGGCATTTCGCAAATTCCGCTTTCGGGGTTGCACAATAACGGGTTTTTTTGTTCCATTTTCTTTTTTGTTTGACCTTGACATCCTAAATTGCCAAGTAGAATGAATAAAGTGACGAATTTTAATAGGTTCATAAGTTCAATTGTTTTTAAATTTTGATATGCCATTTATTGACCCATCACGTTAACAAAGCTAGTAAAACGAATGTTACAAATACCATGAATTTCATTTTGGAAAGTAGTTTCCTTTTGGGAACTGCCAATTAAATAAATATATTTGAACGATAAAACGAATATTTTTAATGAAAAAAACGGCCGAAATAAATAAAACGCCTGTTTGCAAAGTTAGAATGCAAGCAATAAGTGATGTAATGAGTTTGTTGTCAGGTAAATGGAAATTTCATATAATAGGAACACTTATTGAAGGAAATACCTTAGGTTTTATGGATTTACTTAGAGAAGTAAATGGAATTGGTTCTAAAATGCTATCAAAAGAACTTCAAGATTTAGAAATGAATAAATTAATTAGCCGAACGGTTCATAACACTAAACCTGTAACCGTTTCTTATGCAATAACCGAATACGGCCAAACACTTTTACCAATGATAAATGAAATGGCAAAATGGGGTGTTAATTATAGAAAAATGGTTTTCAATGAACATGTTATTTAGCAAGTACATTTTATAGAAAATGTAAATTACAACAAAAATCGCCATTCAATTTGAATGATGATTTTTGTTAAGAACTAATTTACTTTTTTACGATTATCATTACTATCGCGGTCAATTAATTTATTGTAAGGGTCAACCCCAACTTCAATAGGTTTTTTATCAACAATAATACTTACTTTGTTATTTACCTTGCTAATTAGGTATTTTTTATTGTACAATTCATTTTCGTATTCGTGAGTACCTTTTATGGTTTTTTCGCCAAAAATACCTACTTCAATAAAATCGTTCATAGTGTACGATTGTATTTTTTTGACTCCATCTGTACCTAGTAATGTTTTGCCGTTTGCATCTTTATAAATTTGAGTACCTTTTGGTGATGTTCGGTATTTTGATGCAATAAACGATATATCTACCTTGTATTTTCCATTTTTTAAAGGGGTAACCTTTACTTTTTTAACTTTATTATCGTAAAGAGTAATGGTTTCAAACATATCAGTTATTAAATATTGCAAGTTAGCCGGCGCGTTTGCTTTTAAAAGATTTACAAATTCTATAGAATTGGTATAAGGCGCTTCTTGAAATTTAACTTTTTCAACAAATTGTTTTAAAATGTTGTTGAATTTTTTTTCGCCTAAATAATCGCTCATAGCATATAAAACAACCGAACCTTTATTGTAATGTATGTATTGTTGGTTTTCGTTGTACATTAACGGGTTTTCTTCTTTGTTTTCCCATTTACGTCCTTGTAAGTAACTATCTAAAGCTTCTTTTAGGAATTTACGCATTTGAAATTTACCGTATTCTTTTTCTAAAACTTTTAAAGAACTGTATTCAGACATAGATTCAGACAACAAAGTTGCGCCTTTTACATTGGCACCAATTACCTGATGTGCCCACCATTGATGTGCCATTTCGTGCGATACAACCGAGAAAGGATAATCTACACTATTAGGATCTTCTTCATCAACCTTTGCAATAAAACCAATAGCTTCAGAAAAAGGCATGGTGTTAGCAAATGCTTGCGCAAATGTACCCATGGTTTTAGGAAATTCTATAATGCGCGCTTGTTTGTGTTGGTACGAACCAAAATTTTCGCTGTAATATGCCAACGATTTTTTTAAAGCATCCATCATTCGGTTCAAATTATATTCGTGGCCTTTATGGTAGTAAATTTCTAAATTTAAATTGTTCCATTTTTCACGTTTTACTTGATATTTAGCCGAATTAAAAGCGTAAAAGTTTAGCATTTTTTGATCCATTTTGTAATGGAAGTAATTTCTGCCATCTTTTTGCCATTCTTTTTGCAAATAACCTGGTGCAATAGCAATTTGGTCGTCTGCTGTACTCACTGTAGTTTCAAACGTAATCCAATCGGCTTCGTTAGAAATATAAGTGTTTTTACGTGCTTCCGGATCGTTTGTTGCAGCCATACGTTCTCGCGGAGCTAATTTGTATTTTTTACGTACGTTATTATCTTCTATTTCAACATTTTGGTTGTATCCAAAAGAAGGAAATATGGTATTGTTTATAAAAGTACCGTTTTCAATAATTGGCGAACGATCTTTTAACCATGTATTCGGTTTATTTTGCACCACCATTTCAACCTTTAATGAATCGCCTGGATTAAGTGGGGTGTTAAGTTTGTAGATGTCAAAATCCATTACGGTATCTTTCATAACCAATTGATACGCCTGGTTAAAATGTATTTTTTTTAAATTTTTACCGTAATTTATAAAAAGAGAATCTACTTTTTTATCAGATTTGTTAACCATAACGTAATTAACAACTGCTTTGTAATTGCGTTCTTTTGGGAAAATATCCATTGCAACGTTTACATCTACAATGCGTGGTTGTGGATATTTTTGATATTTTTTGTACTTTTTTTCGAAATCGACTCTTTGTATCTCATATTCTTGAGAAGTGTAATACGGTTCTAATTTTACAGTTTGGAAATACAAGGCATATCCCAATCCTAAAAAACCACAGGCTAACACAATTAAAGGAACAACTATTGGAGTTTTTAATCGGCCTAAAGCAATTTTAATGCGTTCTTTAGCGCCAGCTAATATGCCACGACGCCAAAAAAGGAGTGTTAAGCCGTATAAAACAAATGCAAAAAGCAACCAATATATTTTGTAGTAAAAATAATCGCGTATTGTACCGTATCCGTTCATATCGGAATAACTATACCCTGGATCAGAATTAAAATGAAAAACCGATTGTTCAATACCTAATTTTCTTAAAGCAACAGGTAATAATTGTACAAGGGCAATACTTATGAAGAATCCAATAAAGTAATTTTTAAAAAATGCTTGAATAAAAAGAGCAAACAATATTAAAATAACATAATCAATTAATTGCAAGCCAAATAATTCGGTAATGTATTGATCTAATTCAAAATGATAATAACCTGCATATGCTTGAATAATCATTCCCGATGCAATTCCAACCAAAAACACTAAACAAACCATTTGTACTAACGCAATAAATTTTGATAATAACAACGACCAATTTGGTATTGCTGTGGCATCTATCAATAAATTTATACGAGATGATTGCGCATTATTTAGTAATATACCTGAAAATAAAAATATTAAAATAGATAAAAATATACCTACACCTATGTTAACTAATTGAATAACTTTCCAGGTTACCGGATAGGTATTTGTACCAAACATTTCACCCAAACTTATACTTGAAATAAGTATGAAAATTACTAAAACGCCTAATAAAATTATAAAAATCGAATTTTTTAAAATACTTAGAAATTCAAATTTAGATAAGCGAATAGCAGTTTTAAGATTTGTCCAAAAAGAAAAATTGTACGATACTTTTGGTAAATTTACTTTAACAACGCTGCTAAAGTTGTTTTTAACCAATCTGTTTCCTTTTTTCTTAAACGATAAATTTATAGGGGATTGATTAAATGAAAATGTAAAATAAGTAGCAATAAAAGCTAAAATACCAACTCCAATCCAAATTAAACGATTGTAAATAAGTACGTTATCAAAAGGGATTGATAAAGTGTTTTGTTCATCAATTGTCCAGTATTTTGTAATATATGTTAAAGCTTGGTTTCCAAAAGGTTCCCACAATGCAGCCACAAATTTATCGTCAACCTTTGCAGTTAAACTGCTTATAATACCAGGTACAAATAACAAAATAATAACTAAAATAACACCTGTATATTGTTTACGAGTTAGTGTAACCAACAAAAAAGTAAGTGCGCCAATAAAAAAAACATTTGGTACAATTAAAATCAAATAACTTTGAAAGTAAGCCCAAATATTAATGGGTCCAAGTAATTCTGTGTTTCCAAAAGGCAATAAATTAGCCAACAAAAAACCAATTGCTAATGAAAAAGTGATAAGTAAAGTAATGCAAAAGCCACTAAAAAACTTTGCAACTAAGTATTGTAATTTATTAAAAGGATACGCAAACAGTAAAGTGTGCATATTGTATTTATAATCGCGTGCAACCGTTGCGCCAATTACTGCTGGAATAATAAAATTAATGTAAGTAGCCAAACCGTTTAACATGCTGTTAATAGCAATTGGAGAATTTACAAAAGTGTTAGAAGCCGTTGTAACTGTAAAATTATCAAAATAGCCCGAAGCTCCGGCCATTACTAAAAAGGATAGCGTAAAAAAAAGTAAAAAATATACATAAAACTGCCAATTTTTAAACCAGCGTTTTGTTTCAAAATTAAAAATAGTACCTAGCATTAGTTATCATTTTTTAGTGAAACAAAATAAACATCTTCTAAAATTGGAACTGCTTTAATAAACGTTTCGTTGGGTTGCACATCACTGTACACACGTATGTTTAACGTATTATCTGGATTAAAATTTGTTGATAAAATATTGTGTTCTTTATTGTAAGTATCAAATTCGGCACGTTCAATAGTTCTTCTCCAAATTTTACCCTCAAGTAATTCTTCTCCACTTTTAGGTGTTCCTTCAAATAAAATTTTACCACCATTTAAAATAGCAACTTCATTGCACAATTCACGCACATCATCAACAATATGTGTTGAGAAAATTACGGTATGATTGGCGCCAATTTCGCGTAAAACATTTAAAAAACGATGGCGTTCTGCAGGGTCTAATCCTGCTGTAGGTTCATCAACAATTATTAATTGTGGATTGTTTAAAAGCAATTGAGCTATACCAAAACGTTGTTTCATACCACCAGAATAACCACTTACGCTTTTGTTGCGAACATCGTATAGGTTGGTTAATTGTAAAACTTCGGTTATAATATTTTTGCGTTCTTCTTTTTTTGTAATTCCTTTAAGTTGGGCAAAATAATCTAATAAAGTTTCTGCCGACATGTTAGGGTATACACCAAATTCTTGCGGTAAGTATCCTAAAACTTTTCGCAACGCATTTTTATCTTCTAAAACATTAATATCGTTAAAATAAATTGATCCTGTTGAAGGCGTTTGTAAAGTTGCAATAGTACGCATTAACGAAGATTTTCCTGCACCGTTGGGCCCAAGTAAACCAAACATTCCTTTACCTATTTCTAAATTTACGTTATCTAAAGCTTTTACGCCGTTTTTATAGGTTTTTGTTAAACCCGAAATTTTTAAACTCATAACTTATTTTTTATAGTTTGATTGATTGAATTTTAAATATAAGTAAAACAATTTACTATATTGTTACACAGATTACTGTTTTTATTTTTTGGTATAAAAAAAGGAAAACTTTCGTTTTCCTTTTTCTTTAATTATTTTGTAATGTTATTCTACATATTGAATTTGACTTTCGGTAACATTTTCGTTAGTTAAAAAGCCTTGTTCGCGCATCCAATCATCGCTGTAAATTTTGCTCATGTAACGCGATCCATGATCGGGAAATATAACTACCACGTTGCTGTCTTCTGTAAACTCTTCTTCATTCGCAAATTGGCGTACAGCCTGAAAAGCTGCCCCTGAGGTATATCCTACAAAAATACCTTCGGTTTTTGAAATTTCACGTGCTGTATATGCAGCATCTTCATCGGTAACTTTTATAAATTCATCAATTACCTTAAAATCGGTTGCAGTTGGTATTAGGTTTTTTCCCATACCTTCAACACGATAAGGGTAAATTTCATTTGCATCAAATTCATTAGTTTCGTGAAACTTTTTTAAAACCGAACCATAGGCATCAACGCCTAAAATACGCACATTTGGGTTTTGTTCTTTTAAAAATCGAGCCGTTCCTGAAATGGTACCACCTGTTCCTGAACAAGCAACTAAATGCGTTATTTGCCCGTTGGTTTGTTCCCAAATTTCAGGACCAGTTGTTTGGTAATGCGCATCGATATTTAGTTCGTTAAAATACTGATTGATATAAACCGAACCTGGGGTTTCGTTATGTATGCTTTGTGCTACGCTGTAGTACGATCTTGGATCATCGGCTGCAACATTTGCTGGGCAAACATATACTTTTGCGCCCATGGCTTGCAACATATCTATTTTATCTTTTGACGATTTAGACGATACCGCTAAAATACATTTGTAACCTTTAATAATACTCACCATTGCAATGCTAAAACCTGTGTTGCCCGACGTGGTTTCTACAATTATGCTGCCTGGTTTTAAAATGCCGCGGCGTTCTGCTTCTTCAATAATATGTAAAGCAATGCGATCTTTTGATGAGTGCCCTGGATTAAAAGCTTCAACTTTTGCATAAAAGTTTCCTTTTAAACCTTGAGATATTTTTTTTAGTTTAATTAAGGGAGTGTTGCCCACAAAATCTAAAATATTCTCATGTGCATGAATATCTTTTTTCATTTGTTATGTTTTTAGCGCTTTTTTAACATCGCTATTTCACGGTGCAAAAGTACTGTTTTTTTTGTAATTATTTTTTAATTCCTTCTAAATCTAAAATAAAGGCAAATTCTTTAGCTACTTCTTTTAACGCTTCAAAACGTCCTGATGCTCCTCCATGGCCTGCATCCATGTTGGTATCTAAAAACAATAAATTTTTATTGGTGCGTAGGGCGCGTAATTTGGCAATCCATTTTGCAGGTTCCCAATATTGTACTTGCGAATCGTGTAAACCTGTTGATATGTATAAATTTGGGTAATCTTGTGGCGCTACATTATCGTAAGGCGAATACGATTTCATATAATCGTAATATTCTTTTTCGTTCGGATTTCCCCATTCATCGTATTCCCCAGTTGTTAACGGAATAGAATCGTCTAACATGGTTGTAACCACATCAACAAAAGGTACTTGCGCAATTACCCCGTTGTACAGCTCAGGTGCATCGTTTAAAACCACACCCATTAACAAACCACCTGCAGAACCACCTTCGGCATACAAATGCGTTGTTGAGGTGTATTTTTGATCGATTAAAAATTTAGAACAATCAATAAAATCGGTAAACGTATTTTTCTTTTTAAGTAATTTGCCATTTTCATACCATTCACGTCCTAAATCTTCGCCGCCGCGTATGTGAGCAATGGCGTAAATAAAACCGCGATCTAATAAACTTAAACGAGCTGTAGAAAAATAGGGCTCCATTGTTGAACCGTACGAACCATAGGCGTATTGAAGCAGCGGATTGGTTCCATCTTTCTTTAAATCCTTTTTATATACTAACGAAATTGGAATTTTAGTACCATCGGTTGCTGTAGCCCAAACACGTTCTTCGGTATAATTATCTTTATTAAAAGTTCCGCCTAAAACTTCTTGCTCTTTTTTAACCGTTTTTTCTTGTGTACGCATGTTAAAATCTATGATTGACGATGGGGTAGCCATAGATTGGTAACCGTAACGTAGAATTTCGGTATCAAAATCTAAATTAGTTGTAGTGTATGCGGTGTAGGTTTCGTTGTTAAAAGGTAAATAATACGCTTGTTCAGGATTTTGCCAAGGCATGATTTTTAAGTGTGACAACCCGTTAAATCGTTCAGAAATAACTAAATAATCTTTAAAAATATCAATTCCTTCTAACAAAACATCATCTCGATGTGGAATTAAATCAGTCCAATTTTCTTTAGTTGTTGCCGTTTCGGGCGTAATCATTAACTTAAAGTTAGTAGCTTTATCTTTATTAGTTACTATATAAAAATGATTGTTGTAATGCGAAATAGAATATTCTAAACCGCGGGTACGTTTTTGAAAAACACTAAATTTTCCGTTTGGATTGTTGGCTTCTAAAATTTGATATTCTGAAGTTAATGTACTTTCTGACCCAATTATTAAATATTTTCGTGATTTTGAACGATAAACGAAGGTAGAAAAAGTTTCGTCTTTTTCGTTAAAAATCAATTCGTCTTGTGCCACATTGTTACCTAACGTATGTTTAAAAATACGGTCGGCACGTAGCGTTTGTTCATCCTTACGTGAGTAAAATAACGATTTGTTATCGGCAGCCCAAGTACTTCCACCTGTTGTTTTTTCAATTTTAACTGGTAAAATTTCTCCTGTTTCTAGGTTTTTAATTTGTATGGTATATTCTCTGCGCGATACCGTATCAATTCCAAAAGCAGCAAATTTATTATCATCGCTAATGTTCAATCCACCTAACTGAAAATAAGCATGCCCTTTAGCCATTTCGTTACAATCAAACATAATTTCTTCAGGTGCATCAAGTGTTGCTTTTTTGCGCGCGTAAATAGGGTAGTCTTTCCCTTTTTCAAAACGGGTAATATACCAATAACCGTTGTTAAAGTAAGGCACCGATGTGTCGTCTTCTTTAATTCGGTTTTTCATTTCTTCAAATAAATCTTTCTGAAAATCTTTAGTATGCGCGGTCATTTGGTTGTAGTACGCGTTTTCTTCGTCTAAATAAGCAATAACATCATTATTATCGCGTTCATTTAACCAATAGTAATTATCAATACGTACATCGCCGTGTTTTTCTAATTTAGTAGGAATAATTTTAGCAATTGGTTCTTTTATAGTGTTATTCATTTTATTTTTTGTTGTTGAACATGCTGCAAAAATAATACAAAAAGCAAGCATAAAGGTATTTATAGGTTTCATAATTTATAATTAGCGATTTAGGCTGAATTTAATACTTTTGTAAATAAAATAAAAATTGAATTTATGTTTGGAGATTTAATGGGCATGATGGGAAAATTACAAGATGCCCAAAAAAAAGTAGAAGAAACAAAGCAACGTTTAAACACGGTTTTAATTGATGAACAAAGTGCCGACGGGTTATTAAAGGTTACAGTAACAGCAAATCGAGTAATTAAAAGTGTTGATGTTAACGAAGAATTATTGCAAGATAAAGAACAGTTAGAAGACTACTTAATTTTAACGTTAAATAAAGCTTTAGAAAAAGCTGGCGCAATTAACGAAGCCGAACTGGCTGCAGCTGCTAAAGATGGCATGCCAAACATACCTGGAATGGATTTATTTAAATAAGATGAAAAAATTATTTGTTACACTTTTAGGAGTGGCTGCTTTTGTTGCCTGTACTTCAAAAAAAGAGGGAAATACTAAAATTACCGGCGAAATAAAAGGATTAAAACAAGGTACCTTATACATACAGCAATTAAAAGACAGCACCCTAATTACTTTAGATAGTATTGTTTTAAAAGGCGAATCTACATTTGAAACAGCTTTTGATTTAAACGAACCCGAAGTGTTGTATTTAGGCTTAAATAGGGGAACTACCAAAACAATGGATAA